>JBEARC010000040.1:0-95516 GCA_041163465.1 Bacteroidota bacterium
GTCACGTTGCCATAGGCGGGGTTCCAGTTCAATCCTTGTTGGCCTGTGATGGATTGCCCAGTTTCAGTGATCCAAACTCCCGTGGCTCCTTGCGGGAGTGGGGGGAGAAACAGATTTCCTGAAGGCTCGCAAAAATGGTGAGTGACCACCTCGTTGGGACAAGCACTTGACCCCTCCACCAATGTGTATTGTCCGCCGGGGTTCAACCCGTGTATGTCGGGATCAAAGAATTCCACCAACCCCGAAGGCCACGTCACCTGAATTCCTTCCAAGGTGCCCATGCCAAGGCCAAACAACTCCCACTCGCTCTCTTGTGATAGGTAGTTTTCCCCCACATGGGTGTGTCGCTTTTGATGGTAGTTGGAGGTGATGAAATCAATCAAACTGCCAGCAGCGGGGCGGTTGCTGATCGTTCCTTCCAATGCAATGCGGATGCTTTCATAGCCGTTGTCAAACCCGGTGTTCATCCACAAGCGCATGGCATGGTTCCCGATGTTGTGCATGACAAAATCCACCCATCCATTTCCGTCGAAATCGGCCGTTGCGACGACGTGGGAATTCAGGTAATCCGCACCATACACGTTTTCTGCGAACGGGCTAAAATGAAAGTCGAGTCCTTGTCCGCCATTTTCATACAGGAAATTCAATCCGTAAGGCTGCAAGAATTCATGCTCGGTGACAAACAAATCCAGATCCGCATCGTTGTCGACATCCATCCAAGCTGCACCCCAACAGAATCGATCCATGTTCAAACCATGGTTGGCACTGGCCTCAAGGAAGTTTCCATTGGGTTGTGCGACGAGGAGTTTGGAACCCATGCCATCCCCGCCAAACGGGGTGCTGGTGTTGAACATGTCCTGCATGCCATCCAAGTTGAAATCCGCGAGACTTGCTGTCATGCAGTCCAAAACGACGTCCAAGCCGAGGGCAGGCGCGACATCTTCAAACGTTCCATCCCCAAGATTTCGAAAGAGGGCATTGGCACCCGTTTTGTCATTGATGACATAGATGTCCTGCCAACCGTCCCCATCGTGGTCCCACCAAAGACTTTGAAAGCTCAACCATGCATTGTCCGTCGCGCCAGATCCTTCGCTGACGTCCGTGAAAACCAAATTCCCCTCGTTGCGCATCAAGACATTGCGGTGAATGGGGTCGTCTTCACCCGGGAACTCGATGTATCGGCAGATGTACAAGTCCAAATCCCCGTCGTTGTCCATGTCGCCAAACGAGGCGCCTGCGGTTTCCGTTTCTTCGAAGGAGATCCCAGATTCTGCCGTGACATCCACAAACCCAGCAGGACCATCGTTTCGAATGACGCCGACCCGTCCGGTCTCCTCTTGGACAAACAAATCATCGTCCCCGTCGTTGTCCAAATCCACCCACAGTATGGCTTTGGTCTCGCTCTCCATCACAAAAGGCAGGGGGACAGATTGAAAGCCCGTGCCTTCGACATTCAAGTAGGTCCGAAGCGCTCCTTGGGTGGTGCCAACCGTCAAATCCGGCCAACCATCGTTGTTCCAATCGGCCGTGCTGACAGCTGCCCCGTAATGTCCATCCCAGTTGTATTGAATGACGTTCCAGTCCGACGCGAGGTTTTGAAACACTTGGCCGCACAAACGTGCAGGATTTCCAAGGGCAATCATCACCGAGACGAAGGCCAACCTGAAGCCAGTTGAGCAACCAAACATGGGAAACATATCCCCAATTTACGGATTTAACTCGACAGTCAAATCCCTGTCGGACAGAGCCTTCAACATGGGAGCGAGTTCGTCATACTCACCCGACTTGACTGTGCATTTTCCTTTGAAGTGGACAATCATGGCACATTGCTCAGCTTGAAGTGCGTCGTGTCCGCAGGTACTCACAAGGCATTCAATCACATGGTCAAACGTGTTGTGGTTGTCGTTGAACAGGACCAAATGCCATTCTTGGTCAATCGACACGTCAACCAAGACGTCCTCGAGGGTTTCCGGAGAGGACGAAAGGCTTGGAATCCAATGATTTTGACGAGTGACCATGACACGTTTCTGTTCCGCGAAGATAGGTAGTCATGCTCCTTGCTATGTCGCTTGTACCCTTAGGCGTGCCCATGCGAACCTTTCAGGTCCATGGTTGTTTGTTTCTGTGAGATAAGTATCATGAAATCAAACACAATCCTCCTTGTCGGTGTCGGAGTTCCCACTGAGTTGACGGAAATGTTGCTGAGAGCAGGGTTTGTGGTTCAGCGCCCTGAGTCGCCCTTGTCCGCGGCGATTGCCATGCTCAGAGATGACGTGGGATTGATGTTGCTGGTTGGTGAGGTCGATGAAACTTGGAACGACGTGATGGAAGCGGCGGCTTCCAAGGGCGGGTTGCTTCACGTGGAAGGTGCTCAGACCTTGCAAGCTTCTTTGGCCGGACGTGCCCAGGGGAATGCTCGCTATGCTACAAATGGCTCGAATGGTTCGAATGGCTCGAACGGTTCGAATGGTTCGAATGGCTCGAACGGTTCAAAGGCTCATGCTGAACATGATGACCACATGTCTGAGATTGCGGGATCAGGACCAATCTCCATGGATGAAATTGTGGACATGGTCAGTGCCAAAATCAACGAGCCCTCGCAGGTGTTTGACCACATCTACACCAAGGTGGGGAACAAACTGAGAAAGGTGGATCTGGACGATGTGTTGTACATTGAGGTGGAAGGGAAATACAGCGCATTGCAAGTCAAGGATCGCAAGTACAATGTGAAAGCTTCGTTGAAGGATTTGTTGCAAAAGCTTCCCACGGATCGCTTCGTGCGCGTGAGTCGCAACTTTGTGGTGAACCTGAACCGGATCCAGCACATTGACACGTTCCAATACACGGTCAAGGTTGGTGAGGTGGAGATTCCAATCAGCCGAACATACAAGGAGGAACTCATGAGGCACATCAACCTCATTTGAGAGAGAAGTTGAATCCGACGCGTATCATTGAGGCGCGATAGGGGCTTGCAAGCAGGCGAATGTTCGGTCGTCTGAGTTCCCATTCTTTGCCATTCCAACCTAGAACCCAAGGCCCGGGTTTGTCTTGAACATCGACAACATCTGACTCGTAGAGCCACGCATTGTGGCGGTCTTTCCATCCAGTGTATCGGTCTTTTTCGGTGTATGCCAATGCCCCGCCATTCCACCAAAAGCCATCTCTGCTGAACCACGTCTGGCGGCCGAGGGTTCTTTCATATCCTACGATGAGGGAGCCCTGCCGCAATCTCCATCGAACTTCGTGTTGGGATGTCATGAGACCCAAGGTGCGACGTAATTTTGACCCATGGAATCCAGTACACCTCACGCGCACACCGAAGGGAACGAAGATGGCAAGCCGAGGCGCCATTTCATTCAGCAAATCATCGATGCTGATCTTCAAGAGGGTCTTCACGGCGGACGAGTTCATACGCGGTTTCCACCAGAACCCAATGGTTATTTGCACATTGGACATGCCAAGGCCATTTGCGTGAATTTTGGCTTGGCCATGGAGTTTGGGGGCAAAGTGAATTTGCGCTTCGACGACACGAATCCCGTCAAGGAAGACACCGCCTATGTCGATGCCATCCGAGCTGACATCGCTTGGCTCGGATTTGAATGGAATGGCGGGGAATATTTCACGAGCGATTATTTTGAGATTCTCTTTGGCTACGCGGTGCGATTGATTGAAGATGGCAAGGCGTATGTGGATGAGCAAAGTGCCGAAGACATCGCAGCCCAAAAAGGAACCCCAACATCGCCAGGAACAGCCAGTCCGTTTCGAGACCGTCCCGTGGCGGACAACCTCCGGTTGTTCTGGGAAATGCGTGAAGGAAAGCACCCGGAGGGCAGCATGGTGCTCAGGGCCAAGATTGACATGGCCCATCCCAACATGCACATGAGAGATCCTTTCATGTACCGGATCAAATTTGCACACCACCATCGCACGGGAGATGCTTGGTGCATCTACCCGATGTACGACTTTGCCCACGGACAGTCAGACAGCATTGAGGGAATCACGCATAGTTTGTGTTCGCTTGAATTTGAAAATCACCGTCCGCTTTACGAGTGGTACATCGAGAATTTGGGCATTTTCCCATCCAAACAGCGCGAGTTTGCACGCTTGAATCTCAACTACACGGTCATGTCCAAGCGCAAGTTGCTTCGGCTTGTGGAGGATGGGGTTGTTGATGGATGGGACGATCCGCGGATGCCAACGTTGAGCGGTCTGCGCCGACGGGGGTATTCTCCTGAAAGCATCCGTGCATTTTGCGATCGGGTGGGATTGGCCAAGCGCAACAACATCATCGACGTTGGATTGCTCGAATTTTCTCTCCGAGATCACCTCAATGCTGTGGCGACAAGAGCCATGGCTGTGCTGAGGCCATTGAAAATGGTGGTGGTCAATCTTCCAGAGGGCCACGTGGAATGGTTGCCTACTGAAAACAATCCTGAGGACCCCGGCGCTGGAACGCGGAACATCCCTTTTGGAAGAGAGCTTTACATTGAATCGGATGATTTCAAGGCGGAAGACGTGAACAAGAAATGGTTTCGTCTTGCTCCTGGAAGGTCGGTTCGATTGAAGAGCGCGTACATTGTCACCTACGTGAATCATCTCGTGGATGGGCAGGGACAGGTGATGGAAGTGCACGTGGAATTGCATCCAAACAGCAAAAGTGGTTCTGACACAAGCGGCATCAAGGCCAAGGGAACCCTTCATTGGGTGGAAGCGACCCATGCCAAGGACGCCGAAGTGAGGTTGTACGATCGGTTGTTTTCGGACCCGAGTCCCGATGGGAACAAGGACCGAGACTTCATGGAATGTTTGAATCCCGATTCCTTGGAAAGGTTGCAGGGTTGCAAAGTGGAGCCCTCATTGCTCGAAGCCCAAGCCGGTGAACCGTGGCAGTTTACGCGTTTGGGCTATTTCACATTGGATTCGAAATACAGCACAGCCGACATGCCCGTGTTCAATCGCGCTGTGACCCTCAAGGACGGCTGGAAGGGGTGAGTCCCATCTGAAGGCCAAGGGTGAGCATCAGGGCTCGTGCCTCCTCAGGATTGTTCCGGATGTCTCCTTCGAGGATCGCCTCTTTGATGGCATTTTTGATATCCCCAACCGGCCGAGAAGGAGGGATGCCAAACGTCACCATGATTTCCTCTCCACTGACGGGAGGCTGGAAATTGCGAATGTGGTCTTTTTCTTCCACTTCGCGAAGTTTGGTCACCACCACGTCGTAGTTCTTCAAGTATCGCTCCACCTTGGCCTCGTTCTTGGACGTGATGTCGGCCCGACAGAGAATCATCAAGTCGTCGATGTCATCGCCTGCTTCAAACAACAAGCGCCGAACAGCGCTGTCAGTGACAATCTCCTTGGTCAGCGCGATGGGCCGAAGATGCAGCAAGACGAGCTTCTGGACATACTTCATCTTGGCGTCCATCGGCAATTTCAAACGCGCAAAAATTTTGGGCACCATGCGTGCTCCGCGGTCCTCATGGCCGTGAAAGGTCCAACCTGCTTTGGGGTCAAACCGCTTGGTGGGAGGCTTGGCGATGTCATGCATGATGGCTGCCCACCTGAGCCACATATTGTCGCTTGCGGCTGCCACGTTGTCCAGCACTTCCAAGGTGTGGTAGAAGTTGTCCTTGTGGCCGATTCCCTTTTTCCACTCAACACCGTGGAGGGCGACCATTTCGGGGAAGAATTGATGGAGAAGCCGGGTTTTGAAAAGCAGCTTGAAACCACGTGAGGGAAGGGGGGATGCAATGATTTTGTTCAGCTCTGTGTGGATGCGCTCGGCTGAAATGATATCAAGACGTTTGGCGTTCCGACGAATGGCCTCGAGGCTGCCCTCTTCGATGCGAAAGTTGAGCTGTGTCGCAAATCGAATGGCGCGCAACATGCGCAAAGGGTCGTCGCTGTAGGTGATGTCTGGATCCAAGGGAGTTCGGATCCATTTGCGTGCCAAATCATCCAAGCCACCAAACGGGTCCACGAGTTTTCCATAGCTCTCCGCATTCAAACTGATGGCCATGGCATTGATTGTGAAATCCCTGCGGTTTTGGTCGTCTTCCAAGGTTCCATCTTCCACGACGGGCTTGCGGCTTCCGCGGGTGTAGGATTCCTTTCGCGCGCCCACAAATTCAATGTCATAGTCTTCTGCCCGAAACATGGCCGTACCAAAATTCTTGAATACGTGTACTTGGCGGATGTTCATGGCTCGGGCAGTTGCCCGTGCCAATTCAATGCCGCTTCCCTCCGTGACAATGTCAATGTCCTTGCATGGGCGCCCAAGCACGATGTCTCGCACGAAGCCTCCAATGGCAAACGCCCGCTGACCCCGCTCGTCAGCCAATGCACCCACCTGTCGAAAGACGGGGTGTTGGAGATGTTTAGAGAGATTCATGACAGCTTGTCAAAGGTACGATGGCGATGTTTGGAGGTCTTTCAAAGGCCTTGCTGATTCGAAGTTCAGCGGCGGAAGGTTGAAACGCACGATGGCAAAGTGAGATCCATCAAGACCGAAGGATGGCAAACCTGCCTTGGGCATCGAAGGACACCATCATGGAAGGTCGTCCCTCACCGGCGGTTTCAGCTTGTCGGTGCTGGCTTGTGAAGTCCACGGCCAGTCGCAACGACGCGTCGACCTCTCCGAAGCATCGAGGGGTAGATTGGCCTGTGGGGTTGGCACTTGTCGAGGCGAGGGGACGCCCCAAACCGCGAATGACGAAGGCGCACCAAGGGTCCACAATCCGGCGCACCGCCAAACTCCCGTCCGTTCCGAGCAACGCTTTCGAAACCCCACGTCCCTGGGGGTAAACCACCGTCACGGGACGATCCGCATGTTCCATGAGGTCCCACGCCGCCTCGGGAACTTCAGAGACCAATTCCTCCACATGTCCATCGTCTGCCACCAACACCAACACGGGGTGGTGGGGGTGCCTGGATTTGATTTGATTCAAGCGCTCGACGGCCTTGTCTTGGGTTGCATCGCATGCGAGCCCCCACACCGTGTCGGTGGCGTGCAAAATCACGCCGCCAGATTTCAACACCCGCACGGCTTCCAAAGCGTCGTCATGCCATGGCTCTTTGGATCGTCCCATGAGATCAAAGCGGAAATTGAGGGTTTGCCCCGTCGGATTTCTGTGTCTGCAGCCACTGTTCAACGGCTTGTTCGACGCGGGCCAAGGGGTCTTCGGTCTGCAATCCTTGGAAGGACTTGCCCGTAATGCGTTCGTACAATTCAATGTAGCGCGTGGTCACGGTGTTCAGGAATTCATCATCCATCTCAGGAGGTGTTTGACCTTCCAACCCCATGAAATTGTGTTCCATCAACCACTCCCGAACAAACTCCTTGCTCAGTTGTCGCTGGGGTTGTCCTGCAGCCTGCCTCGCCTCGTAGCCATCCGCATAGAAATAGCGGGAGCTGTCAGGTGTGTGGATTTCATCAATCAGTGTGAGAACCCCGTTTCGCAGGCCAAACTCGTACTTGGTATCCACCAAAATCAGGCCTTGAGCAGCGGCCATCTCCGTGCCGCGTTGAAACAGGGCCCGGGTGACGCGTTCCAGTTCTGCCCACAATTCGGGGCTGACGATGCCACGCGCAAGGATATCTGCTGGAGCAATGTCCTCGTCATGGCCCTCTTCAGCCTTCGTGGCCGGGGTGATGATGGGTTCAGGGAAACGGTCGTGTTCGCGCATTCCGTCGGGCATGGGTGCTCCGCACAGGGATCTGTGACCAGCCTTGTACTGGCGCCACGCATGGCCTGTCAGATAGCCACGAATGACCATTTCCAACCGAATGGGTTCGCACGTCAATCCCACCGTGACATTGGGATCAGGCGTCGCGAGTTTCCAAGTCGGGACAATGTCTGTCACAGCATCCAGAAAGTGACTTGCCACACCATTGAGAACTTGAC
Source organism: Bacteroidota bacterium (assembly GCA_041163465.1). Classification (GTDB taxonomy): domain Bacteria; phylum Bacteroidota; class Bacteroidia; order Flavobacteriales_D; family Sanyastnellaceae; genus UBA11663. The sequence goes on from JBEARC010000040.1 coordinate 7,902, forward strand.
CTTTGAAGGGAATGCCCCGAGGCATGACCACGTCAAAAGCGCTGATGCGATCCGACACCACGGCCACCATCAAATCGTCCCCAATGGTGTACATGTCACGCACCTTTCCGTGGTAGGACTTTGTTTGTCCAGAAAAATGAAAATCAGTGCTTTGAATTGCTTTCATGAAAGAGATGATGCAATTAGGTTGAGGGGTGAGAAGCGGGCAAAGAAGGCTTCGGTTGGGTCGGGGAGGTCGTGGACTGAGAAGCTGCGATTTTGGCTTCCTTGTTCGCAGCTTCGACCTCGGCACGTCGGGCGTCATCTTGGTCAAAACGATCAATGATGGCACCCACCAAGCGGTGCCGAATCACGTCTACGCCTGTGAGTCGGATGGTGGAGATACCCTCCACATCCTCGAGCAAGCGCAACGCGTGGATGAGTCCAGAACGCTGATTTCTTGGAAGGTCCACTTGGGAACCATCACCGGTGATGACAAACTTGGCCTCCTTGCCCATCCGCGTCAGGAACATGCGCATTTGGGCAGAGGTGGCGTTTTGGGCTTCATCGAGAATGACAAACGCCTTGTCCAAGGTTCTTCCACGCATGAAAGCGAGAGGTGCCACTTCAATCACGCCTTTCTCGAGGTGATCGGCCACACGCTCGTAGGGAAGCATGTCGGTCAGGGCATCGTACAAGGGCTGCAAGTAGGGATCGAGTTTTTCCTTGAGATCGCCAGGAAGAAACCCGAGATTTTCACCTGCCTCCACGGCGGGTCGCGTCAAGATGATTTTTCGGACGCGCCGGTCCTTCAAGGCGGCCACTGCCATCGCCACTGCGGTGTACGTTTTTCCTGTGCCCGCTGGTCCTACCGCAAACACCATGTCGTGTTCTCGAATGGCATCGACGAGTCGTCGTTGGTTGGGGGTTCGGGCGGTCACTTTCAATCCACCAGGCCCGTAGACAATCACGTCGTCTTGTGCCGCGTGATTCAGCAGGGTCATCTCTTCTGTTTTGGTCAAACGCTCGATGTCGTCTTCGTCGAGGGAATTGAACCTGTCGACATGCCAAATCACCATGCGCATCACCTCTTCGAACCTCCCCAAGTCTTCGCGGTCACCAATCGCTTTCAAATCCGTGCCTCGGGCCACAATTTTGAGTTTGGGAAATCTCGTTTGCAAGGCGCGCAAATTGGCATTCCCTTGTCCGAGGAATGTCATCAAATCGAGGCCTTCGAGAGAAAGAATGGATTCGTGCATGTGGAGGACAAAAGTAGCTTTCTCACCTTTGCGTTCGTGCCACCAATCACACTCCTCAGCGATTTTGGTCCCGACAGCATCTACACGGGCATGCTCAAGGGCAGTATCCTGCGCCGAATGCCGGACGCGCAGATTGTCGATTTGACCCACAGCATTCGAAAATTTGACACGGTTCATGCGGCTTTTGTGCTCAGGACGTCCGTGCCTAGTTTCCCCAAAGGAACGGTTCACATCGTCGCGCTGAACACTGTTGAATCCGCCGACCATCCCCATCGGATTGTGCGTTGGCAGGACCAGTATTTCATTGGAGCCGATACGGGGGTGTTCCAGCTGATGGGAGGCAGGGTTCCTGACGTGGTGTTTGACATGTCCGGAGTCCAAACAGACAGCGATGAACCCACGTTTCCAGAGCGCGCGCTCTTTGTGCCGGCGGCGACCCACTTGGCCAAGGGGGGCATTCCAGAGTTGCTTGGTCGTCCCGCATCTTTGGTGACGCAAGTGGAAAATTTCCGACCTGTCATTGAAGACAATGCCTTGGTGGGTCATGTTCGTCACGTCGATGGTCGGGGCAATTGCATCACGGACATCGACCGGGCGCTCTTCAAGGAGGCAGGGCGCGGGCGCGACTTTTTTGTCAACATGCGCCGCGCCCGAAGCGACATCCGCCGCATCCATGCCACCTATGTCGAGGGTACCCCTGGAGAACCCGTGGCTGTGTTCAATGCGATGGGCCTCCTTGAAATCGCGATTTGCATGGGGGGAAGCGGGACGGGTTACGGGGGGGCCACGGAACTGCTTGGCCTGAAATTCGGAGACCCGCTTCGCATCGAATTCCAGAGCGTATGATTGTACGCATCGTCAAGTTGCACATCATGTCTAAAGATGTGAAGGCATTCGAGGCATTGTTCTGGAAACACCATGAGGACATCCAATCTCAACCCGGATGTTTGGGGGTGACCTTGATGGAAGATCCCGAAGATCCCGACGTACGGGCCACATTCAGTCGGTGGGAGAGTGTCGCGCATTTGGACGCCTACAGAAAATCGGCATTGTTTGGCGTTGTTTGGCCTGCGACCAAGACTTTGTTCAGGGCTTCGCCAGAGGTGTGGACCTACACCATTGCCTCCAAGGAGCCAGAGGCTATCTTTGACCTCTGATTCACATGTGGGCACTCGTTTTTCGTGAAATAAGGAGTTTTTTCAGCACCTTGATAGGGTACACCGTGGTGGCGGTGTTCCTGCTGTTGACGGGTCTCCTGTTGTGGTTGTTTCCGGGGGGGTGGAATGTCCTCGATCAGGGGATGGCTTCTTTGGATTCGTTGTTTGCGTTGGCCCCTTGGGTGTTGATGTTTCTGGTGCCTGCCATTACCATGCGTTCGTTCGCAGAGGAGCATCGGGAGGGCACCCTCGAGTTGCTTCTGACCCGACCGTTGACGGAGACTCAGATCGTGATGGCCAAGTTTCTAGGTTCTTGGCTGGTGGCGGTGGCTGCGTTGCTCCCAACACTTTCGTTCGTGTGGGTGGTGGGATTGTTGGGGCAGCCAGCATGGAATCTCGACCTTGGAGGGGTGTGGGGAAGCTACGTGGGGCTGGTTGTGTTTTCGGGGGCGCTCACAGGAATTGGCGTGGTCGCTTCCATGAGCACGAAGCAACCCTTGGTGGCCTTCCTTGTAGGGATGTTGCTGTCCTTTTTGGCGTATGCTGGCTTTGACGCCATGGCCGATTTTGCATGGTTGGGAAGCTTCGAGCACTCCTTTGTGCAGTTGGGAATGCAAGCGCACTTTGAATCCATGAGCCGAGGGCTACTCGATTCGCGGGATGTCGTGTATTTCGGTGCGTGGATGGCGATGTCCATGGTTGTGGCTCGCTTTGTGTTGGCCCAACGTCGGGGTCGAATTCTTCGGGAAGGAACGTCTTTGGTGTTGTCCTCGGCAGTTGTGTTGATTCTCGTGGCATTGGGTCAGTTCATGCATGTCGCTGTGGACCTCACAGCTGAAAAGCGCCATACCCTGGCTCCTGGCACGTTGAAGTTGCTTGACGAGCTCCAAGACGACGTCCTCGTGACATGTTACCTCACAGGCGAATTGCCTGTGGGTTGGAAGCGCTTGGAGCGAGCTGCGGAGTCCCAACTCCAAGCGATGTCACAGGCGAGTGGCGGCAGGGTGAGCTATCAGTTTGTCGATTTGTATGCATCGGGTGATGCGAACACCATCGGCCAAAATGAACAGGCGCTCTTTGAGCGTGGCCTTCAATTCACGCGCATTGCCTACCAAGATGGTGGGGCCCAGGCGTTTCAGACGATTTGGCCCGGTGCCATGGTGAGTTATCGGGGAGAGGAGCGGCCTGTGCAGTTTTTCGCAAGTGAAGTGCCGGCAGCGGACGAAGCCATGATCCAAGGTTCGATCAACGCGCTGGAATACCAATTGACAGCGGGCATTCGAAGAAGCACAGCGCTGGAACCACGACGCATTGCGATTTTGGAGGGGCATGGTGAATTGGAGGATGCAGCCTTGGCAGATTTGGTGTCCGCCTTGGAGGAGGACCACATGGTCGTGAGGGTTAACATCGATTCTCGCTTGAATGTGTTGTCTGAGAAGCTCGAAGGGATGAGGTACCGAACCAACCGGTACGATTTGGTCATTGTGGCCAAACCAGAACAGCCCTTTGGTGACAAGGACCGGGTTATTTTGGATCAATTCCTGATGAATGGCGGAAAGATCCTGTGGATGGTGGATCCCATTTTGACGGATTTGGACAGCTTGAGAGCGGCTCAAGAAACGTATGGAGTGGAGAATCCCCTCGGCATCTACGACCAATTGTTTGATTACGGGGTTCGCTTGAATCGGGATTTGGTCATCGACCCTCAATGCGCACCCATCATGTTGGACGCAGGTCCCATGGGCAACCAACGCAACATGCAGATGTTCAGTTGGTATTTTGCACCGCTTGCCTTGCCGCTGGGTACGGGGCATCCCATCACCAACAACCTCGATCCCATCCATTTTGATTTTGTGTCTTCCATGGACTTGGTCAACACCCAGGAACAAGTCAAAGCCACCACGTTGCTCACTTCGAGCGAACGGGCCAAGGTGTACCGCGCACCCGTTCGAATTTCGAGCAGCATTGTCGATTTGGACCCTGTTGTGTTTCAATCCGGAAACACCCCCCATGCACCGCTCGCCGTGATGCTCGAAGGCACGTTCCGTTCTCATTTCGCAACCCTGTTGCCAGACACATTGAAGCGAGATGAATCGTTTGCGTTTCGTTCGGAGAGTGCGCCCACAGCCATGGTTGTCATTTCAGACGGTGATGTTGCCAGAAACAAGGTTCGCTCGGATGGTCAATATCTGCCCTTGGGGTACGATCGGTACGCAAGACGGGTGGTATACGACAACAAAGAGTTTCTGCTGAACACGATCAATCATTTGCTCGATGAGGATGCGTTGATCAGTGTTCGATCTCGGTCCATCACCTTGAGGCCCCTTGACGCAGAGCGGGTGAGAAAAGAACGTCGAGGCTGGCAGTTCATCGCCGTGGGTATGCCACTTCTCCTTGTTGCGTTTGCAGCAGGAGGGGTGTTGGCATGGCGCCGACGACTTTACGCGAACTGAGTTTTTCGAGCGATGCAACGTTGACACCGAGCCTTAGAAACATCACCTGTCCACAGAAATCCTATTCACAGATCCACTTTCATGCATGCGAACCTTCGAATCCTGTACTTGCTTGTCGCGCTGACGGCCGTCCTTGGCATGGTGTGGTGGTTTCAAGATCCACAAGGCGCTCTTGCGCACATCGAGGGCACGCAATTTGCCATCGAAGACACGTCCAAGGTGGACAAGATTTTCATTGCGGACATGGATGGGAATGCGGTGACCTTGACCAGGCCCACCCGAGGGAGGCTGTGGGATTTGAATGGCAGATTCAAGGCGAGAGAGGACGCTGTCGCATTGCTTTTGAAGACGTTCAAACGGGCTGCAGTGCAAGGACCTGTGGCTGAAGCAGCTCGTCCCAATGTCATTCGACTTTTGGCCAGCCGTGGGAAGAAGGTGGAGATCTATCAAGGAGGAAACCAACCTGTCAAGACGTGGTACGTAGGTACAGCGACACCAAGCCACACGGGCACCTACATGTTGTTGGAGACCCAAGACGGCAAAGGCCAAGATCCCTATGTCGTGCACATGGAGGGATTTACAGGGTATTTGTCCACGCGTTTTTTCACCAACGAGCGAGAATGGCGTTATACCGGTCTGTTTGATTTCCCTGGCAGAACGCTGCAGCGCATTGAGGTGGAGACGTCCGAGGATCCTCAAAACAGCTACTCACTTGAGGTCAATGCACGCGGCACCCTTCGAATGGAGGGTACGAACGGCGAGGCGATGGACATTGTGGATACGGCAGGGGTCCAAACCCATTTTCTGCGCTTCAAAAAGGTTCACCTGGAAACCTATCGAAGCAGACTGTCAGACATTCAAGAGGACAGCCTGAGGCAAGCCAAACCAGCTTTCGTCTTGAGGGCATGGGGCCGCGATGGACGGTCGTCTTCGGTTCAAGTGCATTGGAAACCAAGGACCGGGCTGGACCGAGATGCCACAGGCGAGCTGATGGCGCACGATGGCGAGCATCTGTACGGCGTCACGGAACATGGCGAGGTGGTGTTGCTGCAGCGGTTTGTGTTTGATCCGCTCATCCGGCCCCGCGAAGAACTACTTCGTCAGCGCGTGCCTCCTGTGGCAACAGAAGGCTTGCCCATGCCGACCAACTAAGACGTTTCTCGATTTGACCAAAAGCGGCCTTGACGTCGGCTTCTTGGGCAGTCCAAGGTTCGGCCATGGCTTCGGCCAAGGCTCGGGGCTGGAGGGGAGGAACCAACCTTCCCGTGAGTTCGGGGATGATGGTTTGGCCCAAATCTCCGACGTCTGAGGCGATTACTTTGATCCGATGTTGCAATGCCAATGCGGTGACGCCACTTTGGGAGGCCGTTCGGTAAGGCAAAACCATGTCATCGGCTGCGTCCAAATAGGTGGGAACGTCCTTTCCTTGAATGAAGTGGTCAAACACATGCACGCGTCCCTCCAACTTCAAGTGGTCAATCAAGGTTTGGTACGGGGCGAAACTGCCATAGCATTCACCGGCGATGACCACGTGATGTTCTGGACCCAATTCTGCCAGGGCTTGCAAGAGAATGTCCAAACCCTTGTAAGGCCGGATCAGCCCAAAAAACAGGTGCACCTTGGCATGCTCGGGCAGACTGAGTCGTTGTCGACTCGCACTTTTTCCCGGTCCTCGTCCCCAGCCGCCCATCAAAGGGTGGAACAGGGTGGTGGTGGGGCGGGGTGCAAGTGCCTCGGAGACCCCTCGACTTAGGGTGATGATTTGGTCGACGCGATTCAAAAATCGTCCCGTGAGCCACGCATGAATGGATTTTCCATCATGGGAATTCGCGTTGTGCATGAGCGCCCACACGCTTCTCGCACCGGCGCGTTTGGCGTGGCGGGCGACGGCGGCTAGAGCAGGTGCATGTATGGCATGCCAAAAGGGCAGCACGACGACATCCATGTCGGCCATTTGCCGGCCCACATGTCGCCAACTCGATGGTGACAAGACGTCCAACGTGGCTGGCATGGTGGCATCGCTTAGGTTGTTTCCTGGTTCAAATTGAGAGCTTCCCGGAAACATCCGTGACGGATATTGACGAGACCAAGTCACACATGTGATCTCATGTCCAGCCTCCTCGAGGCTTCGTGCCATGGCGGCATTGAAGGTTGCAATCCCACCCCGGTAAGGTGGGAAGGTAGAAACGATGGCCAGGCGCATGCCGCAATTTGGCGAAAGATGCGGTCATCCCCAACCTATCTTCGCAACATGAATGCATTTGTGGTTGATGGGATTCGCACGCCCATCGGTTCCTTTGGGGGCACACTGTCGAGTGTCCGTGCTGATGATTTGGCAGCCCATGCGTTGTCAGCATTGATGGCACGGCTTCCCGGGTTGGATCCTGGGGCGATTGGGGACGTGCTCATGGGGTGTGCCAACCAAGCAGGCGAAGACAACAGAAATGTGGCTCGGATGGCTGCGCTTTTGGCGGGCATTCCACAGGAAGTCCCCGCTGAAACCATCAACAGGTTGTGCGCCTCTGGCTTGGCCGCTTCGGTTCATGCAGCCCGTGCTCTCCACGTCGGAGATGCCAATGTGATGATTGCAGGTGGTGTCGAGCATATGACCCGAGGCCCTTGGGTGCTGTCGAAGACGTCTTCGGCTTTTGGTCGAGACATGGAGCTTCACGACACGAGCTTTGGTTGGCGGTTCATCAATCCGCGTCTCGATGCTTTGTATGGTACAGATGGTATGGGCCAAACGGCCGAGAACCTTGTCGACTTGCACGGCATTTCGCGCGAAGACCAAGATGTATTTGCGGCATGGAGTCAGGCCAAGGCTGCACAGGCCCAAACCGAGGGGCGTTTGGCAGAGGAAATCGCTCCTGTGTCGATTCCCCGTCGAAAGCAGGAAGACCTCGTGTTTGCCGAGGATGAATTCCTGAAGCCTGACACAACGTTGGAGGTGCTTTCCAGGCTTCGTCCCGCCTTTCGTCGCGAGGGAGGTTCCGTGACGGCCGGCAATTCAAGCGGTCTGAACGATGGGGCAGCGGCACTTTTGTTGGCCAATGAAGCAGGTTTGGTGGCCCATGGTTTGGAGCCTCTGGTGGAGATTGTCTCGTCTGCTGTTGTGGGTGTGCCGCCACGAATCATGGGCATTGGCCCCGTCGAAGCGGCCAACCAAGCCTTGAACAAGGCCGGCGTAGGTTGGGATGACCTCGATGTGATTGAACTCAACGAGGCCTTCGCAGCCCAAAGCCTTGCGTGCATTCGCAGCTGGAATTTGTCCGACACGGACCCGCGATTGAATCCCAACGGTGGCGCCATTGCACTTGGCCATCCGTTGGGCATGACGGGTGCGCGGTTGCTTTTGACAGCTTCGCGCCAATTGAAGCGGTCCGGAGGAACCTGGGGATTGGTGACGCTGTGCATCGGGGTGGGTCAAGGGTATGCAGTGGTCATTCGCCGACCCCAAGGATGACGAATCATGGTGTATGCCTTTCAAGGGATGATTCCCGTCGTTCATGAGTCGTCGTTTGTCCATCCACAAGCCACGGTCATAGGTCATGTAACCATTGGGCCCGATTGTTATGTGGGACCAGGTGCCGTGCTCCGGGGAGATTGGGGTAAAATCATTCTCGAACGTGGTGTCAATGTCCAAGAATGCGCCGTCATTCATATGTTTCCGGGCACCACTGTGCTTTTGGAGGAAGGGGCGCACATCGGGCACGGGGCCATGATTCATGGTGCGCGTGTGGGACGAAATGCCATGGTTGGTATGAATGCTGTGCTGCTCGATGACGTGGTCTTGGGTGAAGAGTGCATTGTAGGTGCCCTTGCGCTTGTGCGTGCGGGTTCTTCATGGCCCAAACGCTCACTCATCATCGGTCACCCCGCTGAACGGAAAGGCCAGGTGAGCGATTCGATGGTGGCGCATAAAACCGAAGGGACGGCATTGTACCAACGCTTGCCTTCGGATTGTCACGAAGGTTTGATCGAGGTAGAGCCCTTGCGTCACGATCCACTCAATCGCCCCGAAGTCTTCCCTGAATTCGAGACTTGGCAGAAGCGACGCCAGGACTCAGATTCATCCGCAGATTAAGTCATGGGCCGCTCGGGACGACGCATCCAGGTCTTCAAGCAATTCGAGATTCACGACGATGCGTGTGGCATGAAGGTTGGCACCGACGCTTTGGTGCTCGGTGCCTTTGCCGGTAACCGTCAGCCAGTCCAAACCATCAAGCGCGTCTTGGACATCGGCACTGGATCGGGGATTTTGGCTTTGATGCTCGCTCAACGGTTTCCGCAAGCCCGCATCGACGCCATCGAGGTGGAACCGGAGGCAGCGTACCAAGCAACCCAAAATGTCGTGGGCAGCCCGTTTTCAGACAGAATTCGAGTGCATCACGCCGCGCTGCAAGGATGGGGCGGGGGTGAGGGGTTTGACCTGATTGTCTGCAACCCACCTTTTTTTCACAACCACCCCAAAAGCAAGGACCGAAAAAGGAATTTGGCGCGGCACGACGATGCCATGCCCTTGTCTGTGCTTTTGTCGAAAGCCAAGGTGCTCTTGGCCAACGCCGGGATGATGGAGGTCATCTTCCCCCATGATCGCGACGATGAATTCTTGGAAGTTTCAGCACGCGTGGGTCTTCACGTGGCCCACCGCGTGGCGGTCCAACCCAAATCAAACCATCGTCCACTTCGGACGCTTTGGTGCTTGTCTTTGAACCCTTGCATTCCTGAAACACGGACCTTGTTCCTGGAATCAGAGTCAGGCAATCATGCCTGGAGTGTGGAAATGCGTCGTGCTCTTGCCCCCTTCGTTCCAATCTGAACAGGCCGCCTCCATCGCGGGTGTGTGACCGAGCGGCCCCTGAAAGGATTGTTGGAAGGCTCAGCAGCCGAGCACTTGACGAAGCTTGTCCGTTTGGGCGTGCCACAAATCTTGGGCATCTTCCACTTCGTCTTCATCTGCGAAGTCCGTAATCACCAGGGCATTTTCTCCTGTCAATTCATCCACGCGAATTCGAAATTCGAAAAACGTGTCTTCGCCTTCTTCTTCGGCCTCTAGCCAACGGAACTTCACAAACTCATCCTTCTTTTTGGAGATCATCCTCGCGGATTCTTGGCTTCCGTCCCAGAAAAAGATATGCACGTCCTTTTTGATGTTGACGTCATCACAGAACCACTCAGCCAAACCCGAAGGGGTGCTGATGCAGTTGTACAATACCCCTTTGGAACTGTTCAACGGGATTTCCATTTGAAACTTGACCTTCTCCAGAATCATCTCGCTCGTTTGTCGTTGTTATGAAATGCGCCATCAAATGCGCCACTGCATCCATGCCAGGCTTTTGACTGAGCTGCGTTCACAAGATACGACAGAAGCCACAGAAATCTCTTGGATCAGACATGGAAATTGAAGCCAAAACGTGTTACCTTCGCGCCCCATTCGGCGGGGTAGCTCAGCTGGTTAGAGCGCAGGATTCATAATCCTGAGGTCGGGGGTTCGAGCCCCCCCCCCGCTACAAGAGGCCTTGCATCGAGCAGGGCCTTTTTTGTGTGCAGAAATGGGGTTTAGCGGTTCACTGTCGACATCGGTGTGACTGATGAAACGATGAATAGCGAATCCAAGATAGTCGTTTTAACGGTGTAACTGGCACGTTTTGCGGCACACTTCTGCCGCACATGGCCAGGATTTAATGGGTGCGTTAAAAACTCGTTGAGAGTGTGAACAGATTTCTCTTGGCTTGTCGCCTTAGTGCGGACACCTTTGACGTCCGTAAAGTGCGGAAGGTCATGAAACGTCGTGACCACATGTTCTTTACTGGCGAGAGTGTGTCCCTAGAGAACAACCATATACGAGCATAAAATCAACGAAACGACCTAAGAGACACATGAAACGATATAACACTGCACGCTTCGCTTCAAACCCAATATCCAATGGCATTTCTGCTAACGATAAAGGTGTTGCTAGGCCTTAAATTAACTGTGTTATTGCTTGTTTTTTCGCATCTTTTTTTGTATCGTAAATATGTAGCGAGATGAGGAAGCGTCGCACATTTCCTCCTGGCCACCATCGCCGTTCCTCGCTAAGGAAAAGCTTTAGCAACATCTTCTCCCACGAAGGCCTTCAGGTCAATTCTAACGGCAAGTACATCGGTGACAACATCCAAGCTGATCCTCGACCAATTTTCGAGGCTATCTACCTTCATGGGACATTAAGCCTCAACCCTGATTGCTACGCATATTGGCTTGGTGAGCTGAAGGTTCTTTGCCCTGATTTGTACCATGTTGTCGTTAGAAGAAAGAGATGTCACAAGATTCTGCGCCAACGGAGGGAAATAAGGAAGGACTATCGTCTAACCCTGTCGGGTAGGAGAATGCTTGACAAGAACGACAAGCCATTGCCGATCAATCGAAAGACTAGGTGGAAAAGCCTTGGCAAAAGCCGCAATCCATCAATGCCTTGCCGGGACTTACCTAAGGGGGCTAAGCAGTGGCATTCGAATTGTCCAAGTTGCAGTCAATCATCCAGTGTTTGAAGGGGTGGGGAGGTGTGTAAGCGCCTTCCCTACTCCATCAAAGACCCCCGCTAAGTTTGAGTTTGAGGACCAAGTGGATTCGCTTTGTAGACGAAAGCGCATACTAATCCGATAAAAAAGATGATTCAAACCATAAAAAGGTTAATTTCAGCTCCCAACACACCAAAAAACCAAAACAATGAAGACGTTCATACAGCACCTCGTAGTCGGATTAATTGTCACATCGACTGCGACATCAATGAATGCTCAAGTCAATTGGGAATGGAATGAAGAACTTTTAGAATCGATTCGAAATGATGCCGCTAAACCGGTTGTTCATGCTCGGAATCTATATCACCACTCAATGGGGATGTATAACATTCATGACCAATTGATCAATGGTGGGGAAAGCCAACTTGATCCAGCAGCACCCTCAGGTGAAGGAATTGACCTCGATAAAGCCTGGTCTGGTTTCTCATATGCGTTTATTTCTAATCGTTATGCAGACTCTCCTGGTTGGGCTCAGATTCAAGTAAACTTAGATGAACTGGTCATGTCTCTTCATGGAGAAGATTGGGCCTCCCTGAGTAATGATCCATCAGCAATTTATGGTTACGACTATGGTGTTGATGTGAACACTCACTTCATGTTCGACGGTGCAAATCAGGATGCCGGCTATGTTAACACCTGTTACACACCATCTAATAATCCCGTTGATGCGGAAACTCCTGGTTCTTGTGTCTCATTGGATGATGCGGCCCACTGGCAACCCCTTGCCTTTGGAGTTACGGCGCCCGGCAATGCAGATATCCATTTGACCCTCACCCTTGACGACTATGGGAGTGAGACAACTTGGTCTATTGATGGTCCAAATGGCAACGTTGGTTCTGGTGGTCCATACTCAAACACTACAGGTGTTGGAGCGGAGGACAATGAGACATTTGTCTTTGAGTTTGATGTACCTGCTGACTGTTACACTCTCACGGTCAATGATGAGTATGGTAATGGCTTACAATACGTGGGTGTTGTGGGCAACTACACTTTGACAGACGGTTCTGGTAATGTTTTGGCTCAGATGGTTGACGGCGGCGACTTCGGTTACCAAGCTGTACACGAATTCTGTGTTGCTGGCACCCCGGGCTTTCAAGATTTTCTCGGAGCAAACTGGGGAGATGTTCTTCCTTTCGCCTTGGATATTGATAATTCAATTCAAGTGGAGAGAGATGGTTGCGTCTATAGAGTTTACGAGGACCCAGGAGCTCCAGAGTATTTAGAAGATGGTGGAGATAGCCCGTACAGCTATATGAATGGATTTGCCACTGTCGTTAGCTGGCAGCAACACCTAAACCCTCAGGCTGAGGATGATGAGTATATGGATATTTCACCAAGAAGTCAGGGTAATTTTGGAGGGTATCCAGATGTCCCGGAGATCTATTACAGCCTTGATGGAGCAAATCTTGGACCAGGCCATGCTTTCAATCCAATAACGAATCAGCCATATGTAGAGAATATGGTATTACGATCAGACTTCACCAGAGTTCTGCCTGAATTTTGGGCGGATGGTCCAAATTCTGAGACCCCTCCAGGACACTGGTTCTCAATAATGAATCATGATGTCTTTGCTGCCCCAGAGTTTGTTCCAAACTGGAGAGGTGAGGTGTTGCTGTCTAATGAAGAGTGGTTGGCTCGGGCGTATTTATTGATGGGTGGTGCATTCCACGATTGTTCAATTGCGGCTTGGGGTATCAAAGCGTCGTATGATTTTATTCGACCAATCTCAGCAATACGCCACATGCAAAGCTTGGGTCAATCTACCGACCCAACACTTGCCAGCTATCATGAACACGGGCTTCCTCTCATTGAGGGTGTGATTGAAGTTATTGAGTCTGGCGACCCTCTTTTGCTTGAGTTCCCATCTTCAGAAGGGGAGATTAAAGTCAAACAATGGATTCCAAATGCAGACCCAGCGATGCCAGCTAGTTTTGATTGGAGACCGGGCTGTCATTGGTTGCCATACCAACTTCCATCTTTTGTGACTCCTCCTTTTGCCGGTTATGTTAGTGGTCACTCAACATTCTCTGCTGCGGCAGCCGAATTGCTTGCGACAATGACAGGGTCTCCATTCTTCCCTGGTGGAATGGGGAGCTTTAGTTTTGATCCGAGTTATTTGAATTTTGATGTTGGGCCATCGGAATCATTTGACCTCCAATGGGCTACATATAAAGACGCAGCTGACCAGAGTGGTTTGTCTAGAATTTGGGGGGGGATTCACCCTCCTGTTGATGACATTAGGGGACGCATCATTGGAGACAATATTGCTGATCAGTGTTTGGAATTAGGTGCCAATCTTTTCGAGCCAAATCAAAGTGGTTGTACTTACGCAGATGCTATGAATTATGATAGCTCTATAACACAAGATGACGGTAGCTGTCTGTTTGCCTTTGAGGACCCCTGTCCTGGAGATCTTAATGGCGATTCGGAAGTAGATGTCCATGATTTGTTGGATCTCTTCATTTACTTCGGAAACATTTGCGACTAATCCCGCTACTAGATCCATGATTGAAAAAAGGCCTTGCATCGCGCAGGGCCTTTTTCGTTCACGGGAACCCACCTTCAGACGATGAGATGCAGGCATGTTTGACGTGATCCTCATGTCCAGGATGCCCGGCAGGCGAGGAACCGAAGGTCTCGTCAAGGTTATTCATAGATTATGTAACTAGCTGTTGGCGCGGGTGTTGTGAATAAAATGTGGCAGTCCATTGCGTAGGATTCGGAGGGAATAGTGTCAGTTTTGCTTCAGACCTACCAAACCAATCACAACGTTTCAACCGATGAATGTTTCTTTCGCATACCCAAGTCTGATTTTGGGGACTTTTTTGTCTTTTCCGGCATGTGCTCAATTCTCTGTGACCTGGCCAGCCGACCTTCTTCAAGGTTCTTGCACCTCCGAATTGGAAGAGGTCTATGAAGAACCCCTGGTTGCGTTGGATTCCACGTGTCCTTCGTTCACGGTGAGTTTTGACGATGTGTTGATGCCAGGAAATTGTCCGCAGGAGACGTGGGTCGATCGGAACTGGCTCGTGGTGGCATGCGGTGACAGCGCAACCCACACGCAATTGATTCGTTTGCGCGACACCACGAGTCCTTATGTAATGAATGGTTCCACCAACGGAGGTCATTATTGCAGTTCGGGTTTGGATTGGATTCCCATCATCAAAGACAATTGTGATGCGAGCATGACGGGTGGATTCAGCATGAGAGACACCGTGCTTCTTTGCCAAGGAGTGATGTCCATCGACCTGGTAATCACCATCGCAGACGACTGTGAGAATGTGTTGGACACTGCCTACACGGTTTATCTGCATGATCCTGCGCCGCCAAGTTTTACTTCCGTGCCCAACGACTACACGGTAGAATGTGGACAGGAAGCCAACCTGACGGATGCCGTTTTTGATAGCTGCGATGGAATTTCCTTCAGTGCTTCGGATGCCACCACGTTTCCATTTTGCAGTGGTTCACGCTTGACTCGAACGTTTGTCCTCACCGATGCCTGCGACGCGTCGACCACAGCGCAGCAAGTGATTGAATTCTTGGATACCACTGCTCCTACCATCCTCATGCCTGAAGATGTTGTCATTTCCTGTACTCAGGAATTGGTCTTCGAAGATTTCGTTGTCACGGATGCCTGCTCCGAGGTAGTGGTGACGGAAACCTTGGATTCGTTGTCGGTGGAATGTGGATTTCAATGGGAACGTCATGTAATTGCGATAGACAACTGTGGCAATGCAAGTGAGGCTACACAAGTTGTGACCCAAACGGACGACACTCCCCCGGTTTTCACGTCAATCCCAGGGAACCTCACGTTGGACTGTTCCTCTCCCGAACCCGAGGTGGAGATGGCCACGGCAGTTGATGAATGCGGTGCCGTGGAGGTCACTTGGTTCGAATCAACAGTACCGGGAACGTGCGAATCAGAGTACACGTTGGTTCGAACGTTTGTGGCCACGGATGCATGTGGAAACACTTCCGAGGCGGAGCAGTCCATCAGTTTTGTAGATACGACCTCGCCCTCGGTGACGCTCGGCGCTTGGGGTCAAGGGGACACCTTGATTGTGGGTTGCGGCCAGCCCATTCCCTCGGCAGAATTGATCGTAGAGGACGATTGCAGTGCTTGGACCACATCGTCTGCTTTGAATGCACAGCAAGGTTCATGCAACGGAGAGAATACACAAACCATCACCTACACTGTGACGGATGCTTGTGGCAATGCAGCGTCCGTGTCGAGGGTAGTCATTGTCAATGACAATGAAGCACCTGAACTCGTTTGGGCTCCTTCGGACACATTGGTGTCATGCAGTGCGGATTTGCCTTCCGATGCCCCTGTGTTTTTTGAAATATGCAGCACGGCTTCTGTTCAATTGTCGGAATCCACCACGCAGGGTGATTGTCCATCGTCGTTGACGGTGCTGCAAGTCTGGACCGCGACAGATGCATGTGGCAATGCGAGCAGTTTTTCACGTACTGTATCCGTGATTGATACGGTGGCACCGGTATTTACCAGCAGCCTTGAAGACCAAATTCTGCCATACAACTCAGGTCAGCCCTTGGGTAGTGAGGTGTTGCCTCAACCATTTGTGGAGGTATCCGACAATTGCGACAGCAATCCAACGTGGTCATCATCGGATTCGCTGGCATCGGTCACTTCGACGACCGAAGTGTGGTGGAGGGAGTATGTCAGCACCGATGCCTGCGCCAATTCATCGTCGGCCATTCAACAATTTGTCGTCGAAGTCAGGGTCGATGGATGCATGGATGTTTTCGCAAGCAACTTTCTTCCAGAAGCCAATGAGCAGGGGGAGACATGCGCGTACTGCGCAATGCACAATGAAACCAACACCGCAGCTCCTGACCCTATCTTCATTGGAGAAGGTATTTCGAATGAACACATGCATGTGTCGCGTGACACATGCAACGGGTTGTCCGTGTCGTTGGGCGCGTTGGAACGATTTGTGGGCAGCTTGGTTCCAGAACCCACCGCACCGACTTCGTATCGAATTGAAACGGGTTATTCCGAGCCGTCCGATGAGGTTCCTGCAGGCGCTCGCTGGAACTACCTGCTCAGCGTCAACTTGGGTTCAAACACATTTCAGGATGTCGAAGTGATGCTTGGCGTGGATTTTGATCCGGCCGAAGACATCGATTTGACCCAACCTGAAGAGGCGTTCACAGTCTATGCATCCCTCAATGAAGCGCTAGCCATGGTGGATTTGGCGGAAGGCACGAACTACGCCCAAGGTGGATTCTTCCAGGACTCTCAAAATTTGGCGTTTGAGTTTTGGGCCGATTTGATTTCAGCGAGTGGCTTGTCATTTGATCCTGAATCAAATGGCATATACCACATAGGTGTTTATGCCTTTTCGCATCAGGGGGGGATGTTGGCTTCTTCAATCATTTCAGTGGAGGCATATACGCCTGGATGCACTGATTCACAAGCTTGCAATTACAATGAACTTGCCAATGAACTGGATCAATCTTGTTTGTACCTCGACGCTTGTGGAAATTGTGGAGGCACATCGCATGCTGGATGCACCGATGAAAGTGCATGCAATTTCGATCCAGATGCTGGGTGTGACGACGGGTCATGTCTTCCTGAGCCGGCCTTTTATGATTGTCAAGGAGTGTGCACAGTCGATGTTGATGGGGACGGGGTGTGCGATGATGTGGATGAGTGCATCGGGGCCTATGACGTGTGCGGTGTATGCAATGGTGATGGCACCTTGTGTGCTGGCTGCACCGATCCGTCATCATGCACCTATGAGATGATGTCGGCAGGGACGTGGTTCACCAATTTTGGGCTTATGACCAATCCCGAGGTCAAGACCTTGACTGTTGTTGGAAATGAGGGTGATTATTCATTTGAGGGCGTGCTTGTCGATGTCTCTTTGAATCCCCTCGGAGGAGATTCGATTTCATTGTTCATGGCTTTTGAGGGCCTTCTGGAAATTGGTGTACAACACGTGCAGGCCTTCGTTTCAGCTCCCCTTGTTTTGCCCAACGGCCTTGCTGATTTGCCTGAGTCAGCAGATTTCGTGGTGAGTGCTGGGGAGGCCATGTGGATGATGACAGCCACCTTGGATGGCGATGTATCCACGGGATTGTCAGGAGGAATTGCCGAGTTTTCTCTGGCAGCCATCGATGATGGATCCTGCTTGTACGCGGACGCATTGGGAGAATGTGGTGGCGCTTGCACGGCCGATGTCGATTTGGATGGTCTGTGCGATGATGAGGATCCTTGCGTAGGTGCCTATGACGTCTGCGGGGTGTGCAACGGAGATGGTTCCTTGTGTGAAGGATGCACAGACCCTTCTGCATGCAATTATGGGGTCCTTCCAACTGCCACTTGGCACACAAACTTTGGATTGTTTGACATGCCAGATGTTGCCACCCTTTCTGTAAATGGCTCAGAGGGGTCCTATGTGTTTGAAGGTGTTCTTACCTTCTTGGATCTTCAGCCAGGTCCAGGGGATTCCCTCGAAGTGTCGTTGGTCTTTGAGGGGCAATTTGTTTCTGACCAACAGAATGCCTTGGCCCAAGTTTCGGCTACACTTCTATTGGCCGAAGGGATTTCTTCTCTGCCGGAAACCGCCACTTTTGTGATTGCTGCCGGTGAAGCGATGTGGTCCGTGCTGGTAACGCTTGAGGAGGCGGGTGAGGATTCAATCACCGGTTTTGTAGAATCTTTCGGACTTGCCTACTTCGAAGATGGGTCGTGCGACTACCCGGCCATGTACATGGATTGCGCTGGAGAGTTTGTGCCTTCCAGTGTATGCGGAGAGGGGACCATCTTTGACGTTGAGACCGGATTTTGCATCCCTGCACAAGGTTGTGATCCCACGGAAGATGCGTGTGGCCCCAACACGGTGTGGAGCGAAACGCTCGGACAATGCATTCCTGCTACACTGGAGCCAGCCTGCTATTTTGACACCGATGGCAATGGGGAGGTAGGGAGCACGGATTTGTTGAACTTCCTCAGTGCCTTTGGGAGCCAGTGTGAATGACGGGACCAGCGGGCGAGTTCGTTGGACAAGAAAAAAGCCCCGGGTAACCGGGGCTTTTTCGTCGATTCAACCAGTGAATCAGCGACGCTCGCGTGGCTGGCTTTCGTTGCAGCGAATGGGGCGGCCCATCAAATCTTTCCCCTCCATGCTTTTCAAAGCCGTTTCAGCTTCATCGCGGTTGGGCATTTCAACAAAACCAAAGCCTCGAGACCTTCCGGTCTCACGGTCATGGATGACTTGGGCTTTTTCGACTTCGCCGAAGGCCTCGAATGCCTCACGGAGCGCGATGTCATCGACGCCCCAAGAGAGGTTTCCTACAAAAATGTTCACTTGACTGAATTTATAAAGTACGGGCGCGAAGGTAGGTGCAAAACCCACCCACTTCGACGCAAAGTCTTGAATTCCTTTGAAATGGGTTCAAGAGAAGCGTCAGTGGTCGTTTTCGCTGCTTTCTTTTTTCTCGCTGGGCTCAAAGTAGGGCACTGTCTCTTCGAGCCCCTCGATTTGAGACAAAATCTCCGCAAGTTGGACGGCACCGACTTGTTTGGCCATGATTTTCTTGTCGGCGTCCAACAAGAACATCTTGGGCGTGGCGTACACGTCAAACGTTGTCCTAAAATTGAGACTCTCGAGGTTGGTTACACCACCATAAATCAACGCGGTTGCGCTGTCTTGGGCATTGATGAGTGGATTGTCAGAGACATGGTACCAATCGGTCAAACCCTTTTCTGTCACAAATTCCTGCCATGGCTCGGGCTCAAAATCATTGCCAATGGCGAAAATTTCGAGTCCTCTCGGTTTCCACTCCTCATAGATCCGCTGAAGTTTGGGCATTTCTTTTTTGCAATGTCCACATGTGCTCTCCCAAATGCATACGAGGGTGTATTTGGCTTCAATGTCATGGAGGCTCACCCAATGATCCTGGGACAAATCAGGAAGAGTAATGTCAGGAACGAGGTTGCCACACAGGGTGTATTTCAAATCGTCCGCACGATCAAGAATTTTGTCAAGCTGTTCTTGGGACAACCAATCAACCTTTCCCGTCCGATAATAGTCGTTGACAAGTTGGACAAACACTTTGTCCATGCACATGATTTTGGAGCTTTCACTGGCGTATGTCATGTGATGCAGCATGTACTTGAACATGTCTTTGTTGTCGTTCTGCAAGGTCAAATCAAGCACGCGATGGGCCTCTGCAATCATGGTGTCTGCCATTTGTGGCAACACGTCAGCCCACCACCTTTTGAGAACTTGATCGAATGCCCCATCACGCACCAATCGGGGGTCGGAAAAATCTACCCGATCCCAATAATGACTTCTATACCATTGATATTGCCACATGGCTGAATTCTCGATGTGGTCTGGTGCCTCAGGCACTTGGGGCTCATTCAGCATGTTGAGATACTTTCCAAAGAGAAATTCTCGGGGGTCATTGATCATGTAATGCTGGTACGTTGTCACTTCATCCGTCAATGCTTGAATGGCCTTTCGTGCTTCAGATTTGGCTTCAGCACTTGCGTTGTCGTCATTCAGTACCGCATCGTGAGGTGCTCGCTGCTCACGCTTCTCTTTGATGAATGACAAGTAGCTGTAAAACACTTCGTTTTCTTTGCTTTTGATCACCTCAATGTCTCCGGATGGATTGGCCGCAGAGGTTTTGAATTCCATGGGCTCATCCACCATCAAAAACTCAAAGAACTTGGATCCAGACACAACCACAGCGTATTTGCCTCCTTCGGAGGAGGGTTTGCCCTCGAAGACAACTTTCCCAGCAGACGAAGCGACCGCAGTGTCGTTGTAGAAGAGTTTGGCACCATAGTAATGGGCCAAATACACGGTGTCTTTGGACAATCCATCAATGTGAATCACGACATCATGTTGTGCCCGACTGGCCGGAACCATCGTTGCGGCTCCAATCCATACCATCATTGCTTTCAAGAATGTGTGGGCCATCGTACCAGTTCTCATCATCTCGCTATTTCAGTTAACAAGGTCAAATTTAGTGCTGCGAACTGCGACCTTTGCAAAGGATATGCCAATGCATGTCAAGAGTTGACAAACAACCACTTCCTCATCGTTCATGCTTTCAAAGAACTCCAAAATTCTTGTGATTGGTGCAGGCCGTGTGGGCTCGCATGCTGCGCGATTGCTGCGCCATCAGGGCTTCGATGTGGTGGCCACCACCACCCAGAGTGAGACGAAAACGTGCCTTCAATTCATAGGTGTTGAAGTCATTTCATGGACTTGGGAACCCGGGGCCTCGTGGTCTGTGCTTCAATCCGTTGGTTGCAGACAATGGTTGGTGACAGTGCCTCCCCGCGGTGCGGCTCGTGCCGAGGCATTTCATGAGTCGTTGCAGGAGGCGGCGTTTGACGCAGGGGTTGAACTTGTGTTGTGGACGTCGTCGACTTCCGTGTATCCGATGGAAGGCAACATGTTGAATGAGAGTCACGCTGTTCATCAAGTATCTCCGCACAGTGGGGTGGACTTGCTCGCGTTGGAGAAGATTCATCGTCGTGGGAAGGTCCCTTTTGTGGCCTTGCGACTTGGCGGATTGGTGGGGCCTGGTTCTCATCCTGTTCGCGCCATGCAGCGTCGTGGCTTGGGGTCCGAATCAGACGGCATGGTGCAATGGGTTCATGTTGAAGACGCTGCGCGTGCCTGTGTGCACGTGTTGAATTGGCCCACCAAGGATTTGCCCCACGCGTTGAATGTGGTGGCACCAACGCCTGTAAGTCGCGGATCGTTGTTGGAGGCGTGCAATCCTGCCTTGGACGTTCCTGTCAAGGGTGGAGGAAAGATTCGTGTGGTATCCTCCAAAAGGCTCATGGCTTCTGGATTTGTCTTTGAATACCCGGCCATGGATGCATGGGTCCGAAACCACCCTGAACCCGAGCATGAAGGAAGTTGGGAGGGACCGCATGGGACCCTGCGCTGGACTTGGACGCCCGCTCACGTGGAGGGATGGCCTTCCAAAGAATCACAGGCTGGCACGGTCCTTATGTTTCATGGATACAAGGGATTCCGAAAGTGGGGAAATTGGGGAGGCATGGCTTCTCGCCTGGCAAGGAGTGGTTTCCATGTTATTCGCGTTGATTTTTCGCACAACGGTCATGTGCCGCCTTTTGATGAGTTGTGCTGTGATGAAGAGGCTTGGAGCCAAAACCATCTTCATTTCGAAGCCGAGGAGGTTGCATGGACAATGGCGCATGTGCAGGCCTTGTCTCTGGGGCCCGTGTTTGTGTGGGGCCATAGCAGAGGAGGAGCAATGGCACTTCTAGGAGCGCAACGTGTGGAGTCCAATCACCTCCCTGTTTCAGGGGTGATTGTGTGGAGTGCTGTGTCGGATTTGCTTGCGCGAATGCCTCAAGGTCCGTTGTTGGATGATTGGAAAGCATCGGGTCGGCTGGAAGTTCTCAATGCGCGTACAGGGCAGCGATTGCATCATCCCTGGTCCTATTATGAAGAGGCCATCAAACGTCAGGCATCGCTCAACGTCTTGTTGGCTGCTGGCCAATTGACGTGCCCGGTTCTTGTGGTCCATGGAGATGCAGATGAGGTGGTTCATTGGTCTGAGGGCCAAGCCATTGCCAACAAGGCCACGAAGGGCCAATTCCACAAAGTATATGGTGCAGGACATACCATGGGCCAAACCCATCCTTGGCTTCCGGGATCAAAACCTGGAGATGGTTGGGAAGAGGCATTGCAAGCCACGCAGAATTGGCTGGAAATGCAATCATCGTGCGTGCCCTGATGTTGGAGCGATGCGGTTCATCGATTGACCTGGGAGGAATTGACCTGGAAGGAATTGACCTGGAATGGATCATTGCATCGGAGGAGATGGCTGCCATGGGAAGTCCTCGCCAGGTTGGATTGTTGCGTGGGTGACCTCCCCCTAAACCCTCAACAAAAAGGCCCACCTCAATGGGTGGGCCTTGACTTGGAAACTGTTCGTTTCCATGAAGATGAATTCTATCAACGCTGCACAACGAGACGCTGGGTGGTGCGTTGACCTCCTTGGCTCAATTCGAGCAAGTAGATGCCATTGTTCAGGTTGAATTGAATGGATGCACGGTTGTTGAGGTCGTTGCGACGCTCTTCGTGTACCACTTTGCCGTCCAAACTCAAAATGCGAACAACACCTTGGGCGATGTTGGCGTTGAGCATGACCTGATCCGCTGCCGGGTTGGGACCAAACGTACATTCAACAGAAGAGACAACGGTTCGGATTCCATCGACCACGGGATCTGTGACATCCACAAATACATCATCGACGTAGTAGGTTGGCGTAGTCACACCATCACCCGCCGCGTAAAAGTTCACACCTCCCAATTGACCTCCATCAAACGGAAGTTGACCGAGATAAACGTCGTCGAAGTAGATGTGCATCAAGTCGGAGTCCGTGTCGATCAGGTGTTGAATCTTCAGCCACGAACCGGGTGTGTACGAGCCCTCCAGCGTGTACGTGGCATTGTCGATGTTGTAGGTGACCATCCCATTGCTGGCCAACACGCATTCAAAGGCCCACGCCGTTCCGGGGATTTGGTTTTCTTGCACGTTGTAGTAGCCAGAATTTCCCTCTGGAACAAGAATGTTGAATGTGACGTCGTAGGCACCTGTCAATCCTGCGATGAGCATGATATCCATCGGACCGCCAGCGACACCACCGAAAATTTTCAAAGACTGAGCACCTGAGAGGGCCGCTTCGTCAGAGACCTGTGCGTCCATCGTGGTTCCTTCGTTGCCGGAGGTCCAGGTCGTCCAAATGGGGGCACCTTCAACGGAGATGTAATCACCCACAGCATATCCTTCGAAATCTTCCGTGAGGAGCTGGGCGCTCGCAAGACTGGATGTCAACAACAGAACTGGGAGATAGAGGTGTTTCATAAAAGAATGTTTGTTTGAAAGATAGTGAATCGTGGTCCAAAATAGGACGGATTTTGAATCCATGCCGAACATTGCACCATGAAATGGATCGGGAATGTCAGAAAAATGGAGTCCACAGTGGATGACAAGGGGTGCATCACCTATCATTTTCGTGGGGGCGACCCCTTGGAGCCTTGCCCGATGTGGGAGGTTAATACGTGGTTGGGAAGGGAGGTGCAGGTCTCGTTTGGCGGTGAGATTCACTGCGTTGTGACGGGAAAAAAAATTCACACAACCTACGGCGAGGGAATGTCCTACGAAGCCTTTCTCAGTTCCCCGCTGGCCACCCCGAGCATTGTGAGACCAGAACTAAGTCGCATTCACGAGGGGATTGCACTGCGAGATGAAGCATGGGAGCGGGAGCATCATTTACAGCCTCATGCAGTCTATGTGGCGAGGACAAGTCATTTGAAAGTTGGGGTCACCAGGACCTCGAACATTCCTTCGCGGTGGGTGGACCAAGGTGCAGTGGAAGCCGTTGTTGTCGCCAAGACACCGTACAGGCAGCTGGCGGGAGAAATGGAAGTCGCTTTGAAGGAGGTTTTGTCTGACAAGACCCATTGGCGCGGGATGCTTTCCGACGTGGTTTGCAACAGGGATGAACTCCTTCAAGCCAAGGAAGATTGTGTGGATACCTTGGGGGAAGCGTATGAGTCATTTTTTGACCTTGATGACCACATCACGAGGCTTCATCCCCCAGTTCTGATGTACCCACCCAAGGTCCGGAGTGTGAAATTGGACAAAACCCCAAACATCCATTCCCGGCTTGTGGGCCTGAAGGGCCAGTACTGGATGTTTGAGGACGGCAGCGTGTGGAATGTTCGGAGCCACGCAGGCTACAGAGTCGAAATTTCCGCAGACTGAGTGCGTAGATGTCAGTTCAAGGACGGATCGCTGGGGGCGTTGGCGATGTGGTCGTAGCCATTTCCCATCCCTGAAATCAAGCGCTTCCAGAACGTCTCGTTGTCTTCGTCAGTCCGCATGATATCACCTTGTCCAGCCTTGGAGACAAACCAAGAACGACTGAGGATTTCTTCGTCAAGCTGTTTGGCCGACCAACCGCTGTAGCCGATGAAAAACCGAATCTGGCTTGCAGCCAATTCACCGCGCTGAATCATGGACTTTATCAAGTCAAAATCCCCGCCCATGTAAACACCATCCACCACCGGGACGCTGTCGGGAATGTCTGGGCGCGTGTGGATGTAGTAAAGGTTGCTGTTTTTCACAGGTCCACCCACGCTAATTCTGGCTTGAAGGGCAGGCAAATCATCCATCACCTCGTTCAAGTCGATGTCGATGTAGTTGTTCAGAACAAAACCAAAACTTCCTTCCTCGTTGTGCTCGCAGAGCAACACCACCTTTCTCCCAAAATAGGGGTCATCCATGAAGGGCTCGCTCAGCAAGACATCCCCAGCCTCGGGCAACGCTTGGTTCTCTGGTGTGAAGCGGATCATGATCGACAATTCTTTGCAAAGTTCCGTCATTTGCATTCATGGATGCAAACCTTTTGTTGGTGAGAACAGTGTTGGCCTCGATGGCTCTGGGATGGACAATGCTTCTTGGCGTTGGATGTGGCGACCAGTGGTCTGCTCGCGTCGAGCACATCACCCTGCCGTGGTCCATGGATTCATTGCTTGGCTCGAATGCGACCCCGACGTGGGAAGAAGCAGTGTTGCAATGCGAGGCCTTGGCCCAATCCGATCCCCGAGCCACCTTGCACCACGTGGGATGGAGCGATGTGGGGCGCCCCATCCACGCCCTCGTGCTTAGCAACAAGGATGGAAGGGTTTCCATGGATGTGCAAGGTGTGAAGGATCGACTTCATGCTTCCCTGGGAACCGATGGCCATTCGACCAATCGCACCCCTCGGTTGCTGATCAACAACGCCATCCATCCCGGTGAACCCTGTGGGGTGAATGCAAGTTTGGCCTTGGCTGCCCAATGGCTGAGTGAGGCGGACCATGAACATCATTTGCTGAGGCACTTGGATGTGGTCATCATTCCACAGTACAACATCGGTGGGGCCTTGAGGCGCAACTGCTGCACGCGCGCCAACCAAAATGGACCAGAGGCGTATGGATTTCGTGGGAACGGGTCCAACCTGGATCTGAACCGTGACTTCGTGAAAATGGATTCGCGGAATGCCGAGGCGTTTGTCTCCTTGTTTCACGCGGTGGATCCCGATGTTTTTGTAGATACGCATACCTCGAACGGGGCTGACTACCCCTACACCATGACGCTGATTACCACGCAACCGGACAAAGCTGGACCTGTGCTAGGGCCCTTCCTGTCCGAAGTGATGTCCCCAGCGCTCTATGACGGCATGAAGGCAGCGGGTTGGCCCATGGTTCCTTACGTGTTCAGCCGAGAATCGACCCCGGAATCGGGCATTGTGGATTTCTTGGAGACGCCGCGATACAGCACGGGGTACACCACCTTGTGGGGAACCCTGGGTTTTACCACGGAGGCCCATATGCTGAAGCCATTTCAAGAAAGGGTGCAGGCCACCCATGCTTTCTTGTCATTGTTGGCATCGTGGGTTAGCGAACACGGACGTGACGTCATAGAGGTGCGAGCGCGTGAACGCCGGCGTGTGGCAGAGGCATCGTGGTTGCCTGTGAGATGGGCTTTGGATGACACCCGTTGGGACAGTTTGACATTCTCCGGGTATCCATCACGCATAGAGTGGAGTGCCGTTCATGGAGGCAAGAGGTTGGTGTACGACCGCGATTCTGTTTGGGTTCAGCGAATTCGCTACGACAACCATTACCGCGATGTCGACTCCATTCAGTTGCCCACACGATGGGTGATTCCCCAAGCATGGCGACACGCCCTGGATCGATTGCGGATGAATGGTGTGAGCATGCGTCCCGTGGATCGGGACACCACACTGCTGTTGCAGGTGACAACCATTGAGTCATACCAATCGGCGCGTAGACCCTACGAGGGACGCCATCCTTTGTCCATAGACGGCATCCGGGTGGATACCCAACATGTGCAGCTTTACGCGGGAGATGTGTGGATTGATGCGGACCAACACGCAAGGCGTTATCTCGCGGAAATCTTGTCTCCTCGTGGTCATGACGCCTTGCTCGTTTGGAATTTCTTCGATGCAGCGCTTCAACAAAAGGAGTATTACTCCGATTACGTGTTTGAGGACACTGCGGAAGAGTTGCTGAAACGAAATTCTGCCCTTCGCGAGGAGTACGCGCAGGCTACTTTGGCTCATCCTGAATGGACTTCATCCCCAGGAGAGGCCTTGCGTTGGATTTACGACCACAGTCCCTATGCCGAGGGCACAGCGCATCGGTACCCTGTGATGGCTTGGGTGGATCCCACGCCTTGAGGCGGATGTATCTTCGCGCCATGCCTGCCTCATCTTGGCTTCCCAGAGATTGGACTTCCAAGTCAGCATGGCTTGAAGCAGCCCATCAAGCTGCGCGGATCATGCGGCGTGATCTGGCGCATGCAACACCGCAGCAGATTCGCCACGCCATTGAACTGGCATCGCGTTTGAATCCAGGGCCAATGGGGGGCGAATTTGAGGTGGTGAACCATGGATTTTGGTCAGGAGCGGAGGTGACGTGGAAGGAGCGCAACGAAGGCACCGTGGTATGGATTCATGGTGGGGCGTTTGCGTTTGGGAGTCCGAGAGTGTACCGTGCAGCGGCCACCCATTTGGCTCGAGAAACACGATGCCGCGTCTTGCTGATTGATTATCGATTGGCTCCGGAGAATACCTACCCGAGTGCTCATGAGGATGTGGCCAACGCACTGTCAGGTCTGTTTAAAGAGGGGGAGTTGGTCGTGGTTGGGGATTCCGCTGGGGGCAATTTGGCGGCCTCTGTTTGTCAGCAGTTGCGCCAGGAACAGGAAGCTTCATCCCTGCGAGGCTTGGCCCTGTTGAGCCCATGGTGTGACTTGCGCCCGGTGGCGGAATCAGTCGTGCAAAACAGGGTGTCTCACAGTCCATTCGATGAACGCGATGCCTTGGAGTATGCCGAAGCCTATTTGGCCGGTCACCCGCCTGAGGATCCGGCGGTGTCACCTCGTTTGATTCAGGATTATTCGAGGTGGCCTCGGACCTATGTGGAGTGGGCTGGCGATGAATTTTTGGCCCCTGACATAGCCCAGTGGGTGGCAGACATGGAGAATCGGGGAGTGAAGGTGACTTCACGTATTGAACATTCGGCTGTGCACGGGTGGCAGCTTTTGCCCGACCTCCTGCCTGAGGCCAAACGCTCCATGGCCGCTCTTGGTTCTTGGGTACGCGAGGCACTCGGTTTGGAGCCTCGGGTGAAGTCCCTGGGAAGAGCCATGGTTTGGCATTCACGCTGAACGGACTGCGTCTAGGGTTTGAATCAACAATGTCAAACCCTCCGCCGATTCGTCGTCTCGAAGGGTCAGGGGTGGGGCGATTCGAAACGCATGTGGAACGCTGAGAAACCAAAACAACAGGATGCCTTTTTCCGGCGAACTTGGAACGCCCTTCAGGCCCTGTTGCACCACAGCAGCCACCCGGTCTGGGCCATCGAGTTCTACAGCAAAAAAGGAGCCTTGGCGTCGAACAACGTGCACGAGAGGATGTCTTTCGAGTCGAGTTTGCCAAGAGGCCATTCGGCTTTCTTGGGCGGATAGATCCAAGGCGGACAATGCCTGAAATGCTCCATAAACTCCAGCACATGACATGGGATGGCCTCCAAACGTGGTGATGTGGCCGAGAGAGGGTGCGTAAGCCAATGTTGCCATGGTGTCCCGCGAGGCGGCGAGGGCTCCAATGGGCATTCCACCTCCAAGGGCTTTGCCCATGCACACCACATCGGGGATGATGCCGAAGTGCTCAAAGGCCCATGTTTTGCCGGATCGTCCCATGCCACATTGAATTTCATCGGCGATCAGAAGTGCACCTTGCTCAGTACACCGTCTTCGAAGCGCCTTCATCCAGGATGTGTCTGGAATTCGAACACCGGCGTCTCCCTGAATGGATTCGACGACCACACACGCAGTGCGTTGGGTGATCCGGTCCAAACTGTCCTCGTCATTCCACTCCAACATGCCAACATCGGGCAACAAGGGCCGATACCTGGCCTTTCGAGTTTCGTTGGAGGACACCGACAGGGCCCCATGGGTGTTCCCGTGGTATCCACCGCGTACGCCAATCAATTCTGTTCTACCGGTCACGCGTTTGGCCAATTTCAAGGCCGCATCGATGGCCTCAGCCCCAGAATTCACGAAATAGACGCAGTCCAAGCTCTCGGGCATGGTTGCCAACAGCGACTTGCTTGCAAGCTCTTGGACTTCTTGCAAGAATTCTCCGTACACCATGACGTGAAGATGTCTGTCGAGCTGGTTCCGGAGAGATTTCTGGATGAGAGGGTGATGATGGCCAAAATTGGTTACCCCGATGCCACTGATCGCATCGAAGATCTGGCGATCGTCATCCGTTTGAAGCCAAGGACCTCGAGCGCTCTTCACACGCATTCCAAGGGGAGTGAGTGTGGTGCTGGCCAGTCCTTGGGCCAACAAGGGGTTGTCATGCCAAGGCATTTGATCAATTCTTCAGGTCAAGAACAATTTCATCAAGAAACATCCACCGATCGTTTCCGCTTCCCAAGTGCCACGATGGGATAGGGCCGCGACCCTCGGCATGGATTTGAATGTACCGGGTTGTCACGGGAAGATCGCAGACAAAGGTTTCTCGCTGGACGTTCCAATCGTCCTCGTCGAGGTTGGATCGAGCGATCTGAACCACATCAAAATCCACGCCATCTGACGAGGTGGAGAACAACACGCGTTTGGGGGACCAAATCCATGGTTTGATGTCCTGGAGGGCAGAAATCTTCATCGAACGCACATCATGCATGCTTCCCAAGTCGAGGGTTGCCACCACATCGTGACCCCAATGGCCTTGCCACTCACCGGTTCGAAAATCCATGCCGCCTTTCAGGCCATCAATGAGGGCGTCAGGTCCGCCGGCCGTGTATTGGTTGTCGGCCGGGCTGTCGAGTGTCAAGATCCATTGGTGATCCACGCGTGTGATCTCGTGACCAACCATGGCTGAGGTGTCTTGGCCAACAATGGCCCTGCCCCAAAGCGCTGACGTTGTGTGGACCTCCCAAGGATGGGCAGCGGGGTTCCAAGTTTGGCCAGCATCATCGCTCCATTGCAGCACAGCAGTGCTGTCGAGGTGTTGCAAAGCCACCCATGTCGAGGAATCGCGAAACGACCGAGGCGCCTCAAAGGCGGGAACAGGTAAGAAGCCTTGGGCCGTCCAGGAGGAGTGAGGGCGGTCTGATTCCTGCTTGCCAAACAGCGGGTCTGGTGTCGATGCCATGAGGACCTCGAGCATGCCCCCTTGTCTCAGCTGCGTTGTTGTCAGATAACTTTGCTTAAGAACGGAAGAAGAGCGACCGTCAGCCTCATGCCATCGAATCGCGGTAGGGTAGATGGCCCGGTCGTTCAAACCGCGTGCCCTTATTTCCGTGCTGGCCGTTGCTCCTGCCGGAGCGATGACGACCCGAGGAAACATCGGGCTGCCAAGGACAACTTGGCCTGACCCCGGTTCGACAGGATACATTCCTAGGGCACTCCACACGAACCAAGCACTCATCTGGCCACAATCTTCGTTGCCGCATAAACCGTCAGGTTTCGCGGTGTAGAAATTCTCACAAATCTGCCGAACACGACTGGCGGTGGTGCTCGGGGCACCTGCGTAGCTTGACAGATAGGCCACGTGATGACTCGGTTCATTCCCATGGGCGTATTGACCGATCAACCCCGTGATGTCAGGTTGCACCCGTCCAGTGGTTTGGATTGGGGCTTGAAAGAGGTCATCGAGGCGATGCAAGTAAGCCTCGTCACCGCCCATCAGGTCTCGTTGACCCTCCACGTCATGGGGCACGGCGAAGAGGTATTGCCACCCGTTCGCTTCGGTGTAGTTAAAGTTCACCTCTCTGGGGTCAAATCCTTCAATCCAAGCACCTTGTCTCTTGGGTTGAATGAACTTCGTTTCTGGATGGACGAGGTTTTTCCATTGGGCGGCCCGTCGTTCAAACCGGGCTGCCACGGCGGTGTTGCCCACCCGACGGGCGTGCCTGGCGATGCACGCATCATCAAAGGCGTACTCCAATGTTTTGGATACGCTCTCGTGCTCGTGATCAGAGGGAATGTATCCCAGATTTGCGTAAGCATCTAGCCCCAAATGCATGGAATCGGCCGCTTGAATCATCGCCTCCAGCGCCACATCTTCATCCCAACCTTCAATTCCCCATGAGGTCGCGTCAACCATCACGGGGACGCTGTGATAACCAATCATACATCCGGTGTAGTTGGCGGCCAATTCCCACACGGGCAGTTGCCCACCGTCGCGGTACATCCTCAACATGGTGCGAATCATATCTCGCGTACGTTGGGGTTCAATCCATGCGAGCAAGGGGTGCAGGGCACGGTAGGTGTCCCACAGGCTAAACACGGTGTAGTGTTCGCCTTCTTCGGGCTGAAGCGCATGCACGTGAAGGTCCGTTCCGCGGTACCGACCATCCACATCACTCGCCAGGTTGGGAGCGGTGGTGGCGTGATAGAGCGCAGTGTAGAACACCGTTCGGTCTGAAGCGCTTCCGCCATCAATGGTCACACGGCCCAGCTGATCATCCCATCGCCTTCGGTTGTCCATGGCGTAGGCTTCGAAATCGAAGCCATGGATGGCCTCCGACTCCAAGTTGTGCAGCGCTCCGTCGATGTCACAGAAACTGATGCCAACATGAACATTCAAGGCTTCGACCATCCCAAAGTCCAATTTGAAGACGGGAACCATTTCCATGATTTGCTGGATTGAACCATCGGCAAGCGTGTCGATCCGGTCGATTTGCATCATTTGGTCTTCCCACACGAAATCGCGGTCAAATTTCATGGCGAAGTACACGTGTTGTTCTTGGGCCCAATTTTGCGACACGCGATGTCCAACCACGGTTCGCGTGCCTCGTGGTTCGATGCTGTAATGGACGAGTGCATCACGGTGGTCGAGGTCCACCATCAACGTGAGTGTGTCTTGTTCGTGCAAGCTGTACCGATGAATCCCCGTACGAGGGGTGGTGGTCAATTCCACATGGATGTTTTGGTCGACCAAATCGCATGCATACCACCCCGCGTGCGCTTCCTCCGTGGCTTTGTTCAGGCGACTTTTGTACATGTCGCGCCAGGTATCTCCTTTCCCAAACTTCGTGCATGGCATGACCAAGATGTCCCCGTAGTCACTAACTCCCGTGCCTTGCAAGTGGGTGTGGCTGAATCCGTAAACCACCGTGTCTGTGAAGTGGTACCCTCCGCAGCCGTCCCATCCATCGAGGCGCGTGTCAGGACTGAGTTGGACCATCCCAAAAGGACTGGTGGCTCCAGGGTACGTATGTCCATGCCCCCCCGTTCCGATGAAGGGGTCGACTTCAAGGTGAAGGGGCGGGGGAAGGGTTTGGCATCCAGTGATCACCATCCAACACGTGGTGATCCATGTGATCCCGAACAAGGTCGCAACGCGTCCTTCGTCCAGGCGAGAACAAAGTTTCATGGCTGAGGGGATTGGGTTTTGCACACCTTGCAATCCATGCGGTTGTGGATGCCAAAATGCAACACTTGAGGCTTCGCAGGTGGGTTCAGGTTGTCAAAATCGCTTCGCAGGCTGTCCGGCAAACCGGCACGGATTTGTTGGGTTCGCCTTTCTCGACACGCCGTCATCTCAGCCGATGCGCGCTGCATAGCACGTAAAATCTCAGTCTCCGCCAGGGGAGCGCGTTGCAGGCTGTCTTGGTGCATCTTCCAGTGTGTCAAACACGAATCACAAGCCAACGCGGTGTTCAGCACCATGTTGCGAAGTTCCTCGGAGAGATTCAACTCGAAAGACACGGATTGAGCCGTGCGCATCCCCTCTGTCAGGCTCCATGTTTGGGCGTTGCATTCGCCCCAAACCAGCCCAAGAAACATCACCCAGGTGAGGGTCCGGGAGCAGATGGACAAGTCGAAGTTCATGGTTCCTTGGCGTCATGGATCCATCGATCCAGGGCTTCTTCCAAACGTCGGGATTGATTCCACATGGTCGGCACGAGGACGTCTGGTTGGAGTGGGGTGGTGGAGGACCATGTTTCGCAGGGTTGAGCCATGAACACTGCCGTGGCCAAACTGACGACAATCCCTGAATGAGGGAGGGTTTTCAAGTACGGATTTCCCATGGTTCCCACAGAAGGCCCCATGCAAGGCTCACCCATGATGGGGCCTCGCCGTGTGTCTTGGAAGGCCCCTGCAAAGGAGACTGTGGCTGAAGCTGACTCTCCATCGATGAGCAGACACACGGGGCCTCGGAACACATTGTTTCCTCGTACGTTGTGCACGGGAAAGGTCAGCGTATCCATGCTTCCTACAGGCAAATGAACCATGCGGTGGACATAGCGGGCTTCTGGACTGTCGTCGAGGTGCTTGTCGACCCAACGTTTGCGCAAGCCACGGTATCCCTTGCGTTGTGCTTTGAGTGTGGTTGTGCTTTGTTTGGCAACCAAAGCGTAGGGCAACGCACGACGCTCCAAGGCGATGGCCTTCCACAACATCTCCATGCGTGTGGACATGCCACCAAGGTTCCCACGCAGGTCGAGCACAAGGGGGCAACTGAATTGTTGCAGCGTCGTGAATCCCTTGCGAATCCTTCGCCCATATCGGAACCACGAGCCCGATGAGAAGGAAGAAATTTTCAACGTAGCTGCTCCTGGATGGAGGGATGCAGTGCGCACATCTGCCCGACGTGTATCCCTTCGCGTCAAGCCCGTCCCATCGGGGAATGTCCAGTCGACCACAGGTTGTCGGGGAGTCAATTGGGCCCATCCTTTGGCAGCCTTCCACCAACCTTGGGTTGCCAGGTGAACATCCTCGGGCAAGCCGGAGGGTCCGACACAAGTCACGGTCAAGGTGTCCCTTCGGGTGGTTGCCAAGACCCATGCAGTCACGAGTTGTTCGGCATTCCGAGATGTTGCGGTCAAACTTGGCCCTTCCATGGCGGCCAAATCCAGCGCTGCCTCGATGCATGTTTCCGACGAAATGCCATTCAACGCGAGGACCCGCGTACCGTGAACCAAGGAAGACGTGGTGGAGCCTTGGACCCAAAGCGCATGCCCTTCGATGGCCCAAAGGATGGGAATGCTTCCCCATTCCTTTTCTACCTGGTACACCCAATGCCATGGAGATACGCAACTGTGGCTGTCTTGAAGGACTTGGAGCAACCGATTCGTTTGACGGATGCGTTCGAGGTGGTCGGAGTCAACCCACATTTCCCGTGTTCGATCCAAGGCCTCGACCCACGCTTGTTCTCCGCAGCGCAGAAAAGGCGCAGGGTGCATGCTTCGCACCCACGCATCCAGGGAGTCCAAATCCGTTTGGGCTTGACTCCATGGAAGTCCGCCCATCAAGGTGAGCAAAACCCCAAGGGTGGCTGTTCTTGACAAGCGCATGAAATTAGAGGGGGTCGGGACCTTGGTCTCGCTTTTGAACCATGGTCAAGATGGTCGCCACAGCCACCATGTCGCCCTCCTGATCCCAAACTTCCACACGGTATTTGACAATTCCCTTGGCCACGTCTTCGGGTTCTTTTCGTTCTTGAGAGATTTTTTCCACCACGGTGAGTTTTACGCCAATGGTGGTTCCAGGGTATACGGGTTTGGTGAAACGGCATTCGTCGATGCCATAGTTTAAAAGCACGGGGCCTTTTCGAGGCTCAACAAACAAACCCGCAGCCTTGCTCAAGATGTAATACCCGTGAGCAACGCGGCCCTCAAACATGGTCCCTTCCAAACTTGTGGCATCGACATGCGCGTAGAAATGATCGCCCGAGACATTGGCGAAATTGGCAATGTCTGCTTCCGTCACCGTGTGCCGCGCCGTGGTCACGGTGTCACCGACCTCAAGTTCTTCGAAATGTTTCCGAAACACATGGGGTTCGCTTTCACGCTGAGCGGCGCCCGGCTGGAATTGCGATGCAATGGCCGTGAGCATGGATGGATGTCCTTGAATGGCCGTTCGCTGCATGTAATGGGCGATCCCGCGCAAACCGCCCATTTCTTCGCCGCCACCGGCGCGACCTGGACCTCCATGCACCAGCATGGGCATGGGGGACCCGTGCCCCGTGCTCTCTCGTGCACAATCTCGGTCAAGCACCAAGATTCGCCCGTGCATGTGTGCTGCCTCCCGAACAAACGACTGGGCAATCTTCGGGTCGTGCGTTGTAATGCTACAACACAGCGAGCCTTTGCCACGTTCTGCCAAAGACACAGCTTCCTCCAAACTGGTGTAGGGCATCAGGGTGCTCACAGGTCCAAACGCCTCGACTTCGTGGCAAGCCTTGGCCTCCAAGGGATTGTCGTTCCTCAGCAGAAGCGGGGAGAGGAAGGCCCCTTTGTCGGGATCTGCCCCCACGATGTCAAAGGTGGCTGAATTGCCAAAAACTCGCGAGGCTTCTTGTTCAATCCGGGCCACCTGTGCCATCACATCCTCACACTGCGACTTTCCGACCAATGCACCCATCCGAACCCCCTCCACTTGAGGGTCGCCAATGACGGTTTGGCCCAACGCATGAACCAGGGCTTCCTGGACGTCATCCATCCGTTGCTTTGGAACGAAAATGCGTCGAACGGCCGTGCATTTCTGACCGCATTTGACCGTCATTTCTTTGCGGACCTCTTTGATGAACAGGTCAAACTCCGGCGTGCCAGGGAGGGCATCCTCACCCAGAATCGCCGCATTCAAAGAATCGGCCTCCATGTTGAAGGGCACGGCGTGGTCCAACAGCCGTGGATGCGACTTCAACAGCCGTCCAGTCGAGGCGGATCCAGTGAATGTGACGACATCCCGCTCATCAACATGGTCCAAAATGTCTCTGGCGGGACCGCAAATCAGCTGCAGCGCGCCGGGGGGAAGGATGCCGCTTTTGTGGATTTCGGCCACCACGGCCTCCGTCAAAAAGGACGTTGAGGTGGCGGGTTTGACCAGGGCCGGAACCCCAGCCATCCAATTGACAGCCACCTTCTCCAGCATGCCCCAAACGGGGAAGTTGAATGCATTGATGTGCACGGCTACCCCCCGTTTGGGCACCAAGAGATGGTGACCTCCAAACGTACCTCCTCGACCCAAGGGCACAAAATCCCCGTCAGTGGCAAACGGCGTATCAGGGAGTTTTCGGCGCAAACTCGCGTTGGCAAACAGGTTGCCAATCCCACCCTCAATGTCAATCCAGGCATCTCCTCGGGTGGCCCCCGTTGCCCAGCTCGCCTGGTAAAACAATTCCTTTTTCTCGGTAAGGTGCAAGGCCAAACGCTTCAGCATCCGACCCCGTTCTTGGAAGGTCATGCGTCTCAAGGCCACACCACCCACTTCACGTCCATAGCGGTAGGCCTCTGCGAGATCGATTCCCGAGGCGTCGGCTATGGCCACGACGTCTCCTGAAATGGCGTGAATCAGGGCAGTTCCCTCGCCATGTCCGGTTTGCCATTGGTCAGCGATGAGGTTGCGTAGTTTGGTCATGGGCATTGTTGTTTGTCGTCGGCTGCGAAGGTAGCCTTCTCAAGGTCCAATCACATGAACGGTGATGAAATCCAGGCGCGACGACGGCCAGACTCGAGCCGGACCGCCTTGAAGATGAACGCCAAGTTGATATTCTTTAAACCACAGATGAATTTTTGATTGACAACGATGAATTCATGAATTTTTACGTTAAAAGTTCTTGCTTCTTTTGAATTTCCTTTGTTATCTTTAGGGCGATGTACCCTCGATGGGGTACTCACTCTGACAAAAGCAAACAATATCTTACACTCATGAAGAACCTTTTTGCAATGACCGCAGCCTTGATGATGGGCTTCGGTGCGAGCGCCAGCAACGTGGAGCTGGTTGTAGAAGCCGTGGACAACCAAGGCACTGTACCAGGCAACACGTACCGCGTGTATGCCGTCCTTCCATCTGCCCAACACAGCCTTCACGCAGTGTTCGCTGCAGAGGGACACGTGTTGAACCTTGCCACCACCGGCACGTTCTTCCAGCACCAGTACGGAAGCTACTCGTCGTTGGACATTAACGAGAACATCGTGTCTATCGAGCCAGGCTTGGCTTACGACAGCTGGGTCACTGTGGGTGCCAAGAACAGCGACAACAACAATTTTTGGACCATCGGTATTGACTACGAAAACTTCTTGGCTGGCCAGGAATTGACGGTGGTCGATGGAGCATGGTTTGTTGTTCCCACGGACATCAACGCCGCTGCTGAAGTTGGCAACAAAGTCCTCTTGATGCAATTGACAACTGACGGTACTGCCACTGGTGTTTTGAATCTTCAGGGTCGTGATGGTGAAGGCGGAACATGGCGCGCCCACGACTTGACGTTCACAACATCAAACGCTCACGTCTTCGGTTGCACAGATGCGTCTGCTGCGAACTACAATGCGGACGCGACTTACAACGATGGCACGTGTGAAGGTGAGGCTTCTACGGGATTGACCGGCATTTCGGCCGACACCAAGTGGAGCATTTTCCCAAACCCTGTTGTTGAGCCAACCTTCAGTGTGAAGTTCGATGCAGAGCTTGTGCTCGGTGAAGAGAACATGGTGATTGAAGCCACGGATCTCAGCGGAAAAATCGTGTTGTCTCAGGAGATCACCCAAGGTGATGTGGTCGGAGGCAACCGCGTGTTGATCAAGCACAGCCTTTCAGCTGGCACGTACACGCTGTCGGCAAAGCATGCTGATTTCTCGGCAGCTCAAAACTTTGTGGTGACTCGCTGATTTGAGTTCCACGGATTGGAAAGGGAGGCTCTGAAGCCTCCCTTTTTTTGTACCCCATTCAAGGCCAAATGCCCTTGGTTGCTTCGGTATCTTTGGCACATGATGAACAACGCTTTTCGGCGGTCTGCATGGACCATCCTGTGGATCGGATTGTGGTTTCTGCCTTGTCGCGGTTTCAGTCAAACTCAGCACGCGGACGATTGGAGGCAGAGTGGTCCCATGATCGGACACGTCAGCATGCGAACTGCCTCGGTTTGGTTGCAAACCACTCAACCGGCAGACGTTTGGCTTGATTACCAAATCAAGGATGCGGGGGATGGTGTCGCTTTGTGGAAGTCATCAGACAGGGTGCGCACCGACAAGGGATCAGGATATACTGCCCTTATCGAACTCGACGGACTGGAACCTGGCGAGACCTATGTGGTGAGATGCATCATGGATGGACATTCTTTGGCGGACGAATTGGAAATCTCCACGCAGCCGCTGTGGGATTACCGCATGGATCCTCCAGCATTCAAGGTTGCGACAGGGAGCTGTGCATACATCAACGAAGAGCCGTACGACCGACCCGGTAAGTCATACGGCGGTGATTACCACATTTTTGAAAGCATGGCGGCGGAGGATCCAGACATGATGCTATGGTTGGGTGACAACATCTATCTCCGCGAAGTCGACTTTCAATCCTATTCGGGCTTTCTCCATCGGTACACCCATACGAGAAGCACACCTGAGATGGCCTCCTTGTTGCGTACTTGTCCCAATTATGCCATTTGGGATGACCATGATTTTGGGCCCAACGACGCGGATGGAAGCTGGGTGCATTCCGATTGGTCTCGGGAGTCGTTCAAGGCATTTTGGGCCAATCCGAGCTATGGCATTCCGCAGGCGCCACGTGGGGTGACGACGGCATTCCGGTTTGTGGACATGGAGTTCTTCCTGTTGGACAACCGAACCTATCGGGTAGACCATCACAACAAGACCCAGCCCACGACTGTCCTCGGTCAGGCCCAGATTGACTGGTTGATTCAGGCCCTGGTGAAGTCAAGGGCGCCTTACAAATTTGTGGTTGTCGGTGGGCAGGTGCTGTCAGATGCTGCTGTCTATGAAAACGTGGCTCAGTATCCTGAGGAGCGTGCTCAACTACTTCAACGCATCGAGGAGGAGGACATTCGCGGGGTGGTGTTTTTGAGCGGAGACAGACACACGACGGAATTGTCGACCAAGGTTATGGCCAACGGCCGCCGAATTCATGATTTGACGGTCAGTCCATTGACGAGCGGACCAGGAAATGCGCGTGAAGAGCCCAATTCCTTTCGCGTGGAGGGAACTTATGTGGACCAGCGAAACTATGCCATCCTGTCTTTTGAAGGGCCCCGAAAGGAGCGAGTTTGTACTGTATCTGTCAAGGACAGCGACGGCAATGTGCTCTGGTCCCAAGCTTTGGAACGATGAGTTTACACGGCAGAACCAGCTACAACAAGTCCGTGCTTCGGGAATCGAACGTGACTCAAGGGCCGATTCAGTTGCTTCAGGATTGGGTCGAGGATGCCGTGAAGCGAGATCTTCCAGATGCGACTGCCTTTGCGCTGTCGACATTGGATCCTGATGGCTTTCCACATGGCAGAATCGTTTTGCTCAGAGAACTGATCGAAGGCGATGTTGTGTTCTATACCAACTACCTCAGTGAAAAGGGGAGAGATTTGGCGCGCCACAGTCGGGCGGGCGCCACATTTTTTTGGCCTCAACTCGAACGTCAAATCAGGATTCGTGGTGAGGTCGTCCGCGTTTCACCGGACATGTCTGACACTTATTTTGCCTCGCGACCTCGCGAGAGTCAATTGGGAGCTTGGGCATCCCACCAAAGCGAAAGGGTTGATTCGAGAGAAGCGCTGGACAAGGCGCTCGAAGCTGCAAAGTTGCGATTCCAAGGAAGAGACGTTCCAAGACCCCCGCACTGGGGAGGATACGCCTTGCGTCCTGTGCACATGGAGTTCTGGCAAGGACGACCTTCTCGGCTGCACGATCGACTTTCTTTTGTGAGGTCGGATGAAGGGGCTTGGGACCTCCACCGTTTGCAGCCTTAGTCCCTGATTCAGGGGCTTCGCATGGGGCAGAAGGTCAGTCTTCCGAATCCATGGACGTGATGTCGTCAGCGGATCCGTCGACTTCTTTGGAGGGAGTGTCGACGGGTTCGCCGTCCACCCGCAACACCAATCCCTTGAGGTAAGAGCCCTCTGGGTGGTAGACGTTGACCGGATGGTCAGGCGGTTGATGGAGTCGATGCAAAATTCTCACGGTCCTGCCCGCTTGAATCGCCGCTGCCACAAGGGTGTGCGAAAAAAGTGCATCATCGACGGCCTGGCTGCATGAAAAAGTGAACAACAAGCTGCCAGGCTTCATGGTTTCCAGAGCTCTGAGGTTGATTCGCTTGTAACCCTGCACGGCAGCGTGGCGGGCCGACGCCCTTTTGGCAAAAGCCGGTGGGTCGAGAATGACGATGTCGTAATCCCGCATCGCCTCTGTTTTGAGATATTCCAGGGCATCCGCCTGAATGGATCGATGGGTTCGAGAATCAAATCCATTCAGCTTCACATTGTCCTCGCCCACTTCCAAAGCGCGTGCCGAGGCATCCAAGCTGTGGACTTCCGTGGCACCACCCTGCAGCGCATAGATGCTGAATCCCCCGGTGTAGCTGAAGACATTCAGCACTTTTTTCCCCCTTGAGAGAGAACCCACGAGTGCTCGGTTCTCGCGTTGGTCGAGGAAGAAGCCCGTCTTTTGACCTTGCTCCCAATCAATCACAAACTGGTGGCCGTGTTCCCAAGCGACGTGGTTCTTGGGTGATTCTCCCCAGATCCACCCGTCGTTGGTTGGAGAACCTCCATTTTTGGCCAACGTTTTGGCGCTTTTGTCATAGACGCCCACCAAACGGTTCCCCAAGGCCTCGCGAAACGCATCGACGAGTATGTCGACATGGCGATGCATGCCTGGTGTATGGCATTGGATCACCAGCACGCCGTTGTAGAAATCTGCAATCAATCCAGGAAGACCATCTCCTTCGGCGTGCACCAATCTGCAACAATTCTGGCCATCTTGATCGATCAACCCAAGATCCATGCGAACCTGGACGGCCTGCTGAATCATGCCAAACCACCAAGCATCGTCAGGTTGAATTTCCGAAAAGGACAGCATTCGGACAGCGATGCTTGCCCCAGGTGCGAATTGTCCCCAACCCAGAATGGCGCCTTTGTTGGCATGAACCTCGACCCAATCTCCAGCTTCGGGCTGTCCCTGGATGTGTTTGATGCCACCACTGAAGACCCATGGGTGGCGTCGTCTGATGCTTTGGTCACGCTTGGGCTTGAGCGTCACGATGGCGTGGGGCGAATCTAGGGGCATGTGGATTTCTCAGAGGACAAACATACACCAAGGTTTAGCGGCTCCATCGGATGTTGTGCTTGCTGGCCTCCACAAGTCCATCCCTGTACCATTTGGTAAGCAGTCTTCTAATTTCAGCGCGATGTCCTGGCTCAAACTGCTGAAACAGATGCCAAGGATCGACGCCGTCGCCTTGAAGCATTGGAGTCAAGCGAGCGTTGAATTGTTGGATGTTCGTCGTGCACAAATCGCAAGAGTTGCACCTTGTTTGTTCCTGGTGGGATGGCGTCGTTGAAAAGGCAGCCTCCAAATGTGCACTCCGACATTCGCCCGATGGAAGGTGAACGTATCGCGCAACAGCTTCAATCTTTTCTCGAAGCAACGGCTGACGATTTCGTCGAACTTGAACGTGTTGAGTGGCGATTCGGGGCTTGAGCCAACGGTACGCTGAAGACTCGGGGTTAGGCTGCCAGTCGAGGATTCCAAGGGTGTCCAAACGCGCGAGTTGGCGCTCAATGTTAGCTGCGTTGATCTCTCCATGCCCATGGGTGATCAGCCAAGATTTCATGGCACCCAGTTCGAGGGTCACGGGTTGGCTGGCATGCCTTTGAGCCCACGTTGCGAGGGGGATTAACAGAGGATCTTGCACAGGATTCATCGAGCCAAGCCAGAGCACTGTGCCCAAACGTAGGTTGTTTCGAGGGATGCTGACCTCCTCAAACCATCCCGATTGAACAAGCAATTGGAGGGCATGTCTGTTGATGCCATGGGGAGCGGTGGTGGGTTGGAGAGGCATCTCTCCGATGGCAGCCTGTGCGGCATTGGCCATGGATTGGTATGCATTTTTGATCACCTCGTCATCGGGGAATGTTTGTCTCCAACGTTGGGTTAATTCATCCAAATCCTTGGGTCCCACAAACAAAACGCAATCAGCAGCCTTACCGTCTCTTCCGGCGCGTCCCGCTTCTTGAACATACGATTCCAAGTCAGGGGGTGGTCCCGCGTGAGCGACCCATCGAACATGGGGCGCATCAATACCCATGCCAAAAGCACTGGTGCACGCGAGGACTTGAAGTTCACCCGCCATCCATTGGCGTTGGAGGCGTTCCTTCATCCTGGACTCCAGACCGGCATGAAAACCTGCTGCTTTCAGTCCAAGCCCTCGCATGGATTCCCCCCATGTGTCGGCCTCGTGCCGGGTGCGCACATAGACCAAACCTTGGGTGGTTTGACCTTGAACATAGGCCAGCAAATTCGCATCGCGGTCGCCTTCAAGGCACACTTGAAAGCGGAGGTTGTCACGCCGCATCGGGGCCGTATGAATCGCCACATCACCGGGCATCTGTTGAGCCAAGTCGTCAAGGACTTCTGGCGTGGCGGTGGCGGTGAAACTTCCCCAGATCGCTTTTGGGAAGTAGCTCTTCAGTTGATGGATGTTTTGGAATGCTGGCCTGAAGTCATGACCCCATTGGGACAAACAATGCGCCTCGTCGACCACCACCGTCCGCACATCCCAAAATTCCTTGCGTGCCAAAAACATGGGGTCCTGAATTCGTTCCGGAGCCATGAATAGGAATTGTGCGGGCCCAAACCTCACGTTGTCCAGGATTCGATCCCCGTTTCCGCCAATCCATGCTTCCGCACGAATGCCCTTGGTCTGCAAAGACCGACACTGATCTTGCATCAAGGCGATGAGGGGTGTAATCACGATACACAAACCGCCATGCACCAGCGCTGGAAGCTGAAAACAGAGGCTCTTGCCTCCGCCTGTGGGCAACATGACAACCACGTGTTTCCCGGAGGCAAAATCCATGATGGGTCCCACCTGATGATCCCTCAATGATTGGAAACCCCAATGGGTTTGGAGCAATCTCAAGGTCTGATTTTCGATGGCGTTGGATGCGTTTTTTCGGGGGGTGGTCATTGGTTCAAATCCGATCAGGCATTAGGTAGTGCGGCGGCGCTTGCCGAATTTTGGCCTGCAAACTGAGAACAAAAGTGATGAGGAACATTGTAGCTGGAAACTGGAAATGCCACAAATTGATGGATGAGGCCTCTGCCTGGATGGTCGACATGAATCAAAAGATGGCGAATCTGCAAGGAGTTGAAATCATGGTGGCAGCGCCTGCTCCGTATTTGGGGGTGTTGGCACCCTTGACCGGTCGTGTGGGGTTGCTTGCGCAAAACGTCGGCGCCAACCCAGAAGGAGCTCACACAGGAGAATACACAGCCGCCATGCTGAAGTCTTGCGGGGTGGTTGGAGCTCTTGTGGGCCACAGTGAGCGCCGCGCGAGGTTTGGTGACACCGAGGAGGCCATTGCTGCGAAAGTTGATGCCCTTGTAGCCGAGGGGCTCGAGGTGATTTTCTGTTGTGGGGAGACGCTTCAAGAGCGGCAAGGCGGTCGAGCTGAAGACGTGGTCCTGCGCCAGATGGAATCTGGTGTGTTGCGGCTCGGTACGGATGCGCTTTCGAAGGTCGTGGTGGCCTATGAGCCTGTATGGGCCATTGGCACAGGTCAAACCGCAACTTCTGCCCAGGCTCAAGAGATGCACGCTGCCATTCGGGGTTGGATGTCCCAAGCTTGGGGGGAAGAGGCGGCCCGTCATGTTCCTGTCCTTTACGGCGGGTCGTGCAAAGCATCCAATGCGTCAGAATTGTTCAGTCAACCTGACATCAACGGAGGATTGATTGGAGGAGCGTCCCTGATTCCTGAAGATTTTTGGGGAGTCATCGAAGGTCATCCAGCAGCGCATTGAGTGTGGAGAAGAAATTGTTTCTCCGGTGGTCGCTCACATTCGATCCGGTTTTGCCGGCGCGCGAAGTTGCAGTGGCGTACTTGAATCAAGCGGGATTTACCATGTTTGAGCCCCATGAAAATGGGGTGCTGGCACACGGTGTGAAAGAGGAGATTGACATGGATTGGGCAAGATCACTTGTGGAGGAAATCAGAGATTTTGCGGTTCTTGAGTTGGTCGAGGAGGAGGTTGTTGAAGAGAATTGGAATGCGCAATGGGAGAATGATTACCCACAGGTGGTCGTCTACGATGAGCAAGGCGGTGTGTTGTGCACGCTTCGTGCACCTTTTCATCCCCAACCATTACAGGGATTGGATGTCTTGGTGGTTCCTCAGATGAGTTTTGGCACCGGACACCACGCCACAACGTATCTCATGACGCGCCAGCTGATGGCTCTCGACCTCCAAGGTCAACATGTCCTTGACATGGGGTGTGGCACTGGGGTTTTGGCCATGATAGCCAGGTTGAGAGGCGCAGCGAACGTGTGGGGCATTGACATCGAGAAGTCCGCTGTGGACAATGCCGAGGCCAACGCCGCGCTCAATGGATTGTCTCCGGATTTGGCGTCTCGGACCCTTCAGTTTTTGCAAGGAGATGGGTCGACATTGAAGTCCTTGGAATCGGGGTCGTGTCACGTCGTTTTGGCCAACATTCACAAGAATGTACTGCTGGCCGACATGGCGGAATACGCACGCCTGCTGATTCCCGGCGGACAGTTGTTGCTGAGTGGGTTTTTTCAGGGTGATATTCCAGCCATGGAAGAAGGAGTTGTTTCCGTTGG
Source organism: Bacteroidota bacterium (assembly GCA_041163465.1). Taxonomy (GTDB): domain Bacteria; phylum Bacteroidota; class Bacteroidia; order Flavobacteriales_D; family Sanyastnellaceae; genus UBA11663. Next base: position 51,994 of record JBEARC010000040.1, read on the forward strand.
TTTGCAGGTTTTGCATTCCATGGAACAAGACGGATGGGCGTGCATCCATTGTGGGAAACCTTCACCTTCGTTGTGACGCCTGGCGCGTCGCTCGCCGCTACCTTGGCCACATGATTTTGCGAAGGTTGCGCGTATTGATCGCGATGCTAGGTCTCGTGTTTCCAGGGTACTCTTGGTGCCAACAGGAGCCGCTTGACGTGCCTTCCTTTGTGAAGGAGATGGAAAGGACAGCTGCCACTGTCTCTTCGGATGAAGCACGTTGGGTTCGCCGTGAGTTTTCAGATGACATGGCAGGTTTGGAATCTCTTGGAAAGGCGACGCAAGTCATCGAGATGGTGCAGTCCTTGCAAGAGGCAAGGGTCAATGTAAGTGCAGGAATCTTGGGGTACCTCCACGGAGTTTCTGTGTTGACCAGACAAGGCTCTTGGACGCGTTGGAGCGAATGGCATCAACATTTGAATGCGTTTCTGCAGGCGAGCAAGCGCCGAAATGAACTCCAGAGCTATCTGGAAAGGAGTGCAGAATTGCATCGCAGCGGATTGCTTTGGGAGGCGCCGGCAGCGGTTTGGGTGTATCGCGGAGGAACGCTGGCATTGGACGTGGATGCTGAAGGATCTCCTGTGATTGTGGGGAAGGGCGGCACCTTGGTTTGCCTGTCCAAGGGTGACAGCCTTCGGTTGCTCGAGGCCGAAGGCCATGTCGATATTTTCACAGGCCGATGGGTGGGTTCTTCAGCCACGATGCCCTGGGAACGGACGTCGCGGGAGGGAGATTTACGTGCGGAGTTGGGCCATCATGACATTCGGTTGAAGGGCAATTCATTCTTGGCCACAGACGTGACCTTGAAGAGCAACTTGTTTGACGCTCCCCTAGTGGGTGACTTGAATGCCAAGGTCCAAAATGAACCGGAGGTCGATCGCAGAACCTATCCTCGCTTCGAATCGCGCGCAGGGTTTTTGCAGATCACGGATGTGCTGCCAGGTGTTTCCTATGAAGGAGGTTTGGCTGTGCGAGGGTCCAAATTGGCAGGCACGGGTGCGAATGGAAACATGGCAATGCTTGAATGGACTCAGGCTGACAGCGTGCTTGTGCGGTGTTGGTCCAATGAGGTTCAATTCAGCGATGAAGCCTTGGCGGCATCCCATGCGCGCATGTCGTTGTACTTGGGAGAGGATAGCATTCACCACCCCGACATCCATGTCACGTACCTCGAGAAGTCAGGTTTGTTTCGAGCCACGAGGCAAGAAGAGGGTGTGGGGATGCAGCCATTCACGGATACGTACCATGCCATTGACATTGAGGTGGAGGTCTTGGAGTGGGTTCTCGGAGGGCCCGTGGTCACATTTCGGCCACTGCCCAATTCGACGTCGGAGGCGGCGGCCTTCAGGAGTTTGGACTGCTTTGAAGAGGACGTGTATAACGCCATGATGGGCATCGACCCCGTGCACCCGTTGTCAGAACTATACCGTTTCTTGAAAAAGAGGGGGGTAAACACGTTCTATACGGATGAATATGCGGATTTTCTGCGTTTGCCAGAAGAACAGGCCCGGATGCAATTGATCGGCCTCACCAACTTTGGATACGTCGATTTGGACATTGCCACGAGGTTTTGTCGGGTTAAGCCACGCGCTGAACGTCACATCGATTGCAAACGCGGAGTGCGGGATTTCGACGTCCTGGCGCTGTATTCGAGGCCTCGAGGTTCTGTCAATGCGACGTTGAGTTTGAACAACAAATTGTTGCATCTCGAGGGCATTGGTCAAGTGCAAGTCTCGGAAGCCCAAAACGTCATCATTCAACCCTACGGTGGTCAAGTAGCGCTTGGCAAGGACAGAAATTTCTCGTTTGATGGCGTCATCAATGCCGGAAAATTCCAGCTGTCAGGCACAGGGTTTGAATTCAAATACGAGGGTTTCTTGATTGACATCAACAACGCCGAATCACTGCGCATCAAGGTTGAACTTGACGGGATGTATGACAACTACGGTGAGGCAGCCACTCGTTGGGTCACCAGTGTGATCGAGGAAGTGACTGGCACGTTGGAGATTGACAACCCAAGCAACAAAAGCGGGTGGCGAAGTGATGTCTTCACGCAGTATCCCATTTTGACGAGTGAGGAGATCTCGCATGTCTATTACGATGCCCCATCCATTCAAGGCGGCGCCTACCATCGGGACCGATTCAACTATGCGGTTGATCCTTTCGTCATTGACAGCCTGGATAACTTTCAAAACAAGGATTTGCGGTTTTCGGGGGAATTGTTGTCTCATGGCATTGTTCCCGACATGGTGGAGCCTCTGCGTTTGATGAACGATTACAGCCTGGGATTCACGAGGTCCACGCCTCCACAAGGGGTTCCGTTGTATCGCGGTGCGGCTCATCTTGTGGCAGATCTTTCGTTGGATGGAAAGGGTCTTCATGGTCCTGGCACCCTGGATTTCTTGACGTCCAACATCGTGGGTGAAGACCACGTGTATCTGCCCGACTCCACGTTTGGACTAACCACCACCTACCGCAATGCGGCGGTATCTGGGGTGTTGCCGCAGGTGGATGCGTCGTTCGCGTCGTTTGGCCTCCATCCAAAGGCCCAGCGACTCGACGTTCGTTCCACGGCGAGAGATTCCTTGCAGTTTTTTGGTGAAAACGTGCAATTGGTGGGCGGAATGCACATGTGGGCCGATCGCATGACAGGAGAGGGAACCTTCCATTTTGAACGGGCAGAACTCTCTTCGCGAGGCTTTGAGATGGGCGAGCATCTGATTGACGCTGATATTTCAGCCTTTACGTTGATTGGAACGGATTTGAACGAGGTTGCCTTTGGAACGGACAATGTTTCGGCTCACGTGGATTTTGATGTGCGACGAGGTGATTTCAAGTCCATCGATGGGGCTACGTTGATTGAACTTCCTGCGATTCGCTACGAGTGCTTGATGGATGAATTTTCATGGTATATGGACGAGGATAAACTGGATCTCGTCAACAGCTTGCTCGAACCCGAGGGCATGACATTCCGTGAGTTGTCGGATCGCACACAGAGCAATTTCTTCAGTCAGGACAAGGACCAAGATGGCCTTCATTTTCTCAGTCCTCGAGCGACGTACAAGGTGGATGAAGCCTATGTGCACTGTCAAGAGGTTCAGTCCATTGCCGTGGCAGATGCTGAGATCAAACCGGCGAATGGAGAGGTGATTGTTCGCAGAGAGGCTCGAATGGACATGTTGGAAGGGGCCGAAATTTTTGCCAATGACGTCTCACGTTACCATCGATTGTACGACGCCAAGGTTCAAATTCTTGGCAGGCTCAAGTACGAAGGTTCGGCCACCAAAACCTACCGCGATGGTCTAGGTGTCGAATGGCCTATACGATTCCATGAGCTTTCCGTGGATACGGCGTATCGCACGGTTGGGCACGGTCGAATTTCGACGGAAGATGCCTTCTTCTTGAGTCCACATTTTGCGTATCAGGGTCGCGTTCATTTGGAGGCAGGCCGAGAACATTTGGCTTTCGAGGGAGGGGCCAAAATGCAGTTTGAATGTGAGGACATGGTCCCCGAGTGGGTTGAGTTTGAAGGTGTGATCGATCCTGCCGATGTGGCCATTCCTGTGGATTCAGTGGTGGTGGAGTTGGGCAGGGCGCATTTGGGGGTCGGCTGGGTTTACAACGACGGAGGGATGATGAGTGTATATCCTTCGTTCTTCGGCAAAAAGCCTGTTCGGGATGATGTGTCGTTTTTGAAACCTGAAGGAAATCTTCGTTATGACAAACGGAAAAACCGGTATGTCGTTTGTCCTGACGAAAAACTTCGAAACAGCACACTACCCGGGAATTTAACGGAGTTGGTTCTGCCCAGCTGTGAAATCAACCAGCAGGGTGCTGCCTCGTTCCCCTTGCCCCCGAGTAAGCTTGTCCGCAACACCTTCATCGGGGATCTCTACAATGAACGAGGTGGCATGAAGATGCGGGGAGGCTTGGTGCTGGACATGCCCATGCCGGATGTGGTGGCCAACCACCTTCAACAGCACATCCGCGCTTCTGAAAAGGCTGAAGGACTGGGAGCCTTTGCCACCAATTATGCAGGCATGCAGATTGAGTTGCTTGGCGTGGATGCGGCCAACGCGTTGAGTTTGGATTTGACGTCCTTGGGCGAGTATAAAAAATCCGTGCCTTCCCAGGCACGTCACGCCATGGTGTTTCATGGGTTGAACTGGGAGTACGACCCCTTCGAAGACATGTGGGTGACGGTGGGAGACATTGGGGTCGCCACCTTGGGTGAACACAATGTGTGGAGGAGTTTTCCAGGAAAGTTGGCAATCAACCGGAATGATGATTTGCTGCATGTGTATTTCCACCTCGACAAGAATCAATGGTACTACTTTGAGTGGAACAAAAAATTGGGGGTTGTCCAGGTCCAAGCATCTGAAATGAATCTTGAATCTGAGGATCGATTGGAGCACAAATTGGCCGAGGTGAAAGGGGCGGACAAATCTTTCGAGGTGGGCAAGGAGACGCTGAAATGGCAGTGGGTGGCCTCCAAGCAGTTGCTGCGCAGGAGATTTGTGGAGAAATTCAGAGAATTTGATTGACCTTACCATCATGTCCAGCCATTCTTCGCGGTATCCCAACCTTTTGCGCCCCTTGGATTTTGGGTTTCTTACCCTGAGGAACAGGATTCTGATGGGCAGCATGCATACGGGCTTGGAGGAAGAGCGAGGGGGTCATGAACGTTTGGCCAGATTTTATGCGGAACGAGCCCGTGGTGAAGCTGGACTGATCGTCACGGGTGGAATTTCCCCCAACATGGAAGGAGTTGTGGCTTGGGGAGGAGCGAGGATGTCCATGCCTTGGCACAAACGCGGTCATGAACTCGTGACACGCGCAGTTCACGAGGAGGGAGGAAACATCGTTATGCAAATTCTGCATGCCGGTCGCTATGCATACACCCCGTTCTGTGTGGCACCTTCTGCCATCAAGTCTCCCATTTCCAAGTTCAAGCCGTGGAAATTGAGGGCAAGGGGCGTAGAGAGGACCATCCGTGATTTTGTGCGCTCGGCCATACTTGCCCGTGAGGCTGGGTATGACGGAGTTGAAATCATGGGCTCTGAGGGATACCTCATCAATGAATTCATTGCCTCTGAAACCAATCAACGCAAGGACCGCTGGGGTGGAGATTTTGACGAGAGATGCAGATTTCCGCTGGAAATTGTGTCTAGAATTCGAGAGGAGCTAGGTCCAGATTTTCTATTGATCTACCGATTGAGTATGCTCGATTTGGTTCATGGGGGTAGTGATTGGTCGGAGGTCGAACGCTTGGCCCAAGCTGTTGAAGCTGCGGGAGCCAACATGATCAACACCGGAATTGGATGGCATGAGGCGCGAATCCCCACCATTGCAACCATGGTTCCGCGAGGTGGATTCAGGTTTGTCACCAAGAAGTTGATGGGAAAGGTTGGAATCCCATTGGTCACCACCAACCGATTCAACACCCCTGAAGATTGTGAGCAGGCCCTGGCAGATGGATGCGCAGACATGGTGAGCATGGCTCGTCCGATGCTGGCTGACCCCGAATTTGCGCGGAAATCGAGACTGGGGCAATCCAACGAGATCAACACGTGCATCGGTTGCAATCAGGCCTGCTTGGATCACGTATTTTCTCGGAAGGTGGCATCGTGTTTGGTCAACCCTCGGGCATGTCACGAATCAACTGTGAATGTGCCCTCTCGGAAGGACATGCAGGTGGCAGTTGTCGGAGGGGGTCCCTCGGGAATGTCAGCGGCTCTGGAATGGGCGAGGGCTGGGGCCGAGGTTACGTTGTTCGAGCGCTCGGATTGTTTGGGAGGTCAATTCAACTTGGCCAAACAAATTCCAGGAAAACAAGAATTTGCGGAGACGATTCGGTATTTCGAGACGCACTTGGCCAAGGAGGGCGTGATTGTTCAACTGGGGATGGAGGCCACGACGGAATTGTTAGAACCCTTTGAACATGTGATTCTGGCGACCGGTGTCAAACCCAGGGCGTGGATGATTCCTGGAAGCGATCGGCCCGAGGTGGTAAGTTATGTCGATGTGTTGGCGGGGCGTGTGGATGTTGGTCGTCGCGTGGCCATCATTGGGACGGGGGGAATTGGCTTTGACGTGGCGGATTATTTAACCCATGATGCGGATGCAGGCGGGTTCATGGCGGCATGGGGTGTGGACGAATCGTTGGTCAACCGAGGGGGGCTTGCCAAGCCAACACGATCGTGGTCCCAACGAGAGGTCGTGATGTACCAACGATCAGAGGGAAAGGTTGGTGGCGGATTGGGCAAAACGACAGGATGGATTCACAGAACCACCTTGAAACAGCGAGGGGTTGTCCAACACGCGGGAATCACGTACAAACGTCTTGACGACGAGGGTTTGCACGTGATTTTGAGTGATGGAACATCTTTTGTCCAGCCGGTAGATCATGTCGTGGTTTGCGCAGGCCAAACACCGTATCGTCCCACGTCATTGTCACATCCCCGCATGGTTGTTGTTGGCGGGGCATTGAACGCCAAGGGCTTGGATGCCCAGCGTGCCATCCGTGAGGGCCTGGAATCCGTGGCCTTGGGCGAGGCCTAGCCTTGCGAGGACGAGGGACCTAGTTCAAGAACGGCTTGGAATGCTTGATTCATCCACTTTTCAGTGGACACATCATCTTGTGTTGGCAGAGGTGCCCCAATGGATACGTGAATGCCGTTCATTGGCGGACGAAAGAGGAATGTCCCGGCTGGCAAGATGTCAAAGGTTCCTGAGATGTGCATGGGTACAATCGGACAGTTCGCCCCTTGTGCCAAGTGAAATGCACCCTTTTTAAAGGGCTTGAGTTGACCATCTTTGGAACGCGTGCCCTCCGGAAACACCAACACACTGCGACCGGATTGAACCGTGCGCGTCAAGGCTGCCACAGCACGTTCCGATGAGGCGCGGTTGCCACGCTCCACAAAGACGGTCCCAGCCCTCTCGTTCAGCACGCCGAGAAGAGGGACCTTCCGAACTGATGCCTTGCTCAGAAACACAATGGGCAGGGGGCTGGCCGCGAACGCGGCGTTGATATCCAAGAGGCTCGTGTGGTTGGCAACAAGAACACATCCCTTCCCTTGTTGGGCCAAACGTTTCGTGTCTGGATGGATCTCCACAGATAGGGATGCTCCGACGATCCGACGAATCAAGGGCATGCTCCACAACCTTTTTCCCACATTCCACATCATCCAATCCCCCTTGCTGGGATCGATGGCCAAGGTGACCAAACCAACCAATGAGCAAAAGGTGGTATGCATCAAGGCAAACAGCACCTTGACAGGTGACAGAATCATGTGACCAGCCCACATCAACCAAGTGATCGGTCTAGCAGTTTGTTTCATGAACATTCAATTGTCGGCACTCTCCAGGTTGGAGTTCTCCCAGCGTCCATGGCCCCATTCCCACGCGAATGAGGCGAAGTGTGGGATATCCAAGGCTCGCGGTCATTCTGCGGACTTGACGATTTTTGCCCTCATTCAAGCGCAATTCAATCCATGAATCAGGAATGTTTGCACGATAACGAATGGGCGGATTTCGTGCAGGATGGTTGGGGTGGATGGCCTGTGCTTTGCAACCCCGGGTGACATGTGACTTTCCCTTGATGGTCAAACGCATGGGGCGTTCGAGCATCTCCAAATCTTGGCAAGACATCGTGCCTTCCACCTGAACATGGTAGGTACGGGTGTGTCCTTCTTTCGGATCAAGCAGTGATGTCTTGAGCTTGTTGTCATTGGTCAACAGGAGCAGGCCCTCGCTGTCGGCATCCAATCTGCCAATTGGGTAGACATCCCGGGCCAAACCCAGCGCGAGGCACGAGAGCCCCTGCCATCTTCCCTCATCGGTGAATTGGCTGAGCACACCATAAGGTTTGTGAAGCATATAAAGGAGGCTTGAACCCATGATGCGAAGCTACATCGGGAAGTTGCATGGAAGGCGTTTCGGGTTGTCTTACATTCGCATCACGGTTGACCTTGTCGCCTCACCTCGGTGGGGAGGAAAGTCCGGACAACACAGGGAACCACACTTTCCGAAAGGAAAGGCGCATTCAACGGAATGTGACAGAAAGTGCTTCAGAGATTCAAACCGCCGATGGCCTTCGGGCACAGGCAAGGGTGAGAAGGTGGGGTAAGAGCCCACCAGCGCAAGGGTGACCTTGCGGCTTAGGTAAACCTTGTGGGTTGCAAGACCATGTATACTGGCGTTTGAGGGCGTCCCGTCCGAGCCAGAGGGTAGGTCGCATCAGATCAATGACAGGGCCCCTCGGGGAACAGAATCCGGCTTACACCGTGCCACGAGGGAACGAGCGGGAACGCTCGTTCCCTCTCCTTGAAAACCATGGAACCTTTCATGCATGTGACGCGCTCTGTCAGTGCTTTTGGAATTTAAAATTGTATTGCTATATCTTTGACATGTGTTAGGGCTCGAATGGCCCTTCAAACAAGTCGAACGAAATACTTTTTGGTTGCATGTCGCATATTGATTTCAATGCGCAGGAAATTTCTGCGTTGAGGTTGCATTTTTCGGAGGAAAAGGCCAGGTTGGAGTCTCAATTGACCCATATTGATTTGATGCTTGACAAGCTCGGTGGAGCTGTCGCTGTCAAGCGTGCAAAAACACCCGGGCTCACTGCAGCCGGCGCTCCTCCGAAGAAACGTGGACCCAAAAGCATTTGGGGCGCATTCATCATCAAGCGCCTCCGGGCGAGAAATCGTCCCATGTCCTACGAGGAACTGATCGAGGAGGCCATGACCATTCACAAGATCGATGAGCAAAGGAGAAATTCGGCCAAGGCGAGTATTTTGAACAGCGCATTCCGATTGAGAACGGTCCATGGAAAGGTCGTGTCAGTGGGCCGTCCAGGGAAAAAAGAGAAAATGCTCGCTCTCACGAAGTGGTTGGAGCAAGACGGAACCCTGAAACATGAATACGCGACGGAGTTCAAGTCAATCATGGGGGGGAAGGCTGAGCGTGTGGACATGGCCGCCATTCCGGTGAGTCACTATGAGGAGTCGGAGGATTGATCCTCGAAAGAATTTTCGAGGATTCTTCGGGAAGGACCCAGGATGTCGCAACGAACAAGGGGAGCCAACTGGCTCCCCTTGTTCTTCTTAACATTTCAGTTTGGGTGTGGCCTCACCCAAGGCCTCTATCCCAAAAAGGGATAGCGATAATTTGTGGGGGATACGAGCGCTTCTTTGATGGTTCGAGGACTGACCCATCGCACCAGGTTGAGGGCTGACCCTGCCTTGTCATTGGTGCCGGATCCACGAGCTCCACCGAAGGGCTGTTGTCCAACAACAGCGCCCGTGGGTTTGTCGTTGATGTAGAAGTTTCCAGCTGCATGTTCAAGTCGACGAGCCGCTTTGTCCAATGCGTAGCGATCTTGGGCAAAGACGGCCCCCGTCAAGGCGTATTCGCTCGTGCTGTCAACGAGGTTCAGCACCTCGTCAAAGGAATGCTCTTCGCCGTCCTCATACACATACACCGTCAAAACAGGGCCAAAAATCTCTTCCACCATCGACTTGTAGTTGGGATTGGTGGTCAGCACGACCGTCGGCTCAATGAAATAGCCAACGCTGTCGTCGCATCCTCCGCCAAGGATCACTTCCGCGTCCGAGGCCCCTTGGGCATGTTCGATGTAGCCCCGGATTTTCTCAAAGGCCTTCCTGTCAATGACGGCGTTGATGAAGTTGCCAAAGTCCTCGGGAGATCCCATGGACAAAGTTGCCATTTCAGCTTTCAATGCGTCCAACACTTCAGGCCACAAGGAAGCCGGGATGTAGGCGCGTGATGCAGCACTGCATTTTTGGCCTTGGAACTCAAAAGCCCCTCGAATCAAAGCTGTCACCAGGGCGTCCACATGGGCACTTTTGTGTGCGACCACAAAGTCCTTTCCTCCCGTTTCGCCAACAATCCGCGGGTACGTGCGATATATAGAGAGATTTTCACCAATGGTTTTCCAAAGATGGCGAAACACCCCTGTGGAGCCCGTGAAATGCAAACCGGCAAACGCTGGATGTTTGAAGACCACATCGCCAGCAACCGGCCCATCGCACGTTACCATGTTGATGACGCCGTCGGGAACGCCAGCCTCTTGGAAAATTTCCATAATCACTTGCGCACTGTAGACTTGGGTGTCTGAGGGCTTCCAAACGACAACATTTCCCATCAAGGCAGCGACAGACGGCAGGTTTCCTGAGATTGCCGTGAAATTAAAAGGGGTCACAGCGAAGACGAATCCTTCAAGGGCACGGTACTCCACCCTGTTCCAAACTCCCTCGGAGCTTTCGGGTTGTTCGGCGTGCAATTCCTGCGCGAAATACACGTTAAATCTCAGGAAATCAGCGAATTCGCAAGCTGCATCGATTTCAGCCTGATAGCAATTCTTGCCCTGTGAAAGCATGGTGGCAGCATTGATTTTGGCCCGGTAGGGTCCAGCCACCAAGTCCGCCGCTTTCAAAAAGATGGCTGCACGATGTTCCCACGCCAAAGATGACCAGGCTGGACGTGCTTCGAGCGCTGCGTCAATGGCCATGGCGACGTGGTCCCTCGTCCCATAACTGAAATGACCGAGCACTTTGCCGTGTTCATGAGGAGGACTCATGACTTTTTTGTCGGACGTCGAGAGTCTTTGATTTCCAATGTACATGGGGACTTCGATGGGCTCTTGGTTGTAGAGCGCGCGGTACGCAGCGAGTAAGTCTTCGCGTTCAGCCGAGCCAGGGGCGTAGCTCAACACAGGTTCGTTGATGGGATAGGGGACGTTGAAAGTTCCGTGGGACATTGTGAATGATTTGAAGCCCAAAACTACGGCCATTCCTTCCCGTCACCCGTCCTTCGCTTGGTAGAAACACGCTTCGTCATTGAACGTTATGACACTCCTTTCCAAAAACTCCTTGATTTTGCGATTCCTGATTTCCCTTGTCATTTCTGTCCTCTCGATGGTGACTCCCGTAGCTCAAGCTGAAAGGGCCCGCACGGACCTTGGTGTTGAGGCGCTCGCGGCGTTCAACGAGCGACACTGGGGTGATGCGCACCGCATGTATGCTGAGTTGTTGAGTGTCGAGGGCACGTCGTTGGATTTCCAATGGCGATATGCTGTGACCCTGTTGCACGACGCGAGGACGCGACACGAGGGTTTTCAGCGTTTGGCAGAATTGAGAAACGAGGAGAAGCTCTCGGGAGAGAGCCTGTACTGGTGGGGATTGTCGTTGATGAAGATGGGAAAGGGGGAAGAGGCCGTCATGGAATTGGATCGGGTGATCCTGGAACTCCCCAAAAGACACCCCATCCATCAGGATGCCGTCAGGGCGCGCGTCCGAGCAGCCTCGCTTCCCATAGGATTTCCTCGGTGGCATGACATTGAGCTGCGCGAAGAGATTGACATGCCGTGGGATGTTTGGCATCTGCACATTCCTCCGCCGTCTCAGACTTCCCGATGGATCAAACTTCCCACCGAGCTCCAAAACAAGGCAGATCGAAACGCGGATAGGTCATCTGTGATGCTCATTGATTCTCGCAGTTCGAAGGTGTTTTTTCACAGTTGGGGCGCCAAAGGCAAGTCAGGCGCTGATGTTTGGACTGCAACCATGGACGAACAAGGGCGATGGGTTGATTGTAAGCCCTTGCCGAGCGCTGTCAATTCACATTTTGACGACATTCATCCGGTGTGGGACGCCGTGCATGAGACGTTGTATTTTTCATCGGATCGGCCTGGAGGGTGCGGAGGGTTTGACATTTGGAAAGCGGTGTATCGCAATGGCGTTTGGGAAAACCCCGAACATGTTGGTCCAGAGATGAACTCAGTGCATGAGGAATGGGCGTGGATTCCCTGTCTTTCCGAAGACTGCGATTGCAAGGTTGATGCGGGATGGCTTTTGACGAACAGGGGGAGTGCTTTTGACGAGGTACAGGGACTGGATGTCGTTGTCGATTGGCAAGGAAAGGCTCCCGTGCCTGTGATGTTTGAATGGAATGAGGAGGATATTCCAACGACGAGTTTGGTGACTTGGACCGATGCTTCTACAGGAGAAGAGGTTGCGCAAGTTTGGATCGGTCGCAACGAGTCCATGCCTGCATTGATGCTTCCCGCTGGTCAAGCATTGCAGATGACGATCAAGGCGGACAACGGGGTCCATGCTACGGGAATGCTCACAGTTCCTGATTCAGATTGGCCTTATGCTGCGAAACAGGCGTTCCGATTGGTCCAGCATGAGGGAGGGGCCTACCTGGATTTTTCTCGGATGCAGGTGACCAAACCTCAAGAAAACCTCGCCTTGTGGGGGTGGGAGTCTTTGAAGGGTGAGTCTGCCTTGAGCGAGTGGCATCGTGAGGTGGTCAGGGATTGGGCTCCGTCTTCAAGCGATCCAGAAGTCGCACCATCCAGACCATCTTGGTCGTTGGAAGCTGCGGCATGGGAGAAATCGAGGGAATTGATTGCCGGCGATGGTGCCGTTGCCGTGGTTGGTACCCTTGATCAAGTTGCGGACATTGCTCAGGATGCGTTTGAAGAAGCATCGGGGGTGTCTTTGGATTGGGTGGTCGGCGATCAAGATCGAGTGGTTGACGATGGTGCCGAGGTCGAGAATGATGAGAAGGATAGGAATGAACAGACTCAGGCGGAAGTTCTTGGTCTGGAACCCTTGGACAAGGAGCCTTCTGGCGGCATCCACATGTCGGAGGAATTGATGTCCCAGTACGTGGGCTTGCTTCGTCAAGGAGGGGTGGGCGCTGCGCAAAGTGTAAATGCGGCGTTGCCCTTGCGTGCAGGTTGGGTCTTGGGAACGTGGCATCGAAACCGAGGGGATGTGTTGACATGGAATCCTGAGTCAGTGCATTCCATGTTGAAGGAATGGCCTCTCGAATTGAGAGGTCCTTGGCAAAATGTCAGGCTGACATGGTCTGCCCAATTGGCAAACGACAGCGAGGTGATCTTGCGGCAGGCCTGGACAGACCAAGCAGCAATTCCTCTCCTAGGCGAGGAGCCGATGTTCCAAACGACGGGAAGAAACGATTCAATGGAGGTTGCGGTGGGTGAGGAAGGATTGCAAGTTGGATGGTTTCGTTCGCAACCTCAGCTGGGGCCACTGCTGCCAGGCACAAGGCTGCATCGCGAACCAGGAGTTTCAGGAATTTCGCGTTGGGTACTCCTTCGGGAGTCGGATGCCCTGTCGTACACCCGAATGGCAGAATGGCTGATGGCGTCAGGTGTTGCCGATGCCTTTGAGGTTCGTTGGGACGGACAAGCATGGCGGCGTATTGCAAATCCGCATGTTCAAAGTCAATCAACGGAGTCGCGCAGGCAACAGGGGGAAGTGTCCGACTCGACCCGGAATTGGGTCGAATCAGGAGAGGCGAAAACCGATTGGCCCCATGGCGAACCCGTGCCAATTGGTGAATTGAGAGGCACGTGGTTTGCTGTTCAATTGGGCGCGTTCAGAGGGTCGCCCGATTCTCATTGGATTGAATCGGCGGGCGAGAGGCTGGTGTTTGAGTCGTTTGACGACGGATTGTCTCGGTGGTATGCAGCCGTCAATCAAAACCGTGAGGTTGTGCGTTCCGCTTGGACCAGGTTTCGCCAGCGCCCTGATTTTTCTGATGCGTTCATGGTCGTGTTGCGTGATGGACGCAGAGAGTCCATGCGTTCGATGGATGACGAGATGACATACCAAGGCACCGCGCCTCATCTTGACTCGAGCCATTTGTCCACGGTTGAACATGTTGGCGCGGCCCCAACAGCCTCTGTTTCATTTACGCCTGAAGGCATCACTTGGCGTGTGGACATTGCCAAATATTTTGGAACGGTTCCTGGTCAAGACGTGGCTGTCTTGTTGCTTCGCTCTGCAGATTGGGGAGTGAAAAGCTGGACTGTCAAAGGCCAAACCACGTATTGTTCGCGTTCATTCTCCGATTGGGAAGAGGCCCAGCAAGTGTTGGAAGACGTGCGGCAAGAGGGATTTGAAGGGGCTACACTCGTTCAAGACTAAGTTGACGTAACATTGGGCCATGAAATGGCTTTTGTGCATACGCCCTGATTCTTGGGTGCATACATTGATTCCCGCGCCGTCATTGGGATCCATCGGCATCTTGGCGGCCATGGTTTGGAGTGCAGGGTCTGTGTGGGCCCAAACCCCTGTACTCAACGAATTGATGGCCTCCAACGCCTTGGCGTACTTTGACGATTTCTTCGAGGCTGACGATTGGGTGGAGATTTACAATCCAGGGGGCCTTTTGGACTTGGCAGGCTATCACATCTCAGACGATCCCACCAATTTGACCAAATACACGTTTCCAAGTTCCGACCCAGGGAGCACCTTCATGACGCCTGGTGACCATGTCATCATTTGGCTCGATAAGGACAGTGTTCAGGGTGTGATGCACGCCAACTTCAGGCTGAGCGCCGAGGATGAGGGTCTCTGGCTGACTGCTCCGGACGGAATCACGGTGCTCGATTCGGTGGTCTATCCACCCCAACAAACGGACATCAGTTATGGGAGGTCCTGCGACGGTTGCTCCGATTGGGTGTATTTCAATGTTCCAACGCCGGAGGCGACGAATGCTCAAACCCAAGTTCCAACGGCTCAGCTATTCATCAATGAGGTTTTGCTCGAGAACTCCTTCAATTTGGTGGATGAGTTTCAAGAGGCAGATGCATGGTTGGAAATATTCAATCCCAATTCATTTCAAGTGAACTTGGCTGGATACACCTTGCAAAGTGACCTTGGATTTTCATCCACCATCCCGTTGGACTCCCCGGTTGAAACCACCATCCCGGCAGATGGATTTATGTTGCTATGGTTGGATGGTCAGCCTGAGCAGGGAGGGCATCACACGGCGGCCTTGGCTTCAGGCGTAAACCAAACATTCGCGTTGAAGGGGCCTGATGGCATGATCTCCGACACGTACACGGCCGAGGTTTCCTTCGCCAACATTTCGTGGGGCAGGGTGTCCGATGGTTCACCCAATTCCATGTGGTTTGACATTCCCACCCCGGGTGTGTCCAACAGCCTTCTCATCATCCCACCCGCCGGTTGGGTAATCAATGAAATGATGAGCCAAAATTTGTCGACAGTGATGGATGAGGCTGGTGAATTTGATGACTGGGTTGAAATCCACAATCCCACCAATGCTCCTCTTGATCTTGCGGGTTACTACGTGTCGGACAAACTCAACAACCCCACCAAGTGGCAGGTGCCTTCAGGGGTTCCTGATTCAACTGTGATTCCTGCGGGAGGCTATGTGTTGCTGTGGGCTGACGAGCAGGGAAGTCAGGGATGGAACCACATGAATTTCAAGTTGAGTTCCGCTGGAGAAGTTGTTGTTCTCAGGAGTCCCGATGGCTTCAGCATCGCCGATAGCTTGCATTTTGGACTCATCGATGCCGACGTGTCATTGGCCCGACTCCCGAATGCCACGGGCCCATTCACGGCAACCACGGAGACTACCCCTGGTGTGTGCAATGATTGCCCGACAGCCATTGCTGCAACCGCGAGGGGAGCTTACCCCGCGGTGCTTTGGCCCACCATTGCGTACCCGAATGCTTCCTTGTTCGTAGATGCTCCAGGGCAACTCTTCAATGCTGCAGGCCAAGTTCAACTCACGTTGGATGCCCGGGGCATGTGCACTGCACCAGCTGGGCCTGGATTGTACGTTTACCATGCGGCAGATGGCCGAAGGGGAGTCCTGGTGGTCTCACGAAATTGAGGTCTTCGGCATTTGGTATTCAATGAGTTTGCATGTACTTTTGCGCCCCATTTCCTTTGGCAGGGCAAAGGTTGTATGACTCCGCATGACGCCCTGAAGTCACGCACAATTCATTGGTGACGCATGAACGACGCCACCCAAAAGCCTGAAAACGAAAACCTGGAAAATCAGGAAAATCAGGCAAACCCATCCGTTGAATCATCGACGGATCAAGCTGCCGAAGCAGCCCACGAGACCACGGAAGAGGCACCCTCTGCTGAAGCGGCACCCTCTGCTGAAGAGGCACCCGCTGCTGAAGAGGCACCCTCTGCACCCGTTGAGATTCCAACCGAACCGCGCGAATTGGCCAAGCCAGTCGGGGAATTCGATTGGGATGCTTTCGAGAGTGAGCAGGACGAGTACTCTTCCGAGGAGCGCCAGCGATTGGAAAACCTGTATGAAGAAAGCTTGACGCTGATTCGTGAGAAGGAAGTTGTCCAAGGTACCATTATTGCTGTGGGCAAGAAGGAGGTCGTGGTGAACATCGGGTACAAATCCGAAGGAGTCATCAACTCTTCTGAATTCCGGTACAATCCTCAATTGAAGGCTGGTGACAAGGTGCCCGTCTATATTGAAAAGCAGGAGGATGCCAACGGTCAGTTGGTCGTCAGCCACAAGACTGCTCGCATCTACCACGCTTGGGATCAGGTCAACGCAGCCAAGGAGGAAGACATGATCATTCAGGGTACGGTGAAGTGCCGCACCAAGGGTGGTTTGATCGTCGACGTGTTTGGCCTCGAGGCATTCTTGCCTGGATCTCAAGTTGATGTCAAGCCAATCCGTGATTTTGACGAGTACGTCGGGAAGCAGATGGAGTTCAAGGTGGTCAAAATCAACCAAGAGTTCAAGAACGTCGTTGTCTCGCACAAGGCTTTGATTGAGGCTGAACTCGAGGAGCAGAAGCGTCTCATCATCCAAAGCCTCGAAGTGGGACAAGTGCTCGAAGGCACAGTCAAGAACATCACTTCGTACGGAGTCTTCGTGGACTTGGGAGGTGTCGACGGTTTGGTTCACATCACTGACATGAGCTACGGACGGGTTGGACATCCCGAGGAACTCGTTGAAATCGATCAACAGTTGAACGTCGTCATCTTGAGCTTCGATGATGAGAAGAAGCGTATTGCTTTGGGTATGAAGCAGTTGACCCCTCATCCATGGGACGCCCTGGGCGAAGACCTCGTGGAAGGTGCCAAAGTCAAGGGGCGTGTTGTTGTCATGGCGGATTACGGTGCCTTCATTGAGATTGCACCAGGTGTGGAAGGATTGCTGCACGTGAGCGAAATCTCTTGGAGCCAGCACTTGCGCAGCGCCCAAGATTTCTTAAACGTCAACGATGAAATCGAATGTGTGGTTCTCGGAATTGACCGAGAGGAGCGCAAGATGTCTTTGGGATTGAAGCAGTTGACTGTGGATCCCTGGGAAAACATTGAAGGCCGCTATCCCATTGAATCCAAGCAAAAAGGTACAGTTCGCAACTTCACCAACTTTGGTTTGTTTGTGGAGCTTGAAGAGGGGATTGATGGATTGGTCCACATCTCTGATTTGAGCTGGTCTAAAAAGATCAAGCACCCATCTGAGTTTTGCAATGTGGGTGATGAAATTGAAGTGGTCGTCCTTGAGCTTGACAAGGAAAACCGGAGAATGAGCTTGGGTCACAAGCAAATCGAAGAAAACCCTTGGGAGGTATTCGAAAGCGTCTTCGCAGTCGGAAGCACCCACCAAGCCACCGTATTGAAAGTGGAAGGAGGTCATGCCTCCATCGCCTTGCCTTACGGAATGGAAGGCACTTGCCATACCAAGCATTTGGTGACGCAGGAAGGTGGCACCCTCGGGGTTGATGATGCTGCTGAGTTTGTCGTCCTTGAATTCAACAGAAATGCCAAGCGAATCACGGTCAGTCACCTTCGCACCTATGAGGAGGGACCAGCCAAAACCGAGGCACCCAAGAAGACCCGCTCAACGGGAGGTGGAAGTACAGGTTCGGGTTCGACCCGAATGATGGATGAGGTGAACGCGAGTGTAGAGAAGAGCACGTTTGGTGACTTGGATGTTCTGTCTGCTTTGAAAGAGCAAATGGAGGGTGGCGTCGCTGAAGAGGCTCCTGCCAAGAAAAAGTCTACGAAGAAGGTCGCCGTCGAGGAAGCACCTGCCGCTGAAGAAGCGCCTGCTGCTGAGGAAGCACCTGCTGCTGAGGAAGCACCTGCTGCTGAGGAAGCACCTGCCGCTGAGGAATCGCCTGCTGCTGAGGAAGCACCTGCCGCTGAGGAAGCACCTGCGGATGAGGCTGGAGAACTGGATGAAACTGAAGAGAAGAAGGACTAACGTCCCATCAACAATCTCGAGAAAAGAGACCTACGGGTCTCTTTTTTTTGGCCCTATCTTTGCCGCCTAGATGGACGATCAAGTCTTGATTCCTTCTGAGCAGTTTGAGCTCATTCTCGATCGACTCGCGCACCAGTTGATTGAGCATCATGATTTTTCAGTGACTGATTTGGTGGGGCTTCAACCGAGAGGTTCGCGGTTGGCCGAGCGCTTGCAAGCCAGGCTCATCGCCCTGACTGGAGCTCCTGTTCGATGTGGAAAGCTCGATGTGACCTTTTTTCGAGACGACATTCGGACCCATGAAAAGCCGTTAACGCCCAATGTCAATGACATGGGGTTCACGGTGGAGGGGCGCGGCGTGGTTCTTGTGGATGATGTCCTGTTCACGGGACGGACCATCCGGGCTGGTTTGGACGCTCTGTTGGCACATGGAAGACCGGCTTCAGTGGCGTTGGCTGTGCTGATTGACAGACGCTTTTCGAGAGAATTGCCGATTGAGCCCAACTACATTGGTCAGCACGTGGACAGCATCGGTGCGCAACATGTCAAAGTTTGTTGGAAAGAGGAGCATGGTTTTGACAGGGTCATGTTGCTCAATGCCAAACCATCATGACGGAATTCAAACAGCTCTCCCAGCCGAGTTTGTTGGGTATTCGAGGCTTGACACGTGGTGATATCGATTTGATTCATGCCACGGCCAAGGAGTTTAAGGACGTCCTCAACCGGCGAATTAAAAAGGTGCCAAGTCTGCGAGATTTCACGGTGGCGAATCTCTTTTTTGAAGATTCGACACGAACACGCCTGTCTTTTGAGTTGGCTGAGAAACGTTTGTCTGCGGATGTGGTGAATTTTACAGCGGCCGGTTCTTCGGTGAAGAAGGGTGAGACCTTGGTCGATACAGTCAACAACATCTTGGCCATGAAGGTGGACATGGTGGTGATGCGGCATCCCCATCCCGGGGCACATCATTTTTTGGCATCCAAAGTCAAGGTCCCCATTGTGAATGCCGGGGATGGAACCCATGAACACCCTACACAGGCGCTCCTGGACACGTTCTCTCTGCGCGAGAAATTGGGGCAGGATTTGAATGGAAAGAACATCGCCATCGTGGGGGACATCAAGCATTCCCGCGTTGCCTTGTCCAACATCCTTGCGCTGCAACAACTCGGAGCCAATGTTCGTGTTTGCGGACCTCAAACACTGATCCCCAAGCACATGGACTCACTTGGCGTTGAGGTGAGTCATGATTTGGACGAAACCATTCGATGGGCCCATGCACTGAACATGCTTCGTATTCAGCTCGAGCGACAAGGAGATGGGGGAGCTGTACGGTTCTTTCCAACACTGCGTGAGTACACCATGAGATTTGGTTTGACCATGGAGCGGTTGGCACAAGCCGACAAGGAAGTTGTTGTGATGCACCCTGGGCCGATCAATCGCGGTGTTGAAATCACGAGCGAAGTGGCTGATTGTCACCAAGCCATCATTTTAAACCAGGTAGAACATGGTGTAGCGGTCAGAATGGCCGTATTGTATCTGCTTTCACAACATCGACCTGATGGAACGCCTTCCATGGTGGTGTGATGCGTTGGTTTGGACCCTATATTTGAACGATACGAGTCATGATGAAATTTTCTATTGAACACCGCGACCGCGTTGCTGTTGTGACGAGCAAGGTCGAAAAGCTAGATGCACTGCATGCCCCTGATTTGAAGGCCGAGTTGGTGCAACTTGCCAAGCAGGGACATCTTAACATTGTGTTGGATTTGTCCGAGTCGCGCTATTGCGATTCAAGCGGTTTGAGTGCCGTTTTGGTGGGGAATCGTCTTTGCCGAGACGAGCACGGCACATTTGTGCTTTGCGGACTGCAGCCGACTGTTGAAAAGCTCGTCCAGATTTCCCAGCTTGATCGTGTGCTGAACATCACACCGACGGTGGATGAGGCTGTAGACTTTGTCTACATGGAGGCTACCGAGAAAGAGCTCGGAGCGGATCATGACAATGCTCAACAGCCATGAAGTTCCTGAAAAACCTGACCCTTTTTGTTGGGTCATTGGTGATGATCAACAGCACGCAGGGACGTGCCCAGTGCGTGATTGATCACGATTTTGGGGAGTTGACATTTGGGGTTTCTCCCGACCCAGCTTCGGGTGAGACATTTTTGGATGGGATGCTTGGCGTCGATTATTACGATGTCCTTCACATTTTGATTCCGACGACTGCAGCGGATATTGACACAACCTTCCCGCCCACACTTCCAGTAGACAGTGTGGTGGTTCTGCCAAACACCATCGACGCCGCTGGCGTGTATTCAGGAGTTGTATTCACGGACACACTGACCAACGAAGAGTTCTTCGCGGACGAAATTGGTCTTGAATGGGTCTACAACAACAATGGAGATTCTGGGAACCCCATGGGTTTTTTGGGAGGACAGCAGTACTGCGGTTCTCTCCAAGGCGTGCCTACGAGGGCTGGGATTTATCGCATCCGAATTGATGTTTTGGGTTGGGCGACCATTTTCTCACCTTTCAACGCGCCCTATTCCTTTGAAAATTTCACCTTGCGAATCAATTGTCCTCTGATCGATGATGTTGAGATCGTGAACGCCAACAGCGTCACAGGGGTGGATGGCCAACTCACCGTCGTGTTGAGTGAAGGTGTTGTAGCCACTGAGGTTGCCTGGTTTAACCAATACGGTGTCCAAATTGGAACGGGAGAATCAGTCACAGTTGACAATCCAGGAACGTTTGCGGTCCAGGTCACCACTGAAGATTGCGTGAGCATGTTCAATGGTTGGGTTGTCATCGACGAGGGGTTGGATTGTGTGTTGACCGCCACTGTGGAAGTCTCCCCTGCAGTGACTGGAGTGGCTTTGGGGTCTGCCGTGGTGACGGTAGCGAATGAGTCAGGTACAGTATCTGCGACGTGGTACAGTGCGAACAATTTGATTGTGGGCACAGGGCTTCAATTGAATGGTCTGGCACCCGGTACATACAGCGTCGTTGTGTCTGATGATTCAGGATGCTCGGTTGAGCTCACGGACATCGTCGTGGATGAAGTTTCATCTGTCCAAGGCATGGAAGTGGAACCCATGTTGCTGTTTCCCAATCCGTGCATGGATTCTTTCAGCATGAATCTTTCATCGCCCGCGTGGGTTGAGATACGTGCGATGAATGGATCGGTGGTTTTCAAGGGAACTGTTCTTCCCCGAGAGGCGGTTGACATGAGTCACGTCACCCCTGGGGTATATCTCGCGTCATGGTATGTAGGAGACGTGTGGGAACAGGCCAAGTTGTTGGTCGCGCGCTAACTGCGCAACGCACGCATCAGAAACTGTGAATTTTGAGGTGGTTTTTCTGGGTACGGGGGCAGCAGTGCCTTCCAAGACCAGAGGAACCACCTCGCAATTTGTAGACATCCACGGCCATACCTATTTGATCGATGCGGGGGAAGGAGTGCAAATGGCTTTGCGACGGGAAGGATTGCGGTTTCAAAGACTCCGAGGCATTTTCATCAGTCACATGCATGGTGATCATGTCTTGGGACTTCCAGGTTTGCTTAGCACCATGTCCCTCCTTGGAAGAAAGTCACCCTTGACTGTGTGGGGGCCCCCAGTCCTTGAGTCGTGGTTGCGTGAGACATGGAGCATGATTGGTGCCCACCACACGTTTGACATTCATCATCATGCATGGAGTCTCAACGATGCCATGTGCCTTGAGATGGGAAGCCGACATCGACTTGTGGCTTTCCCGGTGAAACATCGGATTGCGTGTTGTGGATTGCGCATTGAGGAGCATTCACTTCCATGGACACTTCAAAAAGGACATCCTCAATTCGCAAACTTGTCTCACGAGGAGAGGCGCAAACTCAAAAGGGGGGAGGGCGTCTTGCATGGTGGTGTTGAACTTCGACCTGACATGTGTTGCGATCCACCGCCAAAACCCAGAGCATACGTATATTCTGCAGACACAAGACCCTCAGAGCGCGTCAGGGTTCAAGCTCAAGGCGCAGAGGTCTTGTACCACGATGCAACATTCCAATCCTCAGATTCCGATCGGGCAAAAGCGACCTACCACAGTACAGCGGCAGAAGCAGGGAGGGTGGCATTGCAGGCAAACGTGCGTACCCTGGTGTTGGGTCACCTCAGTCAGCGCTACAAATCCACCGATGGCTTGCTTGCTGAGGCAGGACAGTACCACAGCCATGTCTTGGTGGCTCACGATGGCATGAAATTGGTTTTGTGAGCGTGCGGTTTGGGGTTGGGTCGAGCCAGGGTTGAACCTTGTACCTTAGCTTTGTATAGAATCATTCTAAAGTAGGATCATGTCGACTCTCTCCGTGGCCATCGCAGACTCGAGTGCCCTTTTTCGTCTAGGCGTCCGAAACATTCTGCGCCAAATTGAAGGAGTGGACGTCGCAGGGGAGGCCTCACAGGCTAGCGATGTGATTGAGTTGGTTCGAACATTTGCACCCAACCTTTTGGTGATCGATTTTCTTGCGGTGGGTTTGGGGGTAGATGTGGTTCGGCAGGTGAAAGTGATGCAGCCTTCGATTCGGATTTTGGCAATCACCAATGCTCAATCTGGTCACACCATCGTCAATGCCCTCAGGGCTGGCGTTGACAGCTATATCAAGAAGGATTGTGATCTCGGGGAGGTCGAAGACGCTCTTCGTCAAAGTTTACAGGGTGGAACGTTTTTCTGTGGCCAAATTTTGGATGCCATCCGTCGTGAATCCATCGATGTGACAGATTTGGAGGGGCTTGAATTGACATGTGACCCGATTCATTTGAGTGCAAGAGAGACTGAGGTGTTGCTGCACATCGCTGAAGGTCACACAAACACCCAGATTGCTGAGAAATTGTTCCTCAGCGCACACACAGTGACCACCCATCGAAAGAACATCATGGCCAAGTTGGGTGTCAACAACACAGCGGCGATGGTGATGTATGCTGTGAAGACTGGTTTGGTGAGCCCCAACAAGTTCCTGTTTCAGGGAGAGTCGTTGGCGTAAAACTTGGTGGATGTTGTGATTGAGGGCTTGCTTTCAGGCCTGCCATGGACGACTTTTGTACCACCTAAATGACAGGTCACGATGATGCAGGAACTGACGACATTGGATTTTGATATCAACCCTACAGGCTCGAGTAGGCTGAGTGAGGTGGACTTTTCGAATTTGAGTTTTGGCAAGGTTTTTTCCGACCACATGTTTGTCATGGACTGTGTGGATGGAAACTGGCAACGCGGTGAAATCACGGCTTTTGGCCCCATGACCTTTTCTCCGGCGATGATGAGTTTGCACTACGGGCAGGCAATCTTCGAAGGAATGAAGGCTTTCAAACAACCGGATGGAAGTGTCTCGTTGTTTCGTCCCGGTGCGAACATTCAACGATTCAACTTCTCTGCGCGTCGCATGAGCATGCCGGAGGTTCCAGAAGCAACCTTTCTTCAGGCTCTGATGGAGTTGATGAAACTGGACAGCGGTTGGGTACCATCCACCGAGGACAGTGCACTTTACATCCGGCCCTTCATGTTTGCCACCGAATCGCATGTGGGTGTTCGACCGAGTTTGTCCTACCGTTTTTGCATTTTCACTTGCCCTGTGGCGGCGTATTATACAAAGCCTGTGAGGGTCAAACTGGAGCAGGTATTCACAAGAGCTGCCACCGGTGGAACAGGGGCGGCAAAGGCAGCCGGGAATTACGCAGGCTCTTTGTACCCGACGGAAATGGCCAAAGCTCAGGGCTATGACCAGTTGCTTTGGACAGATGCATCGACTCACTCTGCGGTTGAGGAATGCGGAACGATGAATGTAGCCTTTGTGATGAATGGTGTGATGGTGGTCCCCAAAACCAGTGACACCGTGCTTTCTGGGATTACACGTGACAGTGCAATCCAACTGATGGAACGCCATGGGGTTGAAGTCGAACAGCGTCGCGTGACGGTTGAGGAACTTGAGAGGTCTGCGCAATCAGGTCAGCTCACCGAAGCATTTGGATTGGGAACGGCAGCGACCGTTTCTCCCATTTGTACCCTCGGGCTTCCATCCGGAGATTGGGACTTGCCTGACCTGGCCACTTGGAAGATCGGTCCACAGGTGAAATCCCTGCTTAACGCTGTTCGATACGGCACTGGAGAAGATCCCTTTGGCTGGAATATTCCCGTGTAATTTTCGTAGGATTGTACATGCAGTGTCGCACAGCATGTTTGATGACATTCCTCTTTGTGTGGATGGTTCACCCGGTGCTGGGGCAGTTGGACCGGTCCCACATCGTGACCTCCCCTTGGACGCTTAGCTCTGATTACCGCGCCTTGGGATTCAACCCTTCCCTTCTTTCATTGGAAGGTTGGAACGGAGCTACGAGGCGTGCGAGGGGAGGTTTGGAAGGAGGTTTTTCGCTGCGGTCGGATGCCTTGGATCGTGAGTCATTGTGGAATCAAATGCTAGGTCGAGAGGGAGCAGACACCCTCGTGTGGAGTGTGGATGACTGGACAGAGGCCTTGGTGGATGAGCGTCTTGAGTTTTCCGGTTCCCTGTTGACAGCTGCGCTTTACCAGCGTCTGGGCCCGTGGGGTGTTGCGTACGTGAACAGGCGGGGTGTGTCAGCCCGGATGACTTTGGGATCTTCTGCTGCCAACATGTTCGCCACGGGTGGGTTGGGATTGTTTGAAGAGGTGCAGATCGGGGACAATGGGGACATTGTCAGTGTGGACCAATTCGACCCGATGAGTGGACAACCATGGCAGGGTGTTACGTTGCATCCTGGGGCAATCTTAGAGACGATTTTGGAAGGTACATCCGTGGATTTTCAAACCATGAGATCCCATGAAATCGGTCTTTCGAGGTCTTGGAAAGGTCCAGCGTCGTGGGAGGTGCATACCGGATTGGGGGCTAGGTTGCTACTGGGCAATTCCTATTTTTCGCTGTCTTCTTCGGAGGGTAACCTCGAAGCTTTCGGTGCTGGTTCCAAAGGAATGGCTGGAGCCGACTGGATGAATGTTGGGGTGATGTTGGCATCTGGTTTGTCAAACAATGCACTTGATGCTTTTCATCCTGCAGGAAGGGGGTGGGGATTGGATGCCGGTGTGACAATTGCCAAGGGAAATCGTTTGTGGTTGTGCGCTTCCGTCGTGGACATGGGTTGGATGGAGTGGGAAGGGATGTCCTATGAAGCGAGTGATTTACGCTTGGGGTTGGAAGTTTTCAATGCATCAACAGACGCTTTGGGGCCTGAAGACTGGATGGAAGGAGCTTGGAATGCATTTTCTTCAGACACCTGGTTTTCAGGAGGGGATTCCACGAGGATTCGCGTTCGCCATCATCCCCTTGTCAGCGTTGGAGGTGCATGGCGTCCTGTAGATCTGTTGGTCGTGACAGGAAATGTTTCAGCCAGGAGTTCGCAGGCTTTGGCGATGACTGGTTGGACGGCCAGTGCAGGAGTGGGTCTTCGTCTGACCTCGTGGCTGGTCGTGGAAGCCGGCATTCAAGGGCAATCCTTGGAAGTTCTTCGCATTCCGGCTACCGTTCGTTTCCAGATGAAGCGCGGATGGCAGACAGGGGTGCGTTTGTCCGACCTGTCAGGTTGGGTGCGGGGCTCTCAACCTGAGGTAGGAGCTCAATTCTGTTTTGTTCGATACCAATTTCAACAGGATTGAACCCGGGCAGATCGAAGGTTGTTTTGGAATCATGAATTGGTTTGGAGCATGGCTAGTCGTTGCAAGTTTTGGAACCTCATGGGTCCAAAATCAACATACTGACTTCAGATCTCTTACGTTGCAAACCCAAGGATCACAACCAATGGAAATCATCACTCTTGGCGCGGGCTGTTTTTGGTGCGTCGAAGCCATCTTCGATCAAATTCCTGGGGTGTCTGATGTCGTTTCCGGCTATTCCGGAGGGCACATCAAGAACCCGGCTTATCGGGAGGTTTGCACCGGGAGAACTGGACATGCCGAGGTCGTCCAGGTCACGTTTGACCCTCAAGTCGTTTCCCTTGACGTGTTGTTGGACGTTTTCTTTGTGACCCACGACCCCACCACGTTGAATCGCCAAGGTGCTGATGTTGGGACGCAGTACAGAAGCGCCGTTTTCGTACGCAATGAGAAGCAGCGCGAAATCGCTGAGGCTGCTCTCATTCGCAACCAAGAGGCTTGGTCTGATCCAATCGTCACCGAAATTACCGATTTCAGCGCGTTTTACATGGCAGAGGATGTTCACCAATCCTACTACGAATTGCACGGGGAGGCTCCTTATTGCAAGGCTGTGATTGCACCCAAGGTTGCCAAGTTTCACAAAACGTTTGGAGCCGCGTTTGGCCTTGAATGATTCTAGAGGCGTCCCAAGGGAGGGCCGACGTAGTGCTCAGTCAGGGTCGATTTCTTCGAGTCGTTCGAGTTCCTTTTCGCACAATGTGACCATTTGGCTCCGGACCAACTCAGAAATCTTCGCATCGCTTTTGGCCTTGTCTTTCAGGAATCGAAACATGGCTTTTTTGCGGATTTCGATTGCCACATACGCCGTGTAGGTCCCGTTTTCGGACTGACGGATCTCTTCTCCCAAACCGCGGATGTCTCCAATGGTTGTGTTGGTCACCTCACGCGACAAAGTTTGAAAGCGCTCGATGGCCTCTGAGGCCTGGTTACCCACAAGTTCACTCGCATAGTTGTCGGTCACAACTTTGAGATTCGTCTGAACCTGCTGGGCGAGGGCTTTTTTTGCTTCAATGTCGGCCTTGCTTTTGGCAATGTTCAGATTGGAGCTTTGACCCATGCCGACCGCCCGAAAATGTTTGGCATCGGAGAGATATTTCTTTCCTGAAAATGGAGATTTGACCTGGGTTCCTTCCATGCCTGAGCAAGCCACCAAACCAAAGAACAGGAAGATCCAAGACAAGGAACGAATGTTGAAACCAATCATGATGAAAGAAGTTGAGTTACGAATTTCAGTCATCATGTCATGAATCGTGCCAAACGAGATGCAAAAAGGTTGGTGATGTTGGAAACTTTGGCTGAAAATCCCTTGTAACATGGGAGTAAGGGTGGATGGAGCCGTTATTTTTGGAAGTTGTGAATTGGAAAGAACGCATTTTTCGTTGGCGCTTGAAGCGCATGCAAGCACCTGAGCGTGAGCGACGGGGTTGTTCTCTCAACCAGGCCGAGAGTGTGGGGCTGTTGTATCTCGAGCGCGATCATGCCCATTTCCGAGAAATCAAGGACTTGGCCAAACGCATCAAGGAGGAGTATGGTGTCAAAAGGGTTGGGATGATGAGTTTTGTGCAAGAGGAAGAGAAGCAGACCCCCAATTGGCTGGTCAAGAAATTGGACTCGGGCTACTTTTGCAAAAGCGATTTGAATTGGTACGGATGGCCTGTCAAGGAATTTGAGGCTTTCACGCAAACGCCGTTTGACATTTTGATTGATTTGGAACTCGAGCCAATTATGCCCTTGAAATTCGTTGTACGCTCAAGTTGTGCGGGGATGAAGGTGGGGCCGGATCATCCTGAATGGGCCAACGATTTGGATGTTCGTTTGGTGCAAGAGCCCGAGGAAATCGATGACATGGAGGAAGTCGATTTGATTCTCCATGATCCCATGGAAGCGTGGCGTGAGCATACCTCTCGAACCTTGGCATTTTTGAATCAAACACAGCTACAATGAACGCATTGTTGTCTTCTTTGCAAGGGCTTGGTGTGGCGTTGGTGACACCTTTTCATGAAAGCGGCAAGGTTGATTATCCCAGTCTTCAGCGCCTGGTGAATCACGTGGTGTCAGGTCGAGCCAACTTCATCGTCGTTCTTGGAACCACGGGAGAGACACCCACCTTGAGTGAAGGGGAGCAGCGAGGAATCGTGGACTTTGTGTTGGAAGTCAACAAGGGGCGCATTCCCGTCGTTGTGGGTATCGCCGGCAATGACACCGCGACCTTGTGTAGACGAGTGAGAGAATGGGACATGACGGGGATTTCTGCAGTTTTGTCGGCTTCTCCCAGCTACAACAAGCCTTCGCAAGCAGGCATTGTGAAGCATTTTGAGATGGTGGCTGATGCTTCGCAGAGGCCTCTCATTTTGTACAATGTTCCCGGCAGAACGGCGAGCAACATGTCTGCGGAGACAAGTTTGACGCTTGCAAAGCACGAAAACGTCTGTGGAATCAAGGAAGCCAGTGGAGACCTTGCCCAGATTTCAGACATCCTTGCGCATCGCCCTGTTGATTTCGCAGTGTGGTCTGGAGATGATGCGTTGGCTATGCCCACGGTGGCCATGGGTGCCGAGGGAGTGATTTCAGTGCTGGGGAATGGTCTGCCACAGCGAATGTCTGAAATGGTACAACAGGCAGCCTTTGGTCTCGTGCATGAAGCGCGACTGACACATCAGGCTCTGGCTCCGCTGATGGACCTGATTTTTGAGGAGGGAAATCCAACCGGAATTAAGTGCCTCTTGCACCATCTCGGAATCACGGAGCCCCATGTGCGCCTGCCATTGATGTCATGCACACCCAAGTTGCGAGATGCCGTGTATGCTTGTCTTGCCAATCTGAAAGTGAAGACAGCCTGAAACAACGCCAGGCGTTCAGGCCCATCGCGAAGGGTCGAGTTGTATGGAACAAAGGCTGAAAACCTGGATGCTCTGAAACAGCCATGCATTCGACTCAGGAAGCCAGCAACTCTTTCGTCTTTCGAACAATGTTTTCTGCGTCAAGGCCGTATTTCTTCATCAATTGCGCGGGTGTACCACTTTCGCCGAATTGATCCTCGACGGCAACATGCGCCATGCGCGTAGGATGATGTTTGGCCAGTGTTTGGGCCACCGTTCCGCCCAGTCCTCCGAGTACCTGATGTTCCTCAGCAACCACAACAGCTCCCGTTCTTTGGACGCTCTCGAGCAGCGTTTCCGAGTCGAAAGGCTTGACGGTGTGTGCGTTGAGAACATCAGCCTGAATCCCATCCTTGGCCAAGATGAGCGCCGCTTGAATGGATTCCCAGACCATGTGTCCACACGCCACAAGGGTGACGTTGGTCCCCGACATCAGCCGTTGGATTTTGCCGAGCTCAAATGGTGTTTCTGGCTTGATGAACACGGGCACTTTGGGCCGTCCAAACCTCAGGTACACTGGGCCGTGATGCTTGGCAATGGCGTGCGTTGCTTGTCTGGTTTGTTCATAATCAGCGGGCACGACCACGGTCATGTTGGGAAGCATCTTCATCAGGCCGATGTCCTCAAGGATTTGATGCGTGGCTCCGTCCTCGCCCAAGGTCAAACCCGCATGCGATGCGCAAATCTTGACATTCTTGTCGCTGTATGCGATGCTTTGACGAATTTGGTCATAGACCCGTCCTGTCGAGAAATTGGCAAACGTGCCTGTGAAAGGAATCTTTCCTCCGATGGTCATTCCCGCTGCCAATCCCATCATGTTTGCTTCTGCGATGCCGACTTGAAAAAAGCGTTCTGGAAATGCGTCGCGGAAAGCGTTCATCTTCAATGAACCGGTCAAATCGGCGCAAAGGCCCACCACATTCTTGTCTTGTTGCCCCACCTCGTGGAGCCCAACGCCAAATCCTGAACGCGTGTCCTTGGATTCGGTGGGATGAAGCAGAAAGGGGGAAGCGTTACTCATGGAGTTTGACATTGGTGGTTGAACCTGAGGTAATTTGAAAATCGCGGTGAATGCTGTAAAGCGTTCCTCGGGCCATTCGAGACCGGTAGATCAAAGTGTATGAACCCGGTTGAAGTGGAAGATTTCGGGTGATGTCACCCTCTGGAAATTTGTAGACCAAATCCAACGTGAATTGATCTACGATGACTGCATGTCCCGGTGAGTGTCCTTGCACAAACAGCATTCCCGGCGCGGGAATTTCTACGGTGCCTTGCCCATCTTCATCCACCTTCACGTTCCGCACATGGGTGGGAGGGGTCGTGGGAAAGCGCACGTCGTAGGTTCCTGTCCGCAGAAGAATTTCATCTCCAATGGGACTCGAAAAGAAGGGCGTACAAGTCCCCGATTCGAACCAATCCACATGCATGTTGCCGTAGTCCGTCCGCACACCTCGCGCAAACTGGGGACGAAGCTTCCCTTGCCCCATGTCAGGTACCCGAATGACGTTGTGCACTCCGGGCTTCAAGGTGATGGAATCAACAACAACACCTGGCAGGGAGTGGAGCGTCAAGGCATACATCGGGAGGGGATCCACATACAGCGTATCCGGGAAGTCTTGATGTCTCAAGGTATGGACCCAATGGGGATTGCTTTTCCCTGTGCGCATGTCTGTCAGCGAATAGGGAACATTGGTGACCCTTGGCTCGCCTTCGCCATCCAGTAGCTCGAGGTGAAAAGTCGTGTTGTGGAGTGCCTGTTCTAGCACCATTTCCAGAATGAATTCAAACGCTTCTGGGTCGGATGCGTCGTAGAAATTGCCTATGCAACTCAAACTGGCCATCAAATTCTCCTCAATGCCCATGCCAATGACGAACGGCTTGACCACAATACCCTTGGCCTGCAGGGCTCGGCTTACCGCGCAGGGGTCCTCGTCACATGCTTCAATGCCGTCGGTAATCAACACAATGACATTGCGTCCTGGCGTGTCCGGAAAATCTCCCGCAGCCAGTTCCAAGGAACGGGCGATTGGGGTTGTGCCCTGGGCTCGGACTTTGCCAAGGGTTTGTTTGATAATCAGGTTGTTGAACGTCCCAAATGGAACCAACAATTCAGTGTCATCACAGTCTTGTTTGCCCGGCACATGTTTGGTGCCGTGGCCATACACACGCAAGCCCAATTCAAGCCCCTCACTTCCATGCAGTGACTTGAGAGATTCACTGAGAAGTTCGGATGCTGTGGTGATTTTTCGTTGACCTCCCCACATGGCATTCATGCTGTTGGAAGCATCAAAGACAAAAAGGATGCGGGTCGGTTCAACCGCTTCTTCAGTCGTGACCTGGCACCATCCCTGGTGACCACAGGCATACAAGCACGCCCACAAGCCACACAGAACCAACTTCCGGAGATGGAATTGGGGCAATTCGTGGATGATGCTATTCAAGGCCAAAAGAAAGAAATGGACAGGGATCAATAATCCTTCAACGACGAAGGCAGCTGTTTCAGTGCCCTTTCGAGTTGCTCGTCGCTCGGCGCGATGCCATGCCACTCATGGGTTCCTTCCATAAAATCCACACCTCGTCCCATGGAGGTCGTCATCAACACCACGCAAGGAACTCCCGACCCTCTGTGCTTGTGCGCTTCTGCAATCACACGATCCAAGTCGTCAAAATCATGGCCATGAGCCGTCAAGACACGCCATCCGAACGCCTCCCATTTGGCTCTAAGATTTCCCAAGGACAATACATCTTCAGTGCTTCCGTCAATTTGCTGACCGTTGCAATCCACAAAGCTGAGGATGTTGTCGATTCGGTGATGGGCAGCATACATGGCAGCTTCCCAGATTTGGCCCTCCTGAAGTTCACCATCGCCGTGCAAGGAATAAACCCAGGCGCTGTCTCCATTGAGGATTTTGCTTTGTGCGGCACCCAAGGCCACGCTCAATCCTTGGCCCAATGATCCCGAGGCAATCCGAATGCCAGGCAGCCCTTCCTCGGTGGCCGGATGTCCTTGGAGGCGGCTGTTCAATTTCCTGAACGTTGCCAGTTCCTCCACGGGGAAGTACCCGCGACGGGCCAACACACTGTACCACACAGGGCTGATGTGACCATTGGACAAGAAAAACACGTCTTCACCCACACCGTCCATGTCGAAGGCATGTGGGTCAATGTTCATCGTGTCAAAATACAGTTTGACCAACAATTCCGTGCACCCCAACGAACCACCCGGATGTCCACTTTGAACGGCATGGACCATGCGTACGATGTCGCGTCGGACTTGGGTAGAGAGGGAAGAAAGCTCCTGCGAATTCATGGGGCAAAAGTATCCACGTCCCCATCCTTGTGGCGAGTCTGTGCAAAATATTTGGAAAAACAGAGGAGCGGATAGAAGTGGCTAACTTTGGGCTCCCTTCATAACAGATTCAACCATGGCACTTCAGTGCGGCATTGTAGGCCTTCCCAACGTGGGCAAAAGCACGTTGTTCAATTGTTTGTCCAACGCCAAGGCACAAAGTGCCAACTTCCCGTTCTGCACCATTGAACCCAACATTGGAGTCATCACGGTGCCAGATCCACGTCTGAACAAATTGGCAGAATTGGTGAAGCCTCAGAATGTCCTGCCTACGACTGTGGAAATTGTAGACATCGCAGGATTGGTCAAAGGAGCGAGTCAAGGTGAAGGTTTGGGCAACAAGTTTCTCGGGAACATCCGAACAACCGATGCCATTTTGCATGTGCTTCGTTGCTTTGACAACGACAACATTGTTCATGTCGATGGCAGTGTCGATCCGATTCGGGACAAAGAGGTGATCGATGCAGAGCTTCAACTGAAAGACCTGGAAACCCTTGAATCCCGGAAGCTTAAAGTGAAAAAGGCTGCACAAACTGGGGACAAGGATGCTTTGAAGCAGCTCCAGTTTTACGAGCGCTTGGAGGCACATCTCAACCAGGGGAAAAGCGCCAGGGGATTGGATTTGGAAGACCATGAGGTGCCTTTGATGCGAGACATGCAATTGTTGACGGCCAAGCCCATCCTGTACGTTTGCAATGTGGATGAGGGTTCGGTGGTCGAAGGCAATGCCCATGTCAGCCGTGTCAAGCAAGTGGCCGAAGAGGAAGGGGCAGGGGTGCTTGTTTTGGGTGCTGCCATTGAGGCAGACATTGCTGAATTGGAAGACCCCGAGGAGCGTGAGATGTTCTTGGCTGATTTGGGGTTGGACGAGCCGGGTGTATCCAAGTTGATTCGTGCGGCATATGCCTTGTTGAATCTTCAAACCTATTTCACGGCCGGTGTGAAGGAGGTCCGGGCCTGGACCATCCGCAAAGGCTTCACCGCTCCCGAAGCTGCGGGCGTGATCCACACCGATTTTCAGAAAGGATTCATTCGCGCAGAGGTCATGAAATACAACGATTTTGTCACCTTGGGTTCAGAATTGGCGGTGAAGGAGGCAGGAAAACTTTCTGTGGAAGGGAAGGAGTACATCGTTCAGGACGGAGACATCATGCATTTTCGGTTCAATGTTTGAGTGGTTGCGCAGGAGCTCCGATCTCTCCCAAACGTCATGGATTCGTCGCATGGGCCATGGGATGGCCCCGGGCCTGTATCTGTGCCTTGGCCTGTCATTGGGTGATGTCATGCACGCCCAATCCGAGGATTCAGCGCTTTTTTGTCAGGGTCTACCCGCAGAAATTGCACATGTGATGGGACAGCAACAGCACGCTTGGAACAACGGAGACCTGGCAGGCTTCATGCAAGGCTATTGGGAGAGTGACTCCTTGATGTTTGTGGGTGGAGATGGAATCACGTGGGGCCATGCCGCCACGCTTGCTCGGTACCAAGCGGGATATCCCGACCAGCGTTCGATGGGGGTGTTGTCTTTCACCAACATGAAATGGTTGTCGCTGTCAAGCGACACGGGCCTGCTTGTGGGTTCTTGGCATTTGGAAAAAGTTGGCTTGGAAGATGCCTCAGGCATGTACTCCTTGGTCTGGAGAAGGCAGGAGGGGCGTTGGTTGATCATTGCTGACCACAGCTCATGATGGCCGTGCACGCGGTGGTGGCAGCCACTGTCTTGATTTCGTGGTGGACCATGGATCGCCCTGCGGTCAAAAAGAGGTTGCTGCTGATTCCCCAACGAATGAAGCACGCTGGAGAATGGCATCGTCTGCTGACCCACGGCTTCATTCATGCAGATTGGATGCATCTCGCATTCAACATGTTTGTCTTGTTTGAATTTGGTCGAACGGTGGAGAAGGATTTGTCATCCATGGGATGGCTGGGATTCCCTGCCTTGTATGCGCTTGGGATGGTTTCAGGAGCCATCCCCGCACTCCGAAAGCATGGCGACAACCCTTCCTACGCGAGTTTGGGGGCATCCGGCGCCGTGAGTGCCGTGTTGGTGGCTTTTGTGGCCTTGCATCCAACAAGCACGTTGCTCCTGTTTTTTGTCATCCCAGTGCCAGCTGTGATCGCTGGCGTGTTGTTTTTTTGGTACGAGTCGCGCATGATGGACAAGGGCAGGGGAAGGGTGGCACATGATGCGCATCTTGGCGGAGGCTTGCTTGGCCTCCTGTGGGTCCTTCTCACGGTGCCCAACGCCTTGTCCGAGATGATACGAGCGTTGCAGGCTCTTTTGGGCTAATCTTCTTCAAATCAATCCACCACGCGGTAGACTTCTTCGTTCCGTTTCCGCATGAAATAGCGTTCACGGGCAAAACGTTCCAAGGCAGCAGGATCAGTCAACAGCGTTGCGGACTGTTCTTCGAGCAAGGCGTTCCGGCTTTCAACGTCCTCGAGTTCTTGTCGCAATTCACGAAGTCCCCATGATTCACGGATGACAAAGGGTATGCCCAAATCATGAATGAATGTCGCCCAAACCAATGCCAACAATGTCACAGCCACGTATTTGTTCTGCAACGCATCCTTCACCCACTCACTCCATCTCGTTGTGTTCACTCTTCTGAGGATGAATCGTCCGTGCTCGTCTCTGTGGGAGTATTCTCGTCCTTCGTGGATTTTTTGGTGCTCTTTTTGGCAGCTGGCTTTTTGGCCACACCCGTGGTCGATTCTCCATCTCCGCGAAGCGCCTCTTCGGCACCTTCAGGCATCTCGAGAAGTCCGCCTTTGATTACACTGATTGTCAGAGAAGAAGATCCTTCTTCGTAATCAGCTCTCAACAGGTCCCCTTCGCTGACCTCACTGTTGATAATCTCCTCGGCAAAGGGATCCTCGAGATATTTCTGAATTGCCCTCTTGAGTGGTCGAGCACCATATTTTTCATCGTATCCCTTGTCGGAGATGAAATCGCTTGCTGCTGAAGTTATTTCTAGGTCGTACCCAAGATCCACCACACGCTTCTTCAAGGCATCGAGCTCAATGTTGATGATGCTGTGAATGTGCTCACGCTTGAGACTCTTGAATAGAATGACATCATCAATCCGGTTCAAAAATTCTGGAGCGAAGGCCCGCTTTAGCGCAGTTTGGATCACATTGTCTCGGTCTGAATCCATGCTGGCACTCCTGGCAGCTGTGCCAAAACCCACACCCGTGCCAAATTCAGCGAGCTGTCGCGCACCAATGTTGGATGTCATGATAATGATCGTATTCCTGAAGTCCACCTTCCGGCCTAGGCTATCAGTCAATTGTCCATCATCGAGTGCTTGCAGCAACAGGTTGAAGACATCGGGATGAGCCTTTTCAATTTCATCAAGGAGAACGATGGAGTAGGGCCGACGACGAACCTTTTCGGTCAACTGCCCGCCCTCCTCGTATCCAACATAGCCTGGA
The DNA here is from genome assembly GCA_041163465.1 of Bacteroidota bacterium. Lineage (GTDB taxonomy): Bacteria > Bacteroidota > Bacteroidia > Flavobacteriales_D > Sanyastnellaceae > UBA11663. Next base: position 87,474 of record JBEARC010000040.1, read on the forward strand.
GGTGCACCAATCAATCGGGTCACGGCAAACTTTTCCATGTATTCCGACATGTCGATTCGAATCAAGGCATCTTCGGAGTCAAACATGAAGCGCGACAACACTTTGGCGAGTTGGGTCTTGCCAACCCCCGTGGGCCCCAAGAAGATGAAGGAGCCAATGGGTTTGTTGGGATCCTTCAGGCCTGCTCGGTTCCTCTTGATGGCCTTCACGACCTTCGTGATGGCTTCGTCCTGCCCAATGACCTTTCCCTGAAGTTCTTGATCCATGCGAGCGAGACGACCACTTTCCTTTTCAGCGATGCGCTGAACAGGGATGCCTGTCATCATGGCCACGACGTCACCGACATGATCCGCAGTCACGGTAACCCTGTGGTTTTTGGAATCTTCTTCCCAAGCCTTCTTGGCCTTTTCCAATCGTTCGTTCAACGTGCGCTCCGTGTCTCGAAGACGGGCTGCCTCTTCGTAGCGCTGTGAACGAACCACCTTGCTTTTTTCCTCTTTGACTCGCTCGATTTCTTCCTCAATGTCTACGATTTCTTGGGGTACATTGATGTTGGTCAGGTGCACCCGGCTTCCTACTTCATCCAAGGCATCAATGGCCTTGTCCGGCAGATGTCGATCGGTGATGTATCGGCTTGTTAACTTCACGCACGCGTCAATGGCGTCCTCTGTATACCGCACGCTGTGATGTTCTTCATACTTGTCCTTGATGTTGTGGAGAATTTGGATGGTTTCTTCGACAGTGGTTGGTTCGACCATCACTTTTTGAAAGCGACGTTCCAAAGCGCCGTCCTTTTCAATGTATTGCCGGTACTCATCCAAGGTCGTGGCGCCGATGCATTGAATTTCACCCCGAGCCAAGGCTGGCTTGAACATGTTGGAGGCGTCCAAGGAGCCGCTTGCACCTCCAGCACCGACAATGGTGTGAATCTCGTCGATGAAAAGAATGACATCTGGAGATTTCTCCAGCTCATTCATGACGGCTTTCATGCGCTCTTCGAATTGACCGCGGTATTTCGTTCCTGCGACAAGCGAGGCGACATCCAACGTGACAATGCGTTTGTTAAACAGCACACGACTGACCTTTTTTTCCACGATGCGAATGGCCAAACCCTCCGCAATCGCACTCTTTCCCACACCTGGTTCACCCATCAAGATGGGGTTGTTCTTTTTGCGGCGGGACAGAATCTGACTGACGCGTTCAATTTCTTTGGCGCGCCCTACAATGGGGTCGAGTCGACCTTCCTCCGCCATGCGGGTCAAGTCTCTGCCAAAATTGTCGAGCACAGGGGTTTTCGATTTGGGGTCACCTTTCCTGCTCGAAGGCCCGCCGCTTCCTCCGCTGTATTCACCGCCACCTTCACCAGGTGAATCGTCGTCTGACAAGGGGTGGTCTGCTCTCGGGGAAGAGGGACGTCCACCGTCTTCTGCGATCAAGTTTTCAAATTCTTCTTTGGCCACGTCGTAATCGATGTTGAATGCGTGAATGCTCTTGGTTGCTACGTTGTCTTCATCCTTCAAAATGCTCAGCAACAAATGCTCTGTCCCGATGACTGAACTCTTGAAGATTTTGGCTTCGAGGTAGGTGATTTTCAGGATTTTCTCAGCCTGTTTGACCAAAGGGATGTTGCCTGAACCGCCGGGTTTGGCCGTACTCGGTCGAACGGAACCTTCCACCAACTTTCGGAGCTTCTGCAAATCGCAATTCAATCCTTCCAGGATGCGTACGGCTGTGCCCTCACCCTCCTTGATGATCCCCAACAGCAGGTGCTCCACGCCAATGTAGTTGTGACCCAACCGAAGTGCTTCTTCGCGGCTCAGGGAAATCACTTCTCGTACCCGTGGTGAAAATTTTGCATCCATGTGGAATCTGTTCAAAGGTCAAACTTCAGTCAAAGCTACGTTTCACCTCGGACCTCCTGAGTAGCATGGGTCAATGTTTTCCACAGAGGGTTGGCGTGATTTGTGAAGAATTGTGGTCATCCCGGACCCCGATGGCATGAGACCTCGGGGTATTTTTGAAGGTTGTGCGCCGGAGCGGAAAGGACTGCTTTGAGGCACTCTTCAAGAGTGTTTGAGAGGACGCTGAACGAGTTAGACCGGCAAACGAACGAACGTCATGGCAGAAGGAGAAAAAATCATCCAAATCAACATCTCAGACGAGATGAAGTCGGCGTACATCGATTACTCGATGTCAGTCATTGTGAGTCGCGCGCTTCCCGATGTGCGGGATGGACTGAAGCCCGTCCACAGGCGCGTGTTGTACGGCATGTTGGATTTGGGGGTGTTGTCCAACCGACCTTACAAGAAGTCGGCGAGGATTGTCGGTGAGGTGCTGGGAAAGTACCACCCACATGGTGACAGTTCCGTGTACGATACCATGGTTCGCATGGCACAGCATTGGTCCTTGCGTTACCCCATGGTGGACGGCCAGGGAAACTTTGGCTCGATTGACGGAGACAACCCGGCAGCCATGCGTTACACGGAAGCAAGGCTTCGAAAGGCAGCCGAGGACATGTTGTCCGACCTGGACAAGGAGACTGTGGATTTCAGGCCCAACTTCGATGAAAGCTTGCAAGAGCCCACGGTCCTTCCTGCGAAGTTGCCCAACCTGCTTGTCAATGGTGCAGCGGGGATTGCCGTGGGTATGGCGACCAACATGCCACCGCACAATTTGTCAGAGGTCGTGGATGGCATGATTCATCTCATCGAGCAGCCTGACTGCACAGTCGACGACTTGATGGTGCATGTCAAGGCGCCTGATTTTCCCACAGGAGGGGTGATTCATGGGATCGAAGGGGTGAGGGATGCCTTCCACACGGGCCGGGGACGAGTTATCATCCGTGGCAGGGCGCGCTTTGAGGAGACCAAAACTGGACGCGAAGTCATCATTGTCGAGGAAATTCCCTACCAGGTCAACAAGGCGGACATGGTCAGGAAAACCGCCGAATTGGTCAATGAGAAGCGCATTGAAGGCATCTCTGAAATTCGCGACGAGTCCGATCGCAATGGCATGCGAATCGTGTACGAGTTGAAGCGCGATGCCATTCCCAACGTGGTTCTGAATAAGCTGTACAAGTACACCCAGCTCCAGACCTCATTTTCGGTCAACAACATTGCCCTCGTCGCTGGCAGGCCTGAACTGCTGAACCTCAAACAGATGATGTTCCACTATGTGGAGCATCGCCACGAAGTGGTGGTTCGCCGAACGACCTATGACCTTCGCAAGGCCGAAGAACGCGCCCACATCTTGCAAGGCCTGATCATCGCCTTGGACAACATCGATGAGGTCATCGCACTGATTCGTGCGAGCAAAACGCCAGAGGAAGCTCGGACAGGGCTTATGGAAACCTTCGACCTTTCGGAGGTGCAGGCGCGTGCCATTTTGGACATGCGCCTTCAGAAACTCACGGGATTGGAACGCGACAAGTTGCGTGCGGAGTACGATGAGTTGATGGGTCTGATTGCCGATTTGAAGGACATTTTGGACAAAAAGGAGCGTCGCATGGACATCATCAAAACGGAATTGATGGATGTCAAAGAGCGTTTTGGGGATGAGCGCAGGTCCACCATCGAGTACAGCAGTGCAGACCTGTCCATCGAGGACATGATTCCCGATGAGCAAGTGGTCGTCACCATTAGTCACGCGGGATACATCAAACGGACCAGACTGGCGGAGTACAGAGCGCAGGGAAGGGGCGGTGTTGGGTCGAAAGGAAGTTCGACGCGAGATGAAGATTTCTTGGAAAGCATCTTCACGGCAACGAATCACAATTGGTTGCTGATTTTCACGGCCAAGGGACGGTGCTTTTGGATGCGCATCTTTGAAGTGCCCGAGGGGTCGAAGCAGAGCAAAGGCCGAGCCATTGTCAACCTGATCAATTTGGAAAGCGATGACAAGGTGTTGGCGTACATTCCTGTTCAAGACCTGAAGGACGAGGAATATGTGAATGGCAACTACGTCATTCTTTGCACCAAAAAGGGCTTGGTGAAAAAGACAAGCCTTGAAGCTTACAGCCGCCCTCGATCCAACGGCATCAATGCCGTCACGATTCGTGAGGACGATGAATTGTTGGCAGCCAAGTTGACCAACGGCGATTCGGAAATCATTTTGGGCTTGCGTTCCGGAAAGGCCATTCGTTTTCATGAGTCGACTGCCAGGGCTGTGGGAAGAACGGCCATGGGTGTTCGCGGTGTGACCCTCGGAGGTCCCCACGATGAAGTCATCGGCATGGTCTGCATCAACGATGCGAGCAGCGACATTTTGGTCGTGTCAGAACATGGTTTTGGCAAACGCTCAGCCGTGGAAGATTATCGGGTGACGAATAGAGGCGGAAAGGGTGTGAAAACCCTTCAAGTGACGGAAAAGACAGGGGATTTGATTTCCATCTTGAACGTCACGGATGACAACGACTTGATGATCATCAACAAATCGGGCATCACCATACGCATGGCCGTGGATGAAATGCGAGTCATGGGCCGGGCGACCCAAGGTGTGAGACTCATCAGTTTGCGTGGAAAGGACGCCATCGCGGCTGTCTGCAAAGTCCCGAAAAGCGATGAGGAAGAGGACATGATGGACGATGCTGAGTTGACTTCTGAGGGAACAAATTCAGAGGCGAGCAGTGCCGTCGAAGGTTCTGCGAGCGAGGAGGATGGAGCTTCGGATGAAAGGGAAGAGGGAGAGGACCTGGCATGATGTTTGGCATCATGGGACGTGACTACATTTGCAACTAAATCCGCTGATTGATCAAGAACAATGAACTTTGAATCCATGCAAAAATTCTTGACAGCTGCCGTCGTGGTGGCAATTTCAACCACTTCGTTAGGACAAAAAGAGGTTGTGTCTGCTTACAATGCAAACAAAGAGGGTGATTACGCAACGGCAGCCACTTACATTGAACAGGCTGTAGAAAACCCCAAAGCCAACATCAAGAACAAGACGTGGCGCTACAGGGGCGACATTTATCTGAACATCAGCCGCGACAGTGCCTTGTTTGCTGCATATCCCGATGCTTTGGTGAAGGCAAAGGAGAGTTTCATGAAGGCTATCGAACTGGATCCCAAAGGATCCTATGCGCAGGAAACCACCATTGGGTTGGGACAAGTTCAGATGCAAGCGAGCAATGCGGGCATTGGCAACTACAACGCCGGTGATTATGGCCCAGCAGGTCAATTGTTTGATTTGGCAGCTGAGATTGCCAGTGCGTTTGAAACGGTCGACACCATGGCTGTGTACAACAGTGCATTATGTTACGAAAAGGCGGGCAACTTGGAGATGGCGGTGACCCGATATCAAGATTGCGCTGCCATAGGCTACCAAGTGCCCAATGTCTACCTGTTCATTAGCAATCTTTACAGAAATGCTGAGCGTGTGGATGAGGCCTTGGCAACATTGCAGGCCGCACGGGAGTTGTATCCGAGAGAACAGAGTTTGATCATTGAAGAGTTGAACATTTATCTGACCAACCAAGAGTTTGACAAGGCCAAGGAAAATCTGGCAATTGCTGCTGAACAGGATCCGACGAATGAAATCTTGTGGTTCAGCCTGGGCAGTGTCTTGGACAACCTCGGAAACTCGGATGAAGCCATTGGAGCGTATATCAAGGCGCTTGAAATTGCGCCAGATTATTTTGATGCGAATTACAACTTGGGTGCGTTGTATTTCAACCAGGCTGTTCAGGGCATTAACAAGGCCAATGACATGTGGAAGCCCCGGATGACCAAGGCTGAATCAGCAGCGCAGAAACAGGCCGAAGACGACGCCAAGGCTTTGTTTGCGACAGCGATGCCGTATCTCGAAGCGGCCCATGTCGCAGAACCGAGTGACCTGGAGACCATGCGTTCGCTTCGAGACATTTACGCCCGGACTGGGGAAGATGATAAGCTCGTCGACATCAGCAACAAGCTCAAGGCGGCAGGACAGTAACCATACAAGGAATGGGGCCAAGGCCCTTTTCTTTGATTCGTGGTGATTAACATAATGTATATTATCATTCAATAGGGTGATTCTAGAAAAAATGACGGAATTGCCGACCTGTCATGCCTGCAATTGACATGGTTCTTGTAAATTTGCCGTCCCGGAGGTTTGGCAGAGTTGGTCGATTGCACCGGTCTTGAAAACCGGCGTGCCGAAAGGTACCGGGGGTTCGAATCCCTCAGCCTCCGCCAATGAATGAGCGCCCGCACAAGCGGGCGCTTGTTGTTTCAGACCGGTCAGGTTGTGCGTTCCAAGGTTCGAAGGTTTGTGCACATCCACCCAGGCTGTGCACATCCACCCAGGCATGGTGAGCATGTGAGTTGATGAACCCTTGAAAGCCAACTGCCCATGGATGGCAGCGAACCTTCAAATCAGACTAACTTTCAACCATGATTGGTAGAATGACCAAGTCCTTGCACCGGTTGGCGTGGTTTCTGCTTTGGCCGATGTGCTCCATGCCCTTCGTTTGGGGCCAAATTCAATGGCAGACAGACGCCTTGATTCAACGGCTTCCGGACGGCCAAGCTTACATTGAAGTCCAAACTGGATGGCAAAGTGATGTCTCCATGCCGACGGATCGCTTCACATTGACCGTTGTGGCGAGTCGTGATGGAGAGATTTTGACCTTTGCAAAGAGCACCTTGCCTGTGAGGCCTGAATCAGCCGACAGCGTGGTGCTGAGCCATGTTCATGTGGATCGATTGTTGGTTCCGGATGGCCCGTGCTCTGTGGAATGGTCGATTTCCGGAATCACAGACACGTTCAACCATGTCCAGGAATTGCGGGTGCCTTTGGGTGGGATGCCCGAATTCTCCGATCCTATCCTCGTTTCTACTCATGGACCGGCCTCGGCAATCAGTGATCCCAATGTGGTGCATAGCGGATTGGACATCCTCCCAGCCATTGGGCGGTCCATTCCAAGGGATGTCGCGGCAGCCACATGGTATTTCGAACTTCATCACATCGCAGACATTGTCGGAAAAGATTCTCTGTTCTTGTTGGTCATGGGATGGTCAGATGCTGAGGGAAACTGGACATCGGAGTCGACAAAGTTCAAACGTCTCAAAGCCAATCAAGTGGTTCCTGTGCTCGAGCAATTGCCATGCACCCCCCTTCTCCCCACGCCGACCTCTCCAACCTTGAAGCTTGAAGCCAGAACCAGGGATGGTCATGTCATTGTGTCTCGAGATATCGTCTTGCCCCATCGTGGTGGGCGCTCCACGGCGGACCAGGATGGCTACGGGGGTGCGCAAGGACCCATCGATGTGTTGCCATCCCTCCAAGGCTTTGGTGATCCTGATTTTGCAGTATCTCATCTCTTGGATCATCTGCCTTTGGCAACGACCAATGAGCAAACAACGATGCAGATGAGCTTGGCTCCTCAGAAGGATGTGGATCGAATTCACCAGTATTTGACAAGTTTCTGGTTGGAACGAGGTGGTGGAATGGCTGAAGCAGAGTCCATGCATTTGCAATACATGGATCGAATCGCGTTTGTGAATTCAGAATATGGCGCTTGCAAACAGGGGGTTGGAAGCCTGACTGAAATGGGCAACATTTACCTGAGGTTTGGCCGCCCCAACACCGTGGTGAAACGCCACCATGAAACGGACTACTACCCCTATGAAATTTGGCATTATCACAAGGCAGGACGGTTCAACAACAAACGATTCTTGTTCTACTCACCCCATGTGGTGGCAGAGTGTTTTGAGCTTCTGCACAGCGACATGCTCGGAGAACGCCAAAATGAAGATTGGTTGAGTCAACTGCGCTCACGAGAAAACCGTCTTCGGGTATCGGAGTCCATGGAAAACCGTCTCAATCCCCGGGATGCCTTTTCTCGTGAGGAGCCTGAAGATTTGTTTTACAACCCACGATGACCCAAGAACCCAAGGATTCTTCCACCATTGCGGTCGTGATTCTCAATTGGAACGGCCTCTCTCATCTTGAGACCTACTTGCCCAGTGTGTTGGCGCATACGCCGCATGAGGTGGGAATTTGGGTTGTTGACAATGGCAGTTCCGACGAAAGCGTGCTATGGCTCAAGATGCACATGACGCCCCG
>JBEARC010000041.1:0-17535 GCA_041163465.1 Bacteroidota bacterium
TTCTCCGCGCAACATGTCCGTGAGGATGAAGCGATTGACATGGGTGGGAATGCCATTGATCTCTCCGCTGTTGACCATGACCGTCATGGCTCCTGCTTCGATGGCCTGCGCGAAGGGTGGCAAAAAAATCTCACGTAGCTGACGTTCCGGAATGTACGCTGGCGTTCGGTCTTTACCACTCCATGGCGTGCTGTAACCCATGTAGTGCTTCAGCGTAGCCGCCACCTTCACAGGTCCGTTTTGAAAACCCTTGACCATGCTCTCGCCCATGTCTCCCACCAGCCTCACATCTTCACCAAACGTTTCCCAAAACCGGGGCCAACGCGGGTCGCGGCCCACGTCAAGCACGGGAGCGAAATTCCATGGTATGCCGCATGCATGGATTTGCTGCGCGGTGACTTCCGCCATCTTTCGAACGAGTGACGTATCCCAGGTAGCCGCCAACGCGATTTGCTGCGGACCCAAGGCGGCGCCTGACGTGTAGGTGGCACCGTGAATGGCATCCACGCCGTAAAGTGCTGGAACTCCCTTCGCAGCAAGGCTTGCTTGCTGAATTCCAGACACCAATTCACGCCATTGAGAAGGCGGGTAGGCATGCCCACCGCTGTTGAGGATACTCCCTACACGAACCTCATCAAAAGCCAGCAGAAGCTTGTTGGGTTCAAGGCGATGAGGCTCCTCCAAATCAAACGTGTCGCCCACACACAGCATGTCTAGCGTGAGCTGTGTCATCTCGCCCACCTTGTCTTCGAGCGTCATGGAAGCCAAAAGCTTCTCCACCCTGGCCGAACCTCGAAAGGACTCGAGCTCTGCATCACTCATGCCATTCGCTGCTCCTTCAACCCGACACGACGTCCAGCCCAAGAGTGCCACCAACAGGAGACTCAAGGGTCGCAAGGACGCAAAGTGAACATACAGGTAGCGCAGGAGCACCGGGCAGGCTTGTACCATGGGAGGGACAAATCAGCGAAACTTCTTGACGATCCAGTCCTGAGGATGGAGGCATTGTCCGCGCGACATGGAAGCGTTTTTCGCTGAGGCCGCAAGCTACTTCATTCTATTGAAATTTTCTTGCCTTTGCGGCCAAAAAGGTGTCCCTCAGACAATCCAAAGTCAGAAGCGAAACTTGGTCGCGGCTGTTTGGTGGGCCCACCAATTCATGGCCGTTTCGGCCCCAAGCCGGTAATCCGCCATGATGTCCGCTGCCGAAACCGACCATCCGCTCGTACGCAGTGGAAATGGTGGAGCGATTTCCTCCCACGTTCTCCCTTGGTTGTCGCCGCCGAGCAACAACCGGTCGACGGTGGCATTGTAGCGCTCGTGGCCTTGCTCAAAGAGCGGAAGGAGCGCCGGGTTGTGGCGGTACCAATACGACGCGAAATAATCGATGTAGCTCTGGGAGACGTGATCACCCATGGGGCGGGTTCGCACCACAAGGATGTGTTTGCCACCCAAATCCAGAGCCTTCTCCAAAGGAATCGGATCGGAATACCCGCCGTCAAACACCCACTTCCCGCGAAAATTGACCTTGCCACGTGTGACAAGTGGGAGCGTGGCAGACGCGACAAGGGCGTTGATCCATTCCCGCCCTTGGGGCTCGAAATATTGCGGCTGACCGCTTTCCATTTCAGTCGTAACAACGAGGGCTTGGACCTTGGTTTGGGCTTGCGCAAGTGCATTCAAATCCAACGGCGCATGGCGCATCACATAGGCTTTGAGGTGAGCCAAATTCATCAACCCTTCCTTCGACCACGCCGAAGAAAATCGAATGAATTTCCCGTCCTCAACCAAGTCCTTCGAGATCCGGTAAAAATGCTTGTATTGGCCCGAGAGGTGAGAAGCCATCACCATGGCGCCAGCGCTCACTCCGATGACCCGCTCAAAAGGCATGGGCCCCAACAGCAACAAGGCATCCATCACCCCTGCGGTGAAAGCGCAGCGGAGACTTCCTCCCTCCAGGACGAGGGTATCGTAGGGCCGAAGTGAAGACATGGGACAATGACTAGATACGACAAAACGGCTGAAAAGTTGCCCTCACCTTCCACGCCGACCTCACCTTGCTCGCCATGTCGGACATTCCCGACAGTCCCGGTCTGAATTTCCCCAGCGTAGCGCCACACCAGCGCTGACGTAATCCGCTCGCCAATCGGTGAAACGCAGGGATACAAACACGTCTAGACTCGCGTGGACCGACATGAAAAGCTGAGCTTTGTTGAACCCCCGAATGAATCCTGGCGTGGGATGAAGGAGCACGCCTCCCTTCAGCAAGTCCAACCGCGTGCGTCCGAACAACCAAGACCATCCTGCACACAATCCCGGCTGAAGTCGGTCGAGCACGTCAGGCGCAATGCTGTCAGACGGTGCATCCGTTGCCGGGTCAGCGCGCAAAGCCCCGTGATGAACCACGGACCCTTGAGCCGTGAAGGCGTAACGGGGACTCCACGCAAACGAGGTTTGGGCGATGAGCTCCTGCACCCCATACACGTGTCCTCCGTAGCCGCCGTGGTCGCGTCCACCCAGGGCTAGGCCCACATTGGAGCGAAACTTCAACGGCTGGGCGCCGTCCATGTACACGCTTCGACGCGGGGTTTCTCCAAGCCGAAATGCGAGTTGTACCAGGGGCGTGTTGATGCCCTTGTTGGGGCGACGAAGTGCGCCGTTGCTCGTGTGCAAAATACCCAAGCCCAAACTGACAGGACTGTCATTCGCTACCGTGATCCCAAGCCTAATCAAGCCATTGACATGGGAACCAACAGCCTCAAGTTCTGGAGATGTTTCGGGGTGATAGATGCGGGGATTGTAGGCCAAGCCGGTCGAAAAGGACCACCCGACCAGGCGGGTTTGACCAGTGCGAAGGGTCCAGCCAACCTGGGGTTGCCAACCATACGACGACGCCCCGATGCGATGCAGCCCGACAAAGCCACCATGCTCGATGCCACCAAAATAGGCGGCCCACCCGTTTGAGGCTCGGGTCATCCATGCTGCATGACCTCCAAACGCCAGGCCATCGACCGCCTCGCGCATGTCACCCTCGGCCAACCACATCCCCGTTGACGTTCGAATCTCCGTGGGCCACCACTGCACTTGGGCACCTGCCCCCAAGGTGAACATGCCCAGCAATCCTAGAAGTGCGATGCGTGTCATGCCTTGTTCATCATGGCTTCTTGAAAGCCGATTCGTAGCGCGAGATCCAATCTTCCGGGGTCATGCGGGTCGCCAATTCTCCAATCAACGCCCACGGAATCTTGTCCATGTTCTTGAATCGAATGCAGCTCTTCCCCATGTCCAATTTCCCAAAACGACCCGCATCCCAGGACTCTGTGAACCAGGCCATATCCTCTGGGCTGGCGTACAAGCCCATGTGATAAAGAGCGACGAAGTTCTTTTGGTTGGCGAAACTCACAAACGGCAGCGGCAAGCGGGGATCGCAATGGTACCCTGGCTCGTACAAGCTGTGAGGCACCACATAGCCCGGCATGCCGTAACTCAGCTCTTCCGAAAACCCATGGGGCAGGTTGTCGCGCAGAACCTCGCGCATTCGGCGCAACACCCCCTTCCGTTCCTCGGGCGCCTTGTTGAGGTACTCTTCGACCGAAGTGGCTTCAATCTTCATGGGTACAATCAATGTGTTTCATCTGGAACTTGCCAAAGTTCAATCCTTCCGCGAGACCAAAAACCAAGCATTCAACAACTCTTCACGGTTGTAGCGCATGGTCTCACCCGTGCGCTGATCAACGACGTCGCACCCGGACGCCTCGCACACCGCCTGTCCCGCGGCCGTGTCCCATTCCATGGTAGGGGCAAATCGCGGGTAGGCATCTGCCGTGCCCTCCGCCACCATGCACAGCTTGAGGGAACTCCCCTTGCTGATCAAGTCCACCTTGCCGTGCAGTGACCGCATGTCTTCCACGTACGCTTCGGTGTCGGGCGACATGTGCGAGCGGCTCGCCACCACCGTGAACGGCCGTCCCGCCACCGTCTTGAGGGGCAAGGCGGCACGTGCCGACCACGCCTCGTCCACCGAGGGAACTCTCATCATGTCCACCTCGAGACGCCACGCGCCTTCTCCCACCACGCCCACGTAGGCGTGGCCCAACACCGGCGCCAACACCACGCCGCCCGCCACGCGGCCTTCGCGTACCAACGCCACATTGACCGTGAATTCTCCATTGCGCTTGATGAATTCCTTCGTGCCGTCTACCGGGTCAACAATCCAAAGTTCCCGCCATCCTTGCCGCTCCGAATACGGCATGTGTTTGCCCTCTTCGGACAAGACAGGAATGCCTGTGGCCTCAAGGTGCCGCATAAGAACCTCGTGGGCAGCACGGTCGGCGCGGGTCAAGGGGCTTTGGTCTTCCTTGTACTCCACCCCCACATCGTCGCTTTCATAGATGTCCAAAATCGCTCGGCCTGCCTCCAAGCTCGCGGCCAAGGCCACGCGAATCCAATCGTTCATGGCATCAAAGGTGCGGCACGCAGCCCTCACTTCGCAACCGTCATGCGCTTGACGTCGGTAAAACGGCCTCGCGCCGTGCTCACCTCCACGTGGTAGAGGTACGACGCGGCAGGCACACCAAGCGCAGCAAAATCAACCGCCAAAACGTGTCGACCTGGAGGCATCATGCCCACGGCTGTGCGAGAAACGCATACACCTGAAGGGCTCCAAAGCGACCACACCACCTCGCCTGCTTCGAGCATTTCCAGGGGAATTTCCGTGAAGGATCCCACGGGATTGGGGAAGTTTTGGCCCAACGCAAACACCTGCGCATTTTGCAATTCCTGGTAGCCCACCCCGCTCGTGCCCGCACCTTCCACCGTCGCTTCAAAGTGCGATACGTATTCCTGCGCTTCCTCGTCCCAGGCCAAATCCGCCAACTGAAACTCATACCCGTCCGCAAACACGCCATCTTGAGCAGGGCTCAATGGATCGGGACCCGCCGGATACAGGTCCGGGTGCGCGCTCACGGCATTCACCGCATCCTCATGCGTCCACGTCCACTGGCTCACGACGCTGTATTGCGAACTGACGTGAACCTGGAAGTGCACGTGCGTCACACGACCTGGGTACCAGCCAGGGAAAATGGTCACGAACTCGCACTCGCCATTCGCATCCGTCATTTGATATCCGCGGCAATATGTGAGCCCCTCCGACCCCATCTGAGCGTACCCCGAATAGTCTCCATCGCGATCGCAATGCCACAAATTCACACGGACGTTGGGCATCGGCTCGCAGTTGTCCACACCCACGATTCTCACGCGTTGGCGCAACCTCACCCCTTCTCGATCCTCGTGAATTTCTTGCCTGAAAAAGAACTCGTTTTCCGTAAGATCAAGCGGAAACGGCCCGGCCGTCTCGCTGGGAATGAGCACACAATTGCTCCTACCCGAGCTCAACCCCGCGCCCGTCTGGGGTCGGGCAGAAGTGGCAAAAGGAATGGCAGCAGGAAGGGCCAGGGCGGCCCCAACCGACTTGAGGAATTGACTGCGTTTCATGGCAAGGTGGCGTACGTGTTTGCCCGAAGGTACGTACGCCACCCCTCCCGCGTTGACACGCGATCCTGCGTTGCGCGGTCAGACCGTCAGGCAGACCTCCTCCTGAAGTTTGGCACGGAAGACCACCTCGCTGTCAAACACGTCCATCACGAGCGGCTCATCCTTGTTCACGCTGCCCGCAAGCAGCGATTTGCTCAAGGTGTTCAGGACTTCGCGTTGAATGAGACGCTTCAGAGGACGCGCTCCCATCGATGGGCTGTACCCTTGCTCCGCAAGCCACGTCAGAGCGTCGTCGCTTACACACAGCTGGATTCCCGCATGATCAAGCCGGCCCTTGAGCGCCCGCAACTGCAGCTCCACAATCTCTCGCAGGTGATTCTTGGTGATGGGCTCGAAGACAATCACGTCGTCGATCCGATTCAGGAACTCAGGACGCACCATGCTTCGTAGTGCTTCCATGGCCTCGAGTTCCATGGTGGCCAAAACGTCCGGGGATAGCTTGCCGTCCGCCTCATCAAACCGCGCCTGGATGAGCTCCGACCCGGCGTTGGACGTCATGATGACAACTGTGTTTTTGAAATCGACCGTCCGGCCCTTGCCGTCAGTGAGCCGCCCGTCGTCAAGAACTTGGAGCAGGATGTTGAAGACATCGGGGTGGGCCTTTTCAATTTCGTCGAGAAGCACCACACTGTATGGACGGCGGCGAATCGCTTCGGTCAACTGACCGCCTTCGTCGTGTCCCACGTAGCCCGGTGGTGCACCAATCAAACGGCTGACGCTGTGCCGTTCTTGGAACTCGGACATGTCAACCCGAATCATGGCTTGGTCGTCGTTGAACAGTTCGTGGCTCAGCGCCCGGGCAAGCTCGGTCTTGCCGACACCAGTGGTGCCAAGGAACAAGAAGCTACCGACGGGACGACCCTCATCTCCAAGTCCGCTGCGCGAGCGCCGAATCGCATCTGACACCGCCTCGACAGCACGCGCCTGGCCAATCACGCGACCGTGCAGCCGGTCTTCGAGTTGCAACAATTTCTCGCGCTCGCCTTCCATCATGCGTTGCACAGGAATGCCCGTCCACCGGGCCACAACCGCCGCAATCTCCTCGGCGTCCACCTCCTCCTTGATCAGCTTTGCCGAGGTTGGCAAGTTGGCCAATTCTTCCTTTTTGGCTTCGACGTCGCGTTTGAGTTGTTCAAGCTGCCCGTAACGGATTTCCGCCACGCGCCCAAAATCCCCCTCGCGCTCCGCCCGTTCCGCCTCGCCTTTCAACTCTTCCATCCGTGACTTCGAAGATGCAATGGCGTCCGCCAGGTCCTTCTCTGTAGCCCACTGCGCACCCAGCCGGTCACGCTCCTCTTGCAGGTTGGCCAACTGCACGCCAATTTCGGCGAGCTTCACCGTGTCGTCCTCGCGCTTAAGTGCCTCGCGCTCAATCTCGAGCTGAAGAATGCGCCGATCCAGCTCGTCGAGCTCTGTCGGTTTGGAGTTCATTTCAAGGCGCAGTTTGGAAGCCGCCTCGTCCACAAGGTCAATCGCCTTGTCCGGCAAAAAACGGTCCGCGATGTAGCGCGTGGAAAGGTCAACGGCCGCCAGAATGGCCTCGTCCTTGATTTGCACCCCGTGGTGTTTCTCGTACTTCTCTTTGATGCCGCGCAAGATGGACACGGCATCGTCCCGGTCGGGCTCATCCACACGAACTTTTTGGAACCTGCGCTCCAATGCCTTGTCCTTCTCGAAGTACTTCTGGTATTCCTGGAGTGTGGTGGCACCTATCGCACGCAATTCCCCTCGTGCCAACGCCGGCTTGAGGATGTTCGCGGCGTCCATGGCCCCCTCGCCCCCACCCGCACCGACAAGGGTGTGGATCTCGTCGATGAAGAGAACGACGTCTTCGTCGTTTTGGACTTCCTTGACGACCGCCTTGAGCCGCTCCTCAAACTCCCCCTTGTACTTGGCACCCGCCACAAGGGCGCCCATGTCGAGCGAATGGATGACTTTTCTATGCAAATCTTGAGGCACGTCTCCGTTGACAATGCGGTGCGCAATGCCTTCGGCGATGGCGGTCTTTCCCACCCCTGGTTCTCCAATCAAGATGGGGTTGTTTTTGGTCCGGCGGCTGAGGATTTGGAGCACGCGCCGAATCTCGTCGTCACGGCCAATGACGGGGTCGAGTTTGCCGTCAAGCACAAGTTGGTTGAGGTTGCGTGCGTATTTCGAAAGGGCCTCGTAGGTGCTCTCTTGGCTTGACGACGTGGTGGCTTCGCCTTGCCGAAGCGCTTGCACCGCCTTTCCCAAACCCTCCTTGGTCACCCCAGCGTCCTTCAAAATTTGACTGGCAGTGTCACCGTGTGCGAGCACCGCCTCAACCAAGCGGTCGGTGGCCACGTATTCGTCCCCAGCTTTGCGCGCGAGCGCCACGGCTCGTTGTAGCACCTGCCCAGCGTCGCGGGACCATTGCGGTCGGTTTCCCTCCGATGTTCCGAGCCCACTGAGCGCGGCCGAGACGGCTTGTTGAATGCGTCCCACCGGCACGTTCATGCGACCGAGCAACATGGGAATGACGGGATCTTCGACGCTCATCATGGCTCCGAGCACATGCAGCGTCTCAATGCTTGTGTGGCCCTGTGCCAGCGCGTCTTGTTCGGCGCGGCTGAGGACCTCCTGGCTTTTCAGGGTAAATGAATTGATGTCCATGAGATTGTTGTTTCCCATGCTCGGTCAACTCCCGTTCCAAACCCCAAAAACCGACTTTTTGTCAGCAACAGCAGGGTTTTGTAGACATTTTGTCCGACCTCAGAAGGAATACACCACCTGCACCCTGACGTTTCTTCCAGGCTCGGCCATTCCGACGTTTCGCAACAAGGAGAGGGTCGGAATGTAGGTCGCGTTCGTCGCGTTGATGACCTGGGCATTCAACTGGACGCGGTCACCCCAATTCCAAGACGTGGAGGCGTGCAGCAAGACGGCGTCACGGGAGGCCTCAAGCACCAAGCTGCTGGCACCTTGCGACCGCCCCACACCACCCCATGCCCGTCGGACTTCGCACCGCCCCGTTGCAGGTGGAGTCCACGGAAGCACGTCACCTGCATCGTCCCGAGCATCGACGTAGGACAGCGCAATGTGTGCTGACCACGGCTGGTCGCGAGGCGCTTGCCAGGTCGCATTGACGTCAGCGCCCGCAAGCCGCGCCAACGTCGCTTGGTGCAGCTGCAAGGGAAAACCCTCGTCGTTGGTTTGGCCTGTCGGAACGAGAAGCATGTAATTCGAGATGCGACTGGCGTACAAAGCCAAGTCGCCGCTCCACCCCGTTCCCTCCTCCGTCGAATTCACAACCCATTGAAGTTCCACGCTCCGACTCGTTTCCGATTCAAGTTCCACATCTCCCCGCTCATCGCGGAAGCTGTCGTGATGAATGCCAAACGCCAACAACTCCGACAACCCCGGCGCGCGGTTTCCCTGCATGACGTGCGCTCCCAGGCGATGGCGTTCGCGCGCTTGCCACGTCGCACCCAAAGCACCCGACACCATTCCGTACCCGCGGCTTCCAGAAGCCGCAAGCTGTCCGGCATCCGAGACCAAGCCTGGACGGGCCGACCACGTAATGCGGTGCACATCGCCGCGAATTGAAGCCGTCGGAACCACGGAAGCTGAAGGCTTCGACGCCTTGGCAAACACGCCAAAACCTTGAATGGCCGCGTTGGGAATGAAGGCGCGGTCCACGTCGATGAGGGCCGTGTCATTTTGGTTAGACTTGACGAAGCCTTGGCTCCCCAACGACCACTCCCACCCTTGGTCGCCTTTGCGGTGAGCGCGCACATCATACCGCGTGGTACGGAGGCTCAGGTCCAATTCGGTGTGATTCCTTTCGTTGTCCTCGGTCAGGCTGTCCGGGGGAACAGCGGCGAGTTCCTTGCGGTGATTCAGCTGGTAGCTCAGGGTGGGATGCCAATCCCATTCGCCCCACCGCAAATGCGCCCCTGTAGTCAGCATGTGGTCGCCCGATTGCTGGGTGCCGCCGTAGCCTACGATGCCTGCCGTGTTGTAGCATGAGCTGTAGGCGCCCTCCCAGGTGCCCCAGTGTTCGAGGTAGCCAAACCGACCTTGCGAGTAGAATTGCCGCAACTGCGACCCCTCCGCGGAAGTGCCCTCAGGCAACAAGTACTCCCCAAACCGGTTGACACCCGTCAGCAAGACGTGGTGACGGGAAGGGCTTCGTTTTTGGGTCATCAGCGACGATTGGCTCCCCTTGGTGTTGCTGTGGCCTGTCAACGACACTTGCGTAAGTCGGCCGGGTTCCGACAGAGGTCCGGTAGGTACGACGTTGATGACACCACCGTACGCGTCTGGTCCGTATTGCAACGCCTCGGCTCCTCGAATCACTTCGATGCGCGACACGCCTTGCTCCGGAAAAAAGATGCCGTGACCTTCACCCCATGCTTGGCTTTCGACGCGTGAGCCCAAAAACTGGGTCGCCACTCGCAGCCCAGAGAGCCCTCGAAGAACGGGCCGAATCATTCCCGATCCTGCAGACACAAACTGAACGCCTGCCAAGGACTTGAGCGCCTGAAGCCTTGACGTTGCAGGAACTGCATCAAGTTCTTGGACCGGCAATTCACGGACGTTTGCCCGCGTGGCAGAATGCGGCCGGACAAAAGCGTCTTTCACCAAGGCAGGGGCCAACACTTGCTCCTCGAAACGCAACACGATCACCACGTTCGAGGCGGGCAAGCTGACAGTCCGATTGGCCGTTTCGTAACCGACGTAAGACACCGTCAGTCGCGCCTGCAACAACCCCAATTGCATGGCAAACCGGCCGTCAGCATCCGTCGTGGTCAATACCTTCCCTACGACACAATGCGCTTGGGCAATGGGGTTTCCAAGTTCATCCACAACCGTGCCCGTGAGGTCCTGGGCGAAGCCCCAAAGCGGAACAATCCAACCGAGAAGGGCAACGAGCATGGGCGCGCGAAACATCATCAAACAAAAGTACTTGGGGGCACATCCCATGGGGAGGTGACTTGTGTCACGTCTCCGTCACAATTGCGCCTCAGTAGCTCGAGTCATCAAGCTTTACCGGCCCCCGAAATACGCGGTACACAAAGGCGAAGTAAAGCACAACGAGCGGGGTTCCGATGGCAGTGATGGTCAACAAGAGCTTCAACGTCCTATCCGACGAGGCCGCTTCTGCAAGCGTCATCCCGCCATCAGGGTCAAGCGTTGAAGGAATGAGCATTGGAAATTGCTGGGCGAAGACCAAAGCCAACAGCGACGCAATCATCAAAGCACTGACAAGAAACGCCAATCCGTAACGTCTGCGCCCGACCATCCAAGGCACTGCGAGCGACAGTCCAAACGCCAACACCGCAAAACCCAAAAAAGCGGGTCGACTCCACAACCGTACGACCACCTCTACGTGGTGAGCGAACAACATCAGCGTCGCCAACGCCATGGCACCGTAGAAGAAGTACAAGGCACGCCAGTTCAGGGCGCGGACGCGTTCGAAAAGTTTGTCCTCGGTCTTCAACAGCAAATACAAACTGCCGTGCATGGCATAGAGAGAAGCCACTGCCAGGCCCACACTGAGAGGAAACCAACCAAGCATGTCCACCATGCCATTCCCGCGGTAAATTCCCTGGGAATCGATGGGCAATCCCACCATGAGGTTGCCCAACGCCACGCCAAGCAACAGCGAAATCACCAAGCTGGACGCGAAGTAACTCCAATCCCAAAACGACCGCCACCATGCCATGGGCTCCTTGGACCTGAATTCAATGGAAATCGCCCGGCCGATCAAGGCGGCGAGGAGCAAAAAGAACGGCACGTAAAACGCGGAAAACGCCGTAGCGTAGGCCTCGGGAAAACCCGCAAACAGGGCACCTCCCGTGATCACCAGCCACACCTCGTTGCCGTCCCAAACGGGCCCGACGGCGTTCAGCGCGATGCGGCGGCTTTGTTCTTTCCGAAAGAACGGATGAAGCAACCCAGCACCCAGGTCAAACCCGTCCAGGATGCCGTACGCGGTGACCGCAAACCCAATGACCAAAAACCAAAGCAATTCCAAGCTCATGACCACGCGGATTGACGGTTGGATGCGTTCAATTCAGGATGCCCCAATTCGTGGGGTCCATGAAGGATTTTCTTGCGCATGAGGTACAAGAACAAGGCGAGCAAGACGACGTAGATCAAGGTGAACAAGACCAAACTGAACAGCACCTGCTCCGCGCGCACGGATTCGCTCAAAGCGTCGCTGGTGCGAAGCAAGTTGTAAACCACCCAGGGCTGGCGCCCCATTTCTGCGGCGAACCAACCAGCTTGGTTGGCGATTTGGGGGAGCAGCACGGACGGGACCAGAAGCTTCAACAGGAGCCTGGAATCCCAAAGCGAACCTCGCCACCAAGACCAGGCCGCCCACGTGCTCAGCGCGATGAGCATCATGCCCAGGGCCACCATGAGGTGGTAGAACTGGAACACGGCATTGACTTGGCCCGGACGGTCCTCTGGCTTGAAGGCGTTCAGTCCCGTGACCGGAGCCTCGGGGTCCTGGTGCAGCAGGATGCTCAGGCCGCCGGGAATGGCAAGGCCTTGAACTTCTTCGGACTCCTGATCGACCCACCCCATGAGGTACATGTCGGCAGGGCCGTCCGCCTCGTAATGGCCTTCCAGGGCCGCGAGTTTTGCCGGTTGATGCTCCGCCACGACTTCGGCGGCGACGTGGCCGCTGAAGAGCTGGGCCCAGCTGGCGAGAAACGCGACGGGAAGGGCGACCTTCATGAGCTTCTTCGCAACGGGGACATGCTGTCCTCGCAGCAGGTACCACGCGGCGATGGACAGGGCAAGGAAGGCGCCGGCGAGAAAACTCCCGAGCCACACGTGCATCAAGCGCTCCACCGAACTTGGATTGAACACCATCGCCCAGAAATCCACAATCTCTGCACGCGCCTGCATCCCCTCTCCGACCACATGGTATCCGGCTGGGGTTTGTTGCCAGGAATTCGCCACCACAATCCACACCGCACTGAACATGGACCCAATCCAAACGCCGACGGCGCTGACAAAATGCCACTGTGGCTTCACGCGGCCCCAGCCAAACAGCAACACGCCGAGAAAACCCGATTCCAAGGCAAACGCGAAGATGCCCTCTGCCGCCAAGGCAGATCCAAAGACGTCGCCCACGTACCGCGAATAGACCGCCCAATTGGTGCCGAATTCAAATTCCATCACAATACCCGTCGCCACACCAAGTCCAAACGTCAGCGCGAACAGCCGAATCATGAACCTCGTGAGGTTGCGCCACTCGACCGCTTTGGTTCGAAGCCACGCGGCCTCAGCCAGGACAATCAGCAATCCCAACCCAATGGAGAGCGGCGGGTAGATGTAGTGGAACGCCACTGTGAAGGCAAACTGAATCCGGCTGAGAATTTCGACGTCCATGGGTCAAAACAACGGACGAAGGGCAGCGAATCACGTGACTTCAGTCACATCCTTTTTTCGCCCCTGGCACCCCTGGCGTTCGGAAAATTTGCGACATTTATGCCTCCATGAAGCGGCCTACCTCCCTTCCATGCCGCACGGAACTTCGCGGATTCCGGCAGTGCGCTCCCCTTTGGGCGGCGTTGCTGGGCCTGTTCGTATTCCTCGCTTCTTTCCAGTCTTCGAAAGACGAGTGGCTCGGAGAGGAAGACACGGTGGAGGTTGAGGAGCTGGCTTTGGAAACTTCCGATGATCTCGAAGAGGCCCTTTCGTGGAGCCATGCCCTTTTCGCCGCCCTTCAGGCCAAACGCGTGTGCAACTGCCACACCGCCCATGACCTGGCTGCCGAGCGTCGGGCCAACATCCTTCCCGCTTGGGTCTGGAAAGCCTCGAGAACGGAGGCGTATTGCCAGTGGCAGCTGGAATGCTGATGTGACAGGAGGATTGCGCGTGCGATGCACCAGCACCTCGACCTGATGCGGCTTGCCCGGAACGAATCCCGGCAGGCCTTGGCTTTCTGTTTCACATTGTTCATTTCAGCATCATGACTTCACTGAACCTTTCCAACACGTTTCAACACCTGCGCCGAGATGCGCTTGCCGGCACCGTGGCCGGCGCCATGGCCGTCCCCCTGACCGCGGGGATTTGCCTGATGTCTGACTACCCCATCATGACGGGAATGTACACCGTCATCTTCGCCTGCATCGTGGGCTTCATCACGTATCTCTTCAAGCCTGGAAACTACGTCGGCACCCCAGGTGTCGCCGCCGGCCTCGCCCCCGCCCTCGCCTTGGGGGTCGCGACGTTTGGGCACGAAAACATGCCCTTCGTCATTCTACTCACCGCGCTCTTTCAGGGCGTCGTGTGGGGCTTCCGCCTCGAGCGCTGGATCCTCAAGCTCGTCCCGCCGTACCTCGTTGAAGGCCTCCTGGCTGGCGTGGGCCTGAAGATCGCCTTCAAATTCATCCCCTTCCTCTACGACATCGAACACGAAACAGACGCTTGGCTGAACTTTGAAAGGGAGGTCGTTGTGCTCCTTTCATTGGTGTCCTTTGCGCTGTTTGTCATGCTTTACAAAAGCTACAAACAGCGCATGCCCGCCCTGCCTTACTTCGTCATCATGGGGACGGGCGTCCTGCTGAGCTTCTTCATGCCGCTTCCGATGATCTCCATCGACGACGTGCCGTTTCAGCTCGCCCTTCCCCTGCCGCATTTCGACGGCATCGCCCCCGCACAAGCAGGACTGACCGTCGTAAACATGGTGGGCTTTGCCATGATGCTTGGCTCCATCGACGTCATCGAACAAGTCATGAGCAACGTGGCCATTGAAAAACTCGACCCCCTGGGCCGAACATGCGACAGCAACAACAGCTTGTTTGCCATCGTCATCGCCAACCTCGGCGCGACGTTTTTTGGCGGCATGACCAACCTCGACGGACTGGCCAAGAGCACCACCAACGCCGTCGCAGGCGCGGTCACCAAGCTCTCGAACCTGTTCACGGCGGCCGTGCTGTTCATCGTCGTACAGTTCCCTGTCCTGTTGACCCACCTGCCTGAATATGCTCTCGGCATCATCATGGTGTATTCCGGCTGGAAAATGATGGCGAACATCGCACACGTGCGTACCCATGGTCTCTACGCACTGACCTTGTCGATTGTGTGCGGATTTCTCGTGTTTGAGCTCGGAATTTTTGAAGGGTTGCTGATCGTGCTCGCCATGCACGGACTGGTCAAGTATCTGTTCAAATCCAAATTCGACCCCCAAGCTTTGACCGCAGGGGACATGAGCTGACATGGCTTCATCGAATCTCTGAAGGTTCATCGAATCACTGAAGGAGGACGACTTGGCTGTCGTCCTCCTTTTTGACGTTCATTTGTGGCACACCTCTTACACGATTTCATGAAAAAGCCCCTTCTTTTTGGCCTCCTCGGCGGCCTGATTCTCTTTGTTTGGCAGTTCATCTCTTTCGCCGGAGCCAACCTTCACGGCTCGGCCCAAGCGTACACCCCATTGCAGGACCCCATCCTGGAACGCTTGGCCGAATTGAACCTCGAAGAAGGCATGTACGCGCTCGGAAGTCCTTCGCCTGAAGAGCGAGCCGACCCCGCATTGGGAGCGGAGTACATGGCGAGGATGGAAGGCCAGCCCTACGGTGTGCTGAATTACCAAATGAACTGGCGTGGCGACATGACACCCAACTTGCTGCGAAGCGTGGTCATGAACATCTTGACCGCCCTGATCTTGTTCTGGATTCTGAGTTTGGCAGGCGAAGCCACGACAGGAAAGCGCGTCGCGGTGGCGGTGGCGGTTGGGTTGGCCGGCTTCATGTTTTACCCGTACAGCAACTTCATCTGGTTCAAGAATCCGGACATTTGGGCTCACCTGGCCGATGCATTGGCGCCCTTTGCCTTGCTGGGCCTGCTTTCGAGCAAAATCCACTGAGATGACCTTTCCTTCAGCATTCCGCACAGCCCTTGCCGTAAGCCTGTTGATCGGATGGGGGTGCGCTGCGCCCGAGTCCGCACCTCCCTCCCCAACCCAAGCGCACTGGGCCCTCGCCATTCACGGAGGGGCCGGTCACTTCGGGGAAGAAGACCTTACCACGGAACAGCAAGCCGCCTACGCGTCGTCACTTTCAAAGGCTCTGGAACTCGGGGAATCCATGCTCGATCGTGGCATGCCCGCCCTCGACGTGGTGGAAAGTGTGGTGCGTATGCTGGAGGACGATTCATTGTTCAATGCGGGAAGAGGCGCCGTGTTCACGTCTGAAGGCACACACGAATTGGATGCGTCAATTGCCGACGGAGCCACCCGCAACTGCGGAGCCGTGACCGGACTTGAAGGCTACCGACACCCCATCAGTGTGGCTCGAATGGTCATGGACAGCAGCGAGCACGTGTTTTTCAGCGGGCACGGCGCAGGCGAATTCGCGCGTGCGAAAGGCGCAGAACCGGCCGACGCTTCGTGGTTTGACACCTCCAAAGCTTACGAACGCTACCTCCGGGCGGCGACACGGGAAGGCGACGACCCGGTCCCCCTCGAAGAGAAGCGAGGCACCGTGGGGTGCGTAGCACTTGATGCCAACGGCAACCTCGCTGCAGCGACCTCCACAGGTGGTATGACGTACAAACGGCACGGCCGCATAGGAGACAGCCCGGTCGTGGGCGCGGGGACATGGGCAGACAACCGCACCTGCGCCGTGTCCGCCACCGGCTGGGGCGAGTACTTCATCCGTACCGGCGTGACGCACGACATTCACGGCCGCATGCTGCACGGGGGACAATCGCTGCAGGAAGCTTGCGAGGCTGCCATTGTTGACGAGATGGGTGCCTTGGGAGGTGACGGAGGCGTCATCGCGGTCAATGCTGCCGGCGAGGTGGCCTTGGTCTTCAACAGCACTGGGATGTTTCGGGCCTCCGCCGTCAAGCTCGGAAACGAAGTGGAATCGAATGTGGCGATGTTTGGACCTTACGTTCGCTGAGGATTCAAGTCGCACGCCGAGACCAAGCCCACCCTAGCCAGCCTCCGATCATCAACACCCCGCCCAAGGGAGTGACGGGACCCAACACCGCGCGCAACCCAGGACCGCAGTCCAAGGTGGCCAGCGTCACAAGCCCAAAGATGCTGCACGAAAACAGAAGTGTTCCCAAAGCCACTGCATCCAATGCAATGCGAGAAGGCCGCGGAGAAGCGCCGTGGGAGGCCCCGATCAGGCCCGCGCCCATGACCAGAAGATAAAGACAGGCCGTATCCCATGATTCACACCGGTCCGGACTCATGACGGACTCGAGGGCATGCGCTCCCAACGCACCGCACGTCGCACCCAGCGCGAGGAATGTCGCACCCACGATTTGGCCTCTTCGAAAGGTCCCATTTGGGGCGTCAGCCACGGGTCAGAATTTCGTCGGTGTTGGAGCGGATGGTCGCACACAAGCCGTCGAGTGGCAAGTCGTTTTCATCCACCCCAAACGGATCCTCAATTTCTTCCGCAATCAATTCGATGCTGACCAGAATGTAGAACACCAAAGACACCACCGGGATGGACCACCACTGGAAGGTGGACACAAACCCGATCGGCAGCGTCACCACGTAGATGAAGATGAATTTCTTCATGAACATGCTGTAGCTGTAGGGAATCGGCGTTTTGAGGATGCGCTCGCACGCACCGAGGATGTCGACCATGCGCTCGAGGTTTTGGGAAATCAGCCAGTGCTGTTGAGGGGTCCAGGTGCCGTCCGAGGCCAAACGCGCGGCCTCCCGCTCCATCGCCTGCGCCCACGCGCTGGGGGCGTGACTCGCACGAGCAAACGGCTCTGCATCCGGCCGAACCGGCTGCTCGGGCTGCAAAGGGCGCAGGTGGTCCCGAAGCGCCTCGACAAAAGACGGGATATGCGTTTGGAAAAACACCCGAACCTCAGGACCGCCTCCAAATTCCCGCACCCGAATGGCCAACGTCCGCGACACATTCACAAGGGAACCCCATTGTTTTCGGCCTTCCCACAACCGGTCATACGCCGTATTCGTTCGGAACACCAGAAACAATGAGAGCACGAAACCAAGCAACGAGTGCA
>JBEARC010000042.1:0-4285 GCA_041163465.1 Bacteroidota bacterium
TCTGGAGGCAATCTCTTCACCATCTTCTCACTTCACGGAAAGCCGG
The DNA here is from genome assembly GCA_041163465.1 of Bacteroidota bacterium. Classification (GTDB taxonomy): domain Bacteria; phylum Bacteroidota; class Bacteroidia; order Flavobacteriales_D; family Sanyastnellaceae; genus UBA11663. The sequence goes on from JBEARC010000042.1 coordinate 47, forward strand.
GGCCTGTCCCCGGCTTTCTTTTTGACCCTCTGTCTATGTTAAGAAAATCCTTAACACACCGACAACACTCCCACCCAAGTCTCAATGGACCTTTGCGCCCAAATCCGAGCACATGATGCGCATTGTTTTGGCCTTTTTGATTGGCATGTCTGCAAGCCTGGCGTCAGCACAAGGAACCATTCGGGGGAAATTGACCGATGCTCAAACAGGTGAAACGTTGATTGGTGCGAACGTCATCATCACAAACCCCTACAAGGGTGCGATGGCTGACATCGATGGGAATTACAGCTTGGAAGGCCTCACCCCAGGCACCTACGAAGTGACTGGGAGTTTCATCGGGTACACGCCCATCACAGAGACGGTGACTGTAACCGATGGTGTGACGTTGGTGAATTTCAATCTGTTCATTGAGACGTATGTGATCGAACAGGCGGCGGAAGTTGTGGCCAAGGTGGATCGCTCACGGGATGTGTACATGGAGAACATCAAAAAGAAGAGTGCCGCCAGCATGGATTTCATTTCCAGCCAACAAATCAAACAAGCTGGCGACAGCGATGCCGCCGGGGCAATCAAGCGCGTTCCTGGAGTCAGCACGGTGGGGAACTTCGTGTTTGTTCGAGGTTTGAGCGACCGCTACATCAAGACCACCCTGAACGGTGCCGAAGTTCCCTCCATGAATCCGCGCAGGAACAGCATTGAGATGGACCTGTTTCCGACCAACTTGGTTGACAACTTGGTCATTGTCAAAACCCAAACGGCCAACCTCCCAAGCGATTGGGCCGGGGCCTACATCAGCATTGAAACGAAAGATTTTCCAGAGCAGTTCGCGCTGAGCTACACCACGTCCATCGGGCTTAATGACCAAACGACATTCAAGGAGGTGCTTCGTTCCAACCAGGGAACGTCCGATTGGTTGGGGTTTGATGATGGTGGCCGAGACATGCCTGGTTTTGTCCAGGGCCTGACCAAAGAGGATTGGCCGTATCAGCAGAGTGCAAGTTTCTACGATGCACTAGTCTATCTGAATTTCCAAAATCAATTGGATACGCTCTTCGGGGGAATCGTACAAGGAGGCATTGGAACGGGCCCAGGTCAAGTTTCAATCGGCACCATTCTCGGGGCTTTGGATTACAGCGACACCACGTTGTTGAATCTCGGCGGCACGGATGGTACGTTCCTTCTCAACCAGGAAGGCTTGATTCCTGTGGCTGCTGCATTGAATGACAGCCTCACCCGCTTGGGTCAAAGCTTTGACAACACATGGTCCGTCAAGCGTCGACAAGCACCGCTCAATTTCAGCCACAGCCTGAGCTTGGGCAACCAAACAAAGCTGTTTGGACGCCCCTTGGGCTACATTTTTGGTCTGCGCTGGGGCCAAACCTTCCAACACTACGACAACGGAGAATACGGGCGCTACGCCGGCGGAAGCATCGAAGGAACCGACAGCCTCGGATTGGAACGCTACTACGACGACGTGCGCACAGACGCCACATACCGCTGGAACGCCCTCGCGAATTTGTCCTACAAAATCAACGAATTCAACAAGGTCAGCCTGATGGCGATGCCCAACATGAGCGCAACGTCTACGACGCGACAGCAGATCGGCATCAATCCTCGGGACATCGAGTCCTTCCAGCAGCAAATCACCCACCGCTACGAAGGCCGAGAATTGAACATCTACCAAATGCGGGGCGAGCACTACCTGCCTGCCTCCAAAACGGAAATTCGTTGGACAGCCTCTCATTCAGCGGGTCGCCTCAACACACCTGACCTGCGCGTTTTCTTCAACAACTTCGACACAGCCACAGTTGTGACCAATACGTCCTTCGTTGGCGTAGACACCTTATACAACAACGAGGAGATCTTGGACGAGATTGCGTACTTGGTCGGTGAAGGTGTGTTGGGGTCCAATTGGGCTTCGGATCCTGAAGGCACTGTGGATGCGTTGAATGCGTACTGGAATGACGAGGGCATCGACTACAACCTGCAGAGCATCGACCTGAGCACGGCCCTGGACACGAGCTACAGCATCCTTCAGAGTTTGTACCCCTCCCCGACCCGTTACTACAGGGATTTGTACGAAAACCGGACCGATGTCAAACTCCACGTCATGCAACCTCTCAACGTTGCATGGGCCGAGGATGTCAAACTGACCGGTGGTGCCAGCCTGGTTCGCACCACCCGTCAAATGCAAGAGAACCAATTTGGTTTTGAATCAACAAGCGCCAATTTGTTGGACGAATTCAACGGAGACCTCGATGCCTACTTCGCAGACAGCAATTTTGTGGTCAACCCAAGCGGAAACGCGGATTACATCACCACGGTGCTCCTGACGGACCTCATCAACACAGATGAGGCCAGCATGAATGTTTGGGGTGCGTATGGCATGATGAATGTGCGCAAGAACGAGCGATTGAGCGGAAACGTTGGGGCACGCTTGGAAGTGGCCGACATGCTGATCCGCAGCCGGAAAATCGACCTTGTGGATGACTTGACTCCTGAACAAATTGACAATCTCCAGGGCGGACTCAACGAGGTGGATTTCATGCCAAGTTTGAACTTGACGTATGCCTTGGGCGAATTGGATGCCATCAAATTGACCAACCTTCGCTTGGGTTACAGCCGAACCATCGCAAGGCCTGTGTTCAGAGAGAAGGCGCCCTTCCGGTCGTTCAACTTCGAATGGTTGGAGACCTTGAAAGGAAATCCTGAATTGGACGAGACCAAAATCGACAACTTCGACTTGAGACTCGAGCGCTTCCCCAACCTCGGCGAAGTCGTTTCATTGAGTGTCTTTTACAAGCGTTTCACCGACCCGATTGAACAAACTTCTGTGTTGGCGGCCGTCAACACGGAATACACATGGTCCAACATCCCCTTCGCCAATGTGTGGGGACTCGAGTTTGAAGGCCGGAAGAACCTGGGGGTCGTATCACCCTCGTTGAAGAACTTCACCCTGTCTGGGAACGTCACCTTGATTCAATCCCGTGCCCGGATTTGGGAGGACGAATTGCGCGGTATTCGTGCCACCGACCCCTTGCATCCGGAAACGCGCCCCTTGTTTGGTCAATCTCCTTACATCGTCAATGCGATGGTGTCCTACCAAAACGACTCTCTTGGCTTGAATGCAACAGCTGGATTCAATGTTCAAGGCCAAAAGTTGCTTCTCGTCACTGAAGGCGGCACGCCTGACATTTACCAGCAACCCACCCCTGCCTTGGACGTGAACTTGTCCAAGAATTTTGGAGAGCGTTTCTCCTTGCGCATTCGTGGACGGAACTTGCTGAATCCCATGGATCGGAAGACCTATGAATTCAATGGCGTGGAATACAACTGGCTGGCAAATTCTCGTGGAAGAACGTACACCCTGTCTTTGTCCTACAACATTTAATTGGCACCCACCATTCGCATGAAATCGATTGCCCCCCTCCTTTGTCCCCTGGTTTGTATTGGTGTACTATCTGGGTGCACCAAGTATGAACAAGATGGCTCTTTGTTGCATTTTCGCAGTCCTGAAAAGCGCTTGGTGGGTGAATGGAAATCCGCTTCGGTGACAGAGGTCGGAACAGATGCAGACACGAATGTCACCGAGTTCTTGACTTCCCCCAATCTTCGGTTGTTGGCCAACTTTCAAGAGGATGGTTCCATCACATTTGAAAATATCGGCGAAGAGTTGTTTTACGAGGGAGTTTGGGCTTTCAATGAAGACAACTCCGTCTTGCACATGAACTTGGAAAGTGTGAAGGGAACAGGTCCCTTCTACTTTGACCAGGACAGCATCGACCGTCGATTGATTGTGGAACAAGCTCTCGCGATGTTGCAAAGCAATGACACCCTCTTTTTTGTAGCTGGTTCCTACGAAGACATCACGAACGAAGTTCTCGCTTGCGTAGCCACCTTGACCCAAACTGGTTTCAATTGGATTCTTGAGCAAGGAAACGGTTCTGGCGGCACGTTAACCGTCAATGGAGTGACTTACGAGCCTGGCGACAACATCACAGACTGGGTAAATGATGTCATCAACGACAGCCTAGGTGACTGGATGGACGATGGCACGGTTTCTGGAGCAGACGATTACGATGGAATCTTGAATGCGATTGCAAGTGATTATGGTGCGCAGCTGTCTTACTTCAATCAGTCAGAACCCGTGCTTAGCGGGCTCAACGATCCGAACCTTTTCCAAGAGTTGGAAAATTCGTGTGGTCTTGTCGCAACGATGTACACCTCTTCTCCTGACGA
>JBEARC010000043.1:0-9583 GCA_041163465.1 Bacteroidota bacterium
GCCGCCAAGGCGAAATCGACGACATCAACGCCCGCTTCAAGGCGGCCATGGACGCAGACGACCTGGCCGGCGTGAAAACCCTCATTGAGGACCTCGGCATCACCTGCCCCATCAGCGGTTCGAAGAACTGGACCGACGTGCGTCAATTCAACCTGATGTTCAAGACCGAGCTCGGCGCCGTCAGTGGCGATTCCGGCGTGGTGTACCTCCGGCCAGAGACTGCCCAGGGCATCTTCGTGAACTACCTGAATGTGCAGAAGAGCGGACGGATGAAGTTGCCGTTTGGCATTGCGCAAATCGGCAAGGCCTTCCGCAACGAGATCATCGCACGTCAGTTCATCTTCCGCATGCGTGAATTCGAGCAAATGGAGATGCAATTCTTCATCAAGCCGGGCACGCAAGAGGAGTGGTACAACCACTGGAAGGACGCCCGTATGAAGTGGCACAAAGCCCTCGGCCTCGGCGAGGAGAACTACCGGTTCCACGACCACGTGAAGCTGGCCCACTACGCGGACGCCGCCTGCGACATCGAATTCAACTTCCCGATGGGCTTCAAAGAGCTTGAGGGGATTCACTCGCGCACGGATTTTGATTTGAAGCAGCACGAAGAATACAGCAGCAAGAAGCTGCGGTACTTCGACCCGGAGACCAACGAGAGCTACGTGCCGTACGTGCTTGAAACTTCCATTGGCCTCGACCGCATGTTCCTCGCCGTGCTCAGCAGCGCGCTCCGCGAGGAGACGCTCGAAGACGGCAGCGAGCGCACCGTGATGGCCATCCCGTTTGCCTTGGCGCCCGTCAAGGCCGCGGTGCTGCCGCTGATCAAGAAAGACGGCCTCCCCGAGAAAGCACGGGAAGTCCTCGCGCAGCTCCAGCTGCACCACAACGTCCAGTACGACGAGAAGGACGCCATCGGTCGCCGTTACCGTCGTCAAGACGCCATCGGCACGCCACTCTGCATCACGGTGGACCACGACACGCTCAACGACCACGCCGTCACGGTGCGCAACCGCGACACCATGCAACAGGAGCGCATCGCCATCGCCGAACTGAACGCAACCGTTGACGGCCTTGTCAGCATGACCAGCCTGTTCCAAGCTTGACCTTCACGCACCTCTGACATCCCAACCCGAACACCATGACCTTGAACGACCTCGACCTCACAGGAAAACGCGCCCTTGTACGCGTCGACTTCAATGTGCCCCTTGACGACGCCCAACACGTCACTGACGACACACGCATTCGACGCGCCATCCCGACCATCCAGGCCCTGCTCGACGGTGGAGCTTCCGTGGTGCTCATGAGCCACCTCGGGCGGCCCAAGGGACCCAGCGCTGACTTGTCTTTGAAGCACGTGGTGCCCACCTTGTCAAGCCTGCTTGGCCGTCCCGTCAAGTTTGCGGAGGACTGTGTGGGCGACAAAGCCCTCGACGTCACCCAAGCGTTGAAGCCAGGCGAGGTGGCTCTGCTCGAAAACTTGCGCTTTCACAGCGAGGAGAAGTCGGGCGACGAATTCTTTGCGGGCCAGCTCGCCGAGAGCGGCGACGTGTACGTGAACGACGCCTTTGGAACAGCCCACCGCGCCCACGCCAGCACGGCAGTCATTGCGAAGTTTTTTCCGGAGGACAAGGCGTTTGGGCTGTTGATGCAAAGCGAAATCGAAGCCCTCAACAAGGTGTTGGCCACCCCTGCCCAACCGCTGCTTGCCATCATCGGCGGCGCCAAGGTGAGCAGCAAGCTCAGCATCCTCGAAAACCTCGTGGACCGGGTCGACAAGCTCATTGTAGGGGGCGGCATGGCCTACACGTTTGTGAAGGCGCAAGGCGGAGAGGTCGGCACGAGCCTTGTCGAAGACGACATGCTCGACAAGGCTCGCGCGATCTTGGCCAAGGCCGAGGCTGCAGGCACCGAATTCCTGTTGCCCATCGATACATTGTGCGCGGATGCCTTTGCGGCAGACGCCAACACCGCCATTCACTCCACCGACGCCATCCCAGCTGAATGGATGGGCCTGGACATTGGGCCTGAGACCCGCACGCGGTTTGTGCAGGCCGTCATGGAAAGCCGCACCATTCTGTGGAACGGCCCGATGGGCGTGTTCGAAATGGACGCGTTCGCAGGTGGAACCAACGATGTGGCCGCAGCGCTCGCCAAGGTAACGGCTGACCACGGGGCCTTCACGTTGATTGGTGGTGGCGACTCTGTCGCAGCGATCAACAAGGCGGGCTTGGCCGACGACGTGAGTTACGTCAGCACTGGAGGTGGCGCCATGCTCGAAGTGTTGGAGGGAAGGATCCTTCCGGGCATTGCCGCCATCGAAGCATGATGGCCCCTCAAGTGGGTGTCAACGCTTGAACACATCGCTCATCACAAACATGCTTTGCACGGTGGCAATGTTGGGCATGGCCGCCAGTTTGCGCGTGATGAATCGGTGGTAGGCATCCATGTCGACAACCTCCACCTCCACCAAGTAATCAAAGGAACCGGCAAGGTGAAAACATGACCTCACCTCACGGTGGGATCCAATGGTGGCCTCAAACTCCTCGAGGAGCTCTCGTTCGTGAAGTTTGAGTGTGATGTTGCAGTAGGCTCGAATCGCCATCCCCAGTTTTTTTCGGTCAACCCGGACGGTGTAGCCCGAAATGATCCCCTGCTCCTCCATTCGCTTGACCCGCGTGAACACGGCCGATCGACTCAATCCCGTCAATTCACTGAGGTCTTGCATGCTGCTTCTCCCATCAAACTCCAAATGTTCTAAAATCGTTTTGTCTAAGGCATCCATGACAAAACAAATGTAATGTTTATATCTAAATTTAACCTATTTGTTTTGTTCTGTGCGGAATTGGGTGTACATGTGATTAACATTGATTCATGAAGAAGAACCTTGAGACGCGCGCAATGTTCGCGGGTCACACGCCTTCGGCCGCCAATCAATTTGCGGTCAAGCCCCCCATGCATCCGGCCTCCACGTTTGTCTTTCCCGATGCGCGAACCGGTGCCGCTCACATGGAAACCGCCTACGGGGTGGAAGGTGCTGAAACACCCCCTGAAGGCTTCATCTACAGCAGGCTCGGCAACCCCACCCTCAACCTTGCTGAAACCCGTCTCGCTGCGTGGGATGAAAGTGATGACGCCGCCTTCTTTTCCAGCGGCATGGCTGCGATCTCAACGGCTCTGCTCGCATGGTCTGGAGCTGACCGGCCCGTGTGGTATGTGGGGCCTTTGTACGGAGGGACGCAACATTTTTTGGACGAGGTGATGCCTACCATGGGCCGAGACGTCCGGGCGATTGGAGATTTGGAACAGCTCAACGAGGCGTTGGAGGACGCGGAAGGACAGTTGCCAGGAATCATCTATTTGGAAACCCCCGCCAACCCCACCATGCAGGTTCGGCGCATTCGTTCTGCGGCAGACTGGGCTGCAACCCAATCCACCCCTGACCATCGCGTTGTGGTCATGGTTGACAACACCTACCTCGGCCCCATCCTGCAAAGGCCTCTAGAAGAAGGTGCAGACCTCATCCTGTACTCTGCGACCAAGTACCTCGGGGGACACAGCGATCTCATTGCCGGAGCGGCTTCTGGGCGGGCTGACATCGTGGCCAAAGTCAAGGAATTCAGAACCTTCCTCGGTGGAATGACGGACCCTTGGACCGCGTGGATGCTTGCCCGCTCCATGGAAACCCTCCACGTTCGTGTGGAACGTCAGCAAGCAACAACAAAGCGTGTGCTTTCTCACCTCAGAGACTTGTGTGGACCTCAAGCCGTGCGGTCTGCATGGGTTGAAGACCTGGCCACAGCAGGTCTCGATGTCAACGCGGCGATGGCCCAACAAAAGGGAGGCGGAGCCATGGTCGGCTTGGTTGTCCCGGGAGGGCGAGCGGGCGCCTTTGCATTTTTGGACAGCTTGAAGGTATTCAAACTGGCTGTGAGCTTGGGGTCGACTGAAAGTTTGGCCGAACATCCAGCCAGCATGACCCACGCAGGTGTCCCTGCCCACGTCAAAGAAGAGACGGGAATCACGGAAGGATTCGTGCGCCTCTCCGTTGGACTGGAGCACCCCGAAGATTTGGTGGAAGATTTGACGCAGGCTTGGAAAATCGCCTGCGACGTGGCGACCTTGGCTGTGTGAGTCATCCCGCGTCAAGCCATCGAATGTTTGCGCCCTGGCGCCTGGTCGTGCTGCTCTGCGGATTGGCTTGTTGCCTGCCATCTACTTCCCTGCTCGCACAACGCATTCACATGCACAGCGACGAATCGATGATGTGGTCCACCATGGTAGCTCACGTGGACGGCCAAACTGTCCGGTTGGGCCCAGACTGGCGAGGTGACGTCGTCTTCACCCTGCAGGGCGATGACAGAAGCGACGAAGCCACGTTGTTCCAAGGGTTTTCTACGAGCGCCTTGGATGTGCTTTACACCGTTCGGGAGGGCCATCTCATGGCTGGGGACTCCCATTTTACCCATGCCATTTTGTACACCGCACACCAAGACCAAATCTTCCAGGGCGACTCGACCTTTCCGCTCGACGTGGTGTACACCTTGCGCGAGGAGAATGCCGTGATGGGAGCATCCCGAGGCGCATCGGTGTGGGGCTTGTACAGAGAGGACAGCCGAAACTGGAGCGATCGGGTGGTGTTGTTTGAGGGCAAGCCCAATCCCGCGCAACTTTTCGCCTTGCTGTTGGCCACGGGCTGGCTCTGAAATCACCCCTTGACACGGACTCCTTCGAAGCGGGTCTGTAGCGGGTCACAATGGGATGTCGAGCCTGTGACAGTTCTTGTCATTTACCATAATTATTTTGTATCTTGACTTGCTCAAGCTGTTGACTTGAATCCAAGTGTCTGATGAATTTTGATCGCCCTCTCCGCTTCCTCAACACGACATGGACGCACACCGTCTTGTCCGTGACCATGCTTTGGGCAGCACTTCCAATGAATGTATCAGGTCAAGAGACCTTGGTTCGGGAGTGGAATGAAGTTCTTCTCGAGGCAATCCGACATGATTACGCCCGACCGACAATCCATGCGCGCAACCTGCACCACTGGTCACTCGCCGTGTATGACGCCTGGGCGGCATACGACAGCATCGCAGCGCCATACCTCGTCGATGCAGGCATGGCCGCCATCGAAGACAACGGGGCGAGGCGATTGGCACAAGAAACTGCCATCAACTACGCCTCGTACCGGTTGCTCTGGGCTCGGTTCCAAAACTCCCCCGGAGGCACCGCCACCTTGTCTTCCATCTACCAGCAATTCAACAGCTCGGGCGGCATCCACAACTTGACCAGCACGGACTATGCCACGCACGGTCCAGCCGCGCTCGGAAACGCCATTGCTGCCGCTGTGTTGGCCTACGGATTGGGCGATGGAAGCAACGAAGCCAACGACTTCGCCAACCAGCATTACGCCCCTGTGAATCCTGATTTGTTCATCGAAACCGTGCCAGGAAACCCAACCTTGGTGGACATGAATCGCTGGCAGAGCATCAATTTGAGTACGTTTCAAGGACAAAGTGGCATTTCTGAGAATGAGACCCCGCCCTTTCTCAGCCCCGAGTGGGGGCTCGTCACCCCCTTCGCTTTGCCGGACAGCGTTCAAACCGTGCACTTCCGAGATGGTTGGCCTTACCCTGTATGGCTCGACCAAGGACCACCGCCCATGCTGACCTCCGACGGATTGGAAAGCCCCTACGGCTGGGGCCATTCCATGGTGTTGCGTTGGTCCGAACACCTTCACCACGAGGATGGGGTTTGGTGGGACATCAGTCCCGGAAACATCGGAAACGTCGACCCAACCATGTTGACTCTCGACCTCAGCCAATACGACCAATTCTACAATTGGCACAATGGTGGAGACCCGGGAGAAGGTCATGCCACCAATCCATCAACAGGCGAACCCTACGAGCCCCAGTGGGTGCCACGGGGAGACTACACCCGGGTTCTGGCTGAATTTTGGGCTGATGGGCCCGATTCAGAGACCCCGCCAGGTCATTGGTTCACCCTTCTCAATGGGGTCACTGACCACCCTCAATTCACGCCCACCTGGAAAGGAGAAGGAGAGCCTTGGGATTTGTTCGACTGGCAGGTTTGTGCCTACTTCACCTTGGGTGGGGCCTTGCACGACGCAGCCATTGCGGCCTGGAGCCACAAAGGGTGGTACGATTACATTCGTCCGGTCTCGGCCATTCGTTGGATGCAAGGCCAGGGCCAATGTACCGACCCTTCCCTTCCCAATTTTGACCCGGTCGGGTTGCCTCTGGTCGAAGGCATTTGCGAGATGGTTCTCGACAATGATCCCGATTTCCCCGAGCCGGAACACCTGAACAAGATCAAGGTGCGCGCCTGGCGAGGCCCCGATTTTATGGACGATCCTGCCACGGATGAGGCAGGGGTGGGATGGATCTTGGCTGAACGGTGGTGGCCCTACCAACGCCCCTCCTTTGTGACGCCCCCCTTCGCTGGCTATGTCAGTGGTCATTCCACCTTTTCCCGGGCAGCAGCTGAAGTCCTGACCTTCATCACAGGCGATCCCTTTTTCCCGGGAGGCATGGGCGAATTCCATGCGCCTGCGCATGAATTTTTGGTCTTTGAAGAAGGCCCCTCCCACGATGTGGTTCTGCAATGGGCCACTTACCGCGACGCCTCCGACCAATGCAGCTTGTCTCGCATTTGGGGAGGAATCCACCCCCCTTGCGATGACCTCCCTGGTCGACGCATCGGCATTGCAGTTGCGGAACACGCCTTGAACAAGGCCTTGTCCCTCATCGAGGCGCACAAACCTTGCCCTGCCGATTTCGATGGCGACGGAACACGAAGTGTCGACGACTTGCTCGTGTTCCTGCTCCACTACAACTCAGGGTCAGCACCTCCTCAGAATGACCTCAACAGCGACGGTTCCATCGATGTCAATGACATGCTGATGTTCTTGATTTATTACAACACGGCCTGTTCTTGACAGGTCTCGAGGTCACAAGGCCTCCAACCGGAAGGAGAACCCTTCCATGATCTCATTCACCAGCAACTTCGTACACGCCTCATTCACCTGGGCTTCGGCCACCTCTTGACTTGAAGCCTCCACCTCCAATGTGATGTGCTTTCCAATCCGCACATTGGAAATGCTGCTCAGTCCAATGTTGGGCAAATTGTTTCCAACAGCCTTTCCTTGCGGGTCAAGCAGCGCTGGAAGTGGCATGATGTCGATGTCGGCGCGAAATTTCATGGTGCGTCTGGTGTGAATCTATGGGGTTTGCCTTTGTGGCGTCGTTGCCAAGGCCAAACCGAGGTACAAAAGTAAACACAGCGGCACAGCGAGAAACACGCTTCCCCATCCCAACCACGTCCCCACACCCACAACCGGAATCGCCCCCATCAATACCGCCCGCCAACGGTCCACCCCAGGCTCCTTGCCCCACCCCTTCAATCCCCACATCTTCCTGCGACTCACCATCGCCAGCGGCACCACCACCAGCCCAATCCACGCCAACCCAACCGCCATCAGCACATCAAACCCGCCCTTCAATTCACCCCACGCGAGCATCACGCCCATCCAAAACACCCCTGCCGCCGGCGCCGGAAGCCCCTCAAAGTGCGTCCCACCCTTCCCGCTTTCCGCAGCCACATTGAACCGCGCCAACCGATACGCCGCCGCCGCCGCCACGCCCAAGCCCGCCAACATTTCCCACGTCAGCCCCACCCCTCCGTCCTCCTGAAACAGGCGCATGGCCACCATCGCCGGCGCCACGCCTCCCGTCACAACATCCGCCAAGCTGTCGAGCTGCACCCCCATCGATCCGGCCACCCCCAACTTCCGGGCCGCCCATCCATCCAGCACATCGCACAACATCGCCAGCGTCCACACCACCGCAACCATCTGCACCCCTCGCGCTTCAGCCCCCGAAGGCCAAGCCTCTTGCCTCCACAACACCATTTGGTCTGTCCAATCGACCACCAGAGCCTCTCCCAAAAACGACCCCGACGCCGCCGCCCAGCACACCACAACCCCTCCAAGCAAATTGCCGAGGGTCAACGCATTGGGAATCCAACTCTGTGAAATCATGCGGCAAAGCTAACCCACCACAGCCCCTGTTTTTTGCCCCATTGACAGGCGTTTGTCATGAAATTATACGCGCAAAACGAAACCCCACGGCGAGGATTTCCGTATATTCGCAAGCCCACGGCGTCCCCTCGCCTGGAAAAAGGTCCGATGGCCGAGTGGCTAGGCTCAGCTCTGCAAAAGCTGCTACAGCGGTTCGAATCCGCTTCGGACCTCCCACCCCAGAAAGCCCCAAGCAATTGCTTGGGGCTTTTTTGTGCCCAAAAACTCCGACCAAGCTTGCTTGAGTCGGAGGCGAAGGGCACAAAAACAGCAAGCGCGCCTCGCGGCGCGCTGGAGCTTTCTGGGGTTGAGAGCAGCCCCTGTCCCGGCATCGTCGCCCGAAGGGCGGCAATCCCTCACATTCCTATCTTCGGTCCAACCAACCCAAACCGTCATGTTCAACCGCTTTCTCGCCCTCGACGTCGAAACGAGCAACTCCGACCGAAGCTCCATTTGCCAGGTAGGCTGGGCCTTGTTCGAAAACGGCCGAATCGTCTCTGAATTCAGCTCCTTGGTTAACCCGAATTCGGCGTTTCTGCCTCGGAACATTCAAGTTCACGGAATCCAATCTCAACACGTCAGTTCTGCGCCCTCCTTTCGGGAGATCTACCCTCAACTGAAAGAGGCTTGCGATGGCGAAGTGGTCGTTCACCACGGGGATTTTGACTGGCAGAGCGTCTGTCATGCAGCCTTTCTTGAAGGCTTTGAATTCCCCGAATGTGATTGGTTGAACACGAGAAAAGCCAGCCAGGAAGCGTGGCCCCTTCTGGCGAACCACAAATTGAACACGTTGTGTGAAGAGTTTGGAATCGACCTGGTTCACCACGACGCACTCGAGGACGCCCGTGCTTGCGGTCACATCTTTCAAATCCTCTGCGAAGGCCATCTCCTCGATCCCACCGTGGCGCGACGAGTCAATCCTGAAGATGTCGCCCACTACACCTGTCGCTATCCCAAAACAGGACTCCAAAACGCCACCAACACCAATGGGAAACGACTCATGTTGGCTGTGGAAAAAGGGCTCGGCGAGCTTGCTGGCTTTCTTCAAGGGGTGCTCGCGGACAACCGTGTGGACAGCATGGAGTTGACGGAGCTCGACGAATGGGTACGCGCAAACCACGACTGGATGTCCATGTCACCGTGGGATGAATTGATTTCTCTGATAGACGAAATCGACAGCGCACCGGAAGACGAGCATTTCGAATTGTTGCAGGATCTCATGTGGCTCGCCAACCGCTTGGGCCATGAATACTTCGAAGGACAAGCGCTTGAGATTCGTCAACTCGAGGGCATTTTCCACGGGGTGCTCTCTGACGGCATCCTCAACAATGAGGAAGTTCACGCCATCGGAAAATGGCTCCACACGCACAACCACCTCCAAGGCCACTTCCTGTTCGACGGCATCTCAAGCTTGGTAGCAGACGTTCTCGAAGACGGCATCATCACCGAGGACGAGCGCAAGTCCTTGGTCAAGTTCATGCTCGATTT
>JBEARC010000044.1:0-2554 GCA_041163465.1 Bacteroidota bacterium
CCGGACCGGTACAGCGACGCGAAGCGGGAGGACGTTGTCTCCCCGTTTTCCGTCACTTCGTCGAGGAAATCCACACCCGTGTTGAAGTTGTAGATGCTGTGCGTGAGCGACACGTTGGAGAACATGCGCGGGCCCAATTCGTGGTTCCAACGGAGGGCTTGGATTTGGTTTTTCCAATCGAGCCCAAACGACACCTCCGACCGGTTCGTCACCCCCTCAAACGTCGACTGGTTGGAGGTCCGCACGCCGAAGTCGTCGAACCCCGAGAATGCGCTCAGGTAGATGCGGTCACGATCGCCTACCCGCCAGTTCAACTTGCCGTTGAGGTCGTAAAAATAGTAGGCCGGGTCGGTGTCGAAGCTGGGGTCGTCGGAGGTCGCGGCAGCGATGAGCGGGTTGAGCAGCAGGTCGAGGTAGGTGCGGCGGGCGCTGAGCATGAAGCTCGCCTTGTCCTTGACGATGGGCCCTTCGAGGGTGAGTTTGCTCGCAATGATGCTGATGTTGCCGTCGCCGTGGTACTCCCGCATGTTTCCGTCCTTCATGTTGATCTCCAGGATCGAGGACAAACGGCCACCAAAGCGCGCGGGAAATCCACCCTTGGTGATGCTCATGTTCTTGACCGCATCGGCGTTGAACACGCTGAAAAACCCAAACAAGTGGTTCACGCTGTACAACGGCACGCCGTCGAGGAGCATGAGGTTTTGGTCAGGGGAGCCGCCGCGGACGTACAGGCCACTCGTGCCCTCTCCCCCGCTCTGTACGCCCGGCAACAGCTGGAGCGACTTGAGGAGGTCGACCTCGCCGCCGATGGCCGGGAGCGCTTTGATTTGGTCGATGGGCACTTCGATTTTGGACATCTGCACCTGCTCTTCGATGCGGTTTTCCTTCTCGCCCGTCACCACCGCTTCGCCCAATTCCAGGCCGGGCTGCAGTTCGAGGTTGAGTTTGACGTCCGTGGCCGTGAGGTCCGCCTCGAAGCGCCGCGGGGTGTACCCGAGGTAGCTGACGCGAACGTCGTAGGTGCCGGCGGGCAGCGTCAAGGTGTAAAAGCCGTAGACGTTGGAGGCCACGCCTTGGGACAGCGATTCCGCCCACACCGTGGCGCCAATCAACGTCTCGCCCGTGGCGGCATCCGTGATGTAGCCGCTGAGGGTGTGGCGGGTGGGGGTTTGGGCTGCGGCCAAGGCAGACACAAAGGCTGCCACCACGGCCAGGAAAAAGCGAGGTTTCTTGAGAATCACGTGTCAAAGAAACGCCCGAGGAGCTTCAGGCGTTGCCTGCTCGGCCGTTAAAATTCAAGCGTGAAAGAGAACCACGGCACTGGGAACCCCGATCCGCCGGAGAACACCCCGGCAAGGCCGTAATCCCAGAGCCACCCCGTGCGTTTGTTGTAGCTCCGAATGCCGATGGAAACGCCTCCTCCCGGGTCCGACCGCATTTGAGGCTCGGTGCTCCATGCGGGGTAACCTGTTTCATAGGGTGGCACTTGTGCGACTGGGTCCGAACGACGAAACGCGGGAACCACGAGGTAGTTTTCCGTGATGAACCACCGGTTGGCCATCAATGGGAACATGCCGCTGACGTTGAACAAGAATGGGTTTTGGTATTCCTCATTGCGCGTGTCGTAGGTGTACACGGTGTTCCAAACGTACGAGCCGTCCCACACCTGCGTGTAGGTGGAGTCGACGGTCATCCCCGAGTAGAAGTACCCGTCGTCGAAGCGGTTGCCCATGCCGACGTTGAAGGTCAGGTTCTTGTTTTCGTCGCCAAACGTGACGTTGGCGAACCCCAACATCAACGGACGGTCCAGGTTGCCGTAATAATCGATGGCAGCCAACCCGCCCACCGACATATGCACGTTTTCCTTGACTTCGCCCCCGAATTTGGCCGTCAGGCCTGCCCCCACAACCGAAACCAACACCCCGGCTGTGAGGTTCTTCGTGAATCCATAACTCACCGAGTTCAAGGCAACATTGGACTGGAAATAGCCCTCGCCTTCAGGCAGCTGCATGCCAGACGGGGCGAAAAAATAGCGGCTCGGCTGGTTGCTGACGTAGGCATACCCTTGCTCCATTTGCGTGGCGTCCACTTGCACAGCACTGAGGTCTTGTACCAGGTACTTGGGGATGGAGGTGGGGCCCAAACCGACCACGTCGATCACCACGTCGCTCTGGGTCACCGCCACAAGCTTTCCATATTTCAAGGTGCCGTCGTTGAGTGTGACTTGCACAAACTGGTTGGCGAGTTCGCTCGCGTAACGCGTCAACGCGCCTTCAGGGGTTTGGGCTGTTGCTGGGGCAGACAAGGCGAGCCAAAGGGCGAGTGCAGGCACGCCCAACAGCGAGGATTTCAGGGAGAGAGGGGAGATCATCGTAAGGGATTTGGCTCCAAGGTACGATTTGTCCAGGTCAGCAAGTTGTGACACATGAGGGTGTGCGACCTTTGCGTCATGGATTCGTTGTCGCAGATCGTGTTGGGTGCCGCTGTGGGCGAGGTCGTGTTGGGGCGCCGGATCGGGAACCGCGCGATGGTTTGGGGAGCGGTGGCAGGCACC
>JBEARC010000045.1:0-2639 GCA_041163465.1 Bacteroidota bacterium
ATATTGACACAGACATGCAATGGGCTTTCCTGTCTGGAGTGCGAGATTACGTGCAAGACAAGTCAGGGTACTTGCAATCCCAAATCGGAAATCCCGAAGGGGATGACAAACCCAACAAGAAGTTTTACGATCCACGGGTTTGGTTACGCAAGGGAGAGGAAGCATTTGTGTCTCGTCTCAAGCAAGCATTTGAGGATTTGAACGCCGTGAACTGCCATGGCCGATAATGCCGCTGCTTCTTGGCGCCCGTTTCATTTGTCAGCGTCGAAGGCACATGAAGCCTTGCTGACATTGTCGAAATCCAAGGCATCCCTTGATGTGCGGTCGTGTTTTGCCTCAGACCCCGAGAGAGCTGAGGTGTTGAGTCGGCAATGGGAGGGGCTTCTGCTTGATTTTTCCAAACAACGCGTGGACGCTGAGGTGCTCGCGGCGCTGTTCGAATTGGCACGGGAGGCTGACATCGAAGGAGCGATTCGGGATGTGTTTGCAGGAGTGAAAATCAACACCACAGAGGGTCGTGCAGTGCTTCACATGGCTCTGCGTGCAGACAGCACGGACACCTTTCAGGTGGATGGACAGTCTGTCATGGCGGGGGTCTTGGAAGTACGCGAGCGCATGTTGGCGTTCGCCGAATCTGTTCGTTCTCGCCACAAGCAAGGCCAAATCACCGATGTGGTCAACATCGGCATTGGGGGCTCGGATTTGGGTCCAGCCATGGCTGTCAAGGCCCTTCGACGCAATGCTGACGGTCCAGCGTGCCATTTTGTGAGCAATGTGGATGGTGCACATGTCGAGGCCGTGCTGTCGCGGTTGAATCCCAAAACCACCTTGCTCGTGGTGGTGAGCAAGACGTTCACCACCCAGGAAACCATGGCCAATGCATGTTTGGCCAAACAATGGTTGATTGATGGTGGGAGCGATCCTGCGACTCACATGGCAGCCGTGTCGACCAACTTGGAGGCCACAGGCGCCTTTGGCATTGACCCGGAAGCGACCTTTGGGTTTGAGGACTGGGTGGGTGGACGTTATTCGATGTGGGGCCCTGTGGGGTTGTCCATTGCTATCGCCATTGGCGCGGAGGATTTTCGTGCGTTCCTGTCAGGTGCGAGGGAGGTAGACATTCACGTTCAGAATGCCCAGCCATCAGAGAATTTGCCATTGATTTTGGCCTTGCTTGGACATTGGAACCAGCAGGTGCTCGGCTGGACCTCTCATGTTGTCATCCCGTACGCAGAGGACTTGAGCCGATTGCCGGCCTATCTGCAACAGGCAGACATGGAGAGCAATGGGAAGTCGGTCACGCGAAGCGGTGATCGCGTGACGTGGTCGACAGGCACGGTGTTGTGGGGGGAGCCAGGCACCAACAGTCAGCACGCCTTTTTCCAGTTGCTACACCAAGGCACCGACATTCATCCCGTGGATTTTTTGGCCTTTGCGAAGCCTACCAGCGACCATGAAGCCATGCACGACATGCTCTTGGCAAATGCATTGGCTCAGGCTGAGGCGTTGCTTGTAGGTCAACAACCACCCCCGGGCCAGCCCCATCGACGCTTCGAAGGCAATCGGCCATCGACGTTTTGGCTGTTTGATGAATTAAGCCCGCGGACGCTCGGGCAACTGATTGCGATGCATGAACATCGAATTTTCATTCAGGGGGTGCTTTGGGGAATTGCGAGCTTTGATCAGTGGGGTGTTGAATTGGGAAAAAGCATGGCCCATGTTTTGCTGCCCTGTCTGCAGCATGTGAACCACGCGTCTGACCGATCACATGACGCCTCCACGAGCCAACTCCTGAATGCCATCACAACGGCCAAAATTTCCAGGCGCTCAATGTGATAATTGTTGCTTTTAGATGGTTGTTTTTGGCTACTAAGTGGAGGATTGTGTAGATTAGGGGAATTCTGTATTGCCGTTCTCTTGCTCGACGGAGTTTGTAGGGCGTGATCGAAATCGAAATCCTTGAAACACAAATTTATGAAGCATCTTTTCTCCTCGGCCTTGTTGGCCCTCATGACGTTCCCCGTTCTGGCCAATTTTGTGGGGTTGGAATATGACGTTGTGGCAGAATCTGAGTTTGGTACGACCTATCGGGTGTACGCCAAATTCGACAACACCACCGATGAAGTGGTGGCCGTGTACGCTTTGGAAACAGCGCCCATGAACGTGGCAGTGAGCACGACTTTCTACCAAGCGCCTGTGGGTGGTGCCTTTGCCCAAGGAATCAACCCCTTGTTTTTCTCTGCGTTTCCGGAGCTTCAATACGACAGCTGGTTCACCATCGGGTCTGCCGATTCCAATGGAACAAGCGATGTGCAACAGGTGGGGATGGATGCGTACTTCAATTCGTTTGAAAATGGTGGCGGTTTCTACATCGACACCTTCATCGGAGGCTCTTGGTTTGTGCTTCCCAACCAAAGTGCAGATGCTGAAGCCGATGAGAACGGACGCGTGTTGGTCGCCCAGTTGACCACGGATGGTGTCGTGAACCTCACCCTGAATTTCCAATGGGATGATGAGACCACGGAAACGTTCAACGACGAGGGGGTAACCCTCTCTTTCCCCACAGTTGCTGTGTTGGGATGCACGAATCCCAATGCCGACAATTACGATGCCAATGCGACGGAGGATGATGGTTCTTG
>JBEARC010000046.1:0-21279 GCA_041163465.1 Bacteroidota bacterium
GCATGTCTGTGTCAATATTCATCTTGACCACACCGTAGCCAATGGCCTCGCGAATTTCCTCCACAGAGGAACCGCTGCCGCCATGGAACACAAAGGACACAGGCTGAGCCTCGGTGCCATGAACTTCTTCGAGATGGGCCTGACAATCCTTCAAAATGCTCGGTCGAAGCTCCACATTGCCCGGCTTGTATACGCCGTGCACATTGCCAAAAGCCGCTGCTATGGTGAAATTGGGTGAGATTGCACGCAGCATTTGGTACGCCTCAGCCACTTCTTCAGGCTGCGTGTACAAACGGCTGCTGTCCACATCGGTGTTGTCGACGCCATCCTCCTCTCCTCCCGTCACGCCCAATTCGATTTCAAGGTGCATGTCAATCGCTGCCATGCGCTTCAAGTAGGCCGCGCACGTCTCCAGGTTCTCTGCCAAACTGTCCTCACTGAGATCAATCATGTGAGAACTGAACAGGGGCCTGCCCGTCGCTGCATGGTGGGCCTCTCCTGCCTCCAACAATCCGTCAATCCATGGCAACAAGTTGCGCGCGCAATGATCCGTGTGCAGAATCACGGAAACCCCGTACGCCTCGGCCAACGTGGCGATGTGGTGAGCGCCGGCAATTGACCCGAGCACGGCGGCCTTTTCGTCCGAAAGCGAAAGCGATTTGCCCGCGTTGAACTTGGCTCCACCATTTGAAAACTGAATGATCACAGGGGAATTGACCGATTTGGCGGTTTCAAGCACCGCGTTGATGCTGTTGCTTCCAATGACATTGACAGCGGGCAATGCGTAGTTATTGGCCTTGGCATGGGCCCAAACTTCAGAGACTTGCGCGCCAGTCAAGACGCCTGCGGGAAAACGATTCATAGAGGATGGTTCAAGTGAGCACAAAACTACGTCCCACCTTGGGAAAGAACCAATCAAATGTCATGGCAATCACCCGGCAGGAAGCTCCTGCTCGGGGTCAACCACTGAACGCCTAGTCCACGGCGTGACTTCCCGTCCGAATCGAATCCCATGGCGCCTGACTGTCGAGCCACACCATGCTCTGTTCCGCAAGCTCAGCCTCTGGAGAGTCAGGATGCAGGGAAATGACATGGGCATAGGCTTGTCGCGCCAATTCTTTGTCGCCGAGATGCGTGTCTGCGATGAAGGCGATCAAAAACGCCGCCTGAGCCCTTCGCTCAAATGCAGGATACGAATCGTGAACGTCCTGCAACTGGGACATCGCCTCTTGAAATTTCCCCTTTGAGACGAGCAAATCTGCGCGGCGAAACAACGCCTCGGCCACAAAAGGATGGTTGGGTGATTGGCGGGCAAACTCGCCGTAGGCTTTGAGAAGATCATCACGAACCCCATCATCCAATTGGCCTCCTTGAAAGGCTTGGTCTTCCAACAGGCGAATGGAAGCGCGCAACGATTCTCCTTGTTGTTCCGAGACTTGACCAGGACCACATCCAGCCATCGAGAGGACCAAGGCCAAGACCGAGGTCCAGCGACGCAAGCCCCGGCGAACCACTCCCTGAACCATGGAATCGTGAATCAAACGCACCGATTCAACGCTTTCGTTTGGTTGGAAAACGCATGCTGTAGTCCACATTCACCTTGCCAAGCCCAATGTCGCGGAGCTTTCCGTGCAACAGCATGCGCTTTGTTGCAGGCACATGGTCTGGGATCATGATGCCATCGAGGTGGTCATACTCGTGCTGAACGATGCGTGCGGCAATGCCCTCGAGACGCTCTTCCACCAAATTCCAGGAGGCATCGTAATACTCAACGCCAAGACTTGTTGGCCTGGTGACTGGCTCTCGCACACCTGGAATGGACAAACAACCTTCCTCCATGGTGGTTTGGTCTTCCGACAAATCAAACAACACAGGGTTGATCATCACCCGTTTGAAATCTCGGCACTGCTCATCTCCGTTGTCTCCTTCAGAAAAAGGCGTTCCGTCAGCCACAAACAGTCGAATGGACAAACCCACCTGCGGAGCAGCCAATCCCACGCCGTCCGATGCGTACATCGTCTCCCACATGTCTTCGATCAACGTCGCCAATTCCGGATAGTTCTCCGGAACTTCTTCCGCTTCCTTTTTCAGCACGGGATCTCCATATGCCACAATGGGTCGAATCATGGCACAAAGATATTGCACGAAAAGACTGCGAAACTTGAGCGCTTGGAGATGCAGCCGAGGGGATGGGTTTGAAGGAGCGTACCTTTGCCGGAGATGTCACAACTCCATTCCATTCCAGAAGCCATCGAAGCGATTCGTCGCGGTGAGATTATCATCGTCGTCGACGACGAAGACCGCGAGAACGAGGGTGATTTTTTGATTGCTGCACGCCACGCAACGCCCGAAGTCATCAACTTCATGGCCACGCATGGGAGGGGATTGATTTGCGCACCCTTGCTGGAATCGCGTTGTGATGAACTCGGGCTTGACCTCATGGTCCAAACCAACAACGCCGCCTACGAAACGCCCTTCACCGTGTCCGTGGACTTGCTCGGGCATGGTTGCACAACCGGCATTTCCGCCAGCGACCGTTCCAAAACCATCCAGGCGCTGATTCACCCACAAACCCAGCCATCCGAACTGGGGCGTCCCGGACACATTTTCCCTCTGAGAGCCAAGCCAGGCGGCGTCCTTCGCAGACCTGGCCACACAGAGGCAGCCGTGGATTTCTCGCGTTTGGCCGGATTCGAACCTGCCGGAGTCATCGTTGAAATCATGAATGAGGACGGGACCATGGCACGGCTTCCCGAGCTCTTGGAGTTGGCCAAACAGCATAACATGAAGTTGGTTTCAATTGCCGACCTCATCGCCTACCGCCTGTCGAACGAAAGCCTGATTTGCCGGACCGCGGAGGTGGAATTGAACACCTCGTTTGGAACCTTCCAGGCCATCAGTTACCGCCAAACCACGAACGATGTGGACCACCTCGCTTTGGTGATGGGGGCATGGGACCCTTCTGAATCTGTAATGGTTCGCATGCATGCCTCCAGCATGGTGGGAGACATTTTCCAAGTCACAGACTTTGGGAAAGGACCACAGCTCCATGAGGCGATGCGCCGAATCCAGCAGTCCGGACGAGGCGTGGTGGTTTTCTTGAACAAATCAAGGCAAGGAGGTGGCTTGGCCGACGAACTCAAAGCCTACGCCCAGCTGGCGCAGTCACCGGAACACTCCGTTTTCCATCGTTTGGATGAAAAAGACCGTGGCATAGGCGCTCAAATTCTGAGAGACCTCCAGGTCAGAAATATCTCGCTGTTGAGCGACACATCCAAAGCATCTGGCGACGTCGGATACGGATTGACTGTGACGGAAGTCATTTCCATTTTGGACGTGAAGGCCTGACGCTCAGCCGGTCCTTCAACGCATAAAAAAAGGCCCGCTTGAATGCAGGCCTTTGCGAACAGCGAACCTTGGGTTCAGCCGTTGGATTCCTTCTTGTTGAATTTTCCGTACTTCTGACGGAATTTGTCGATACGACCCGCGGTATCGACAAACTGAGCTTTGCCCGTGTAGAAGGGGTGGCTCTTGTGGCTGACTTCCATCTTCACCAAGGGATATTCGTTGCCATCCTCCCACGTGATGGTCTCCCTGGAGTTTGCCGTTGACTTGCTCAAGAACGCGTAGTCGTTGCTCATGTCCTTGAACACAACCAAACGATAGTTTTCTGGATGAATGTCTTGCTTCATGACTCTGAATTGAGGGGTGCAAAGATAGCACAAACAGCGA
Source organism: Bacteroidota bacterium (assembly GCA_041163465.1). Classification (GTDB taxonomy): domain Bacteria; phylum Bacteroidota; class Bacteroidia; order Flavobacteriales_D; family Sanyastnellaceae; genus UBA11663. The sequence continues at coordinate 3,733 of JBEARC010000046.1, forward strand.
AACCCAAAACATCCAGATCAAAAAGGATGACGTCGCAGCGCCGAAAAAATGTGTTTGTCAAATTTTGTCACACAATTTTTGGTCATTGAGAACATTAAATGTACTTTTGAAATGTTTAAGTGAGTTTAGCGAAGAGCTAAGCATCAAGTGATAATTTGGTTAAGTTGGTCCCGCTCCGAAACGTCGGAGCGGGATTTTTCTTTTCGGGCACATGTTCCGGAATGGAAATTCTCCTCTGAACGCATTGTCACAAGAATCAATCGCCTGATTGAACCCAACGTCCCACACTTTCTTTCGAGAGTTCTCCCCCCCCTTCCACGTGCATCCCATGTGAATTTGTCCACGTTGCGACGTGAGCATCCTGCCTAGCCCCTCTCCCAAACCGACGTGTTCTGTGCGGAGATTCGCAACGTGTTTGCCCCCATCCTGTTACCCATTGTTACGTTGTTTGGCGCCATGTTCACCAGTGGTGCGCCCGTGGCCGAATGGGATGTGAACTCCCGATCGGCAGGGAGTCATTCCCTGCACATTGACTTGCAACTTCGAACTTCCGGCGATGTCAGTGTAGGCCGCCTGACCCTGCAGCCCCGCGAATGGGACAATCCAAACATGCGATTGAATGCGAGTCAAGGAAGTCCAAGCAAATCTTGGACACAAGGGCCCGATTGGCACTGGATGTGGGAACGCCCCCCCTCCTACATCCACCTGGATTTCGAGGCCATGACGCCTGATTCGCCCGAGGGGAAGCTCGATGTTGTTTGGGAACAAGTCCGAAAGGGAAAGCGTGAACAATGGAAGCTGGGGTCCATCCAAGTGCCCAAACCCTCGGCTTTGGATCGCCAGTCGACCCTGGAAGATGTGGTGTTGCTTCGCAAGGCCCGTGTGACGGATTTCTCATCCGCCGACATCGAGCTGACCTTGCGCAACATCCAACCTGGCAGCTTTTTGAAATGGTCAGAACACATCCCGGAGCCATGTACGTGCGATGTCTTGGATGCCCAAGGCGCAACGTTGAGACGAACAGCCACGAGCCAAATCTTCATGTGGTTCGAATCGCCTGCCGACGTAACCCAATTGAATCCGACGTATCGCTTGCAATGCCCTGAGGATTTCGACATTCAGAATGCCGCGTTCGATGGCCTTGTTGACATTTCATTTGGAACAACGACAAAATCTTCGCATCTTGCCGAGGTTGAATGGGTTGTCTCTCCGACAGCTCGGAATGAAAGCATGGAACTGAATCCAACTCTTGCGAATGCAGGGTGGAGTGTGCCTTCAGGCAAAACTTCATCCGTGGGTGCGACGTCCAGTGACGCACCCTGTTTTGCTGTTCAGTTGCTCGCCGTTCACAGAGATCTCTCCCCTTCCGAGGTTGCTCAAGCCACAGGCTACGACCGGCCCACGCACGTTGAAAGGGACGCCGCGTGGCGGAAATACCTCACAGACCATGTGTCGACCTATGCGGATGCTCACGACCTGAGAGATTGGGTGTGGACGACCACATTGGCCTCCGACGCATTTGTCACCGCGTCACTTGAAGGAGAGCGAATCACTGTGCAGGAAGCGCTTTTGATGTCTAACCAAACTTGGATTCCGTAACTGATGTCACCACGCGCTGCCGATTGGAACTCTGCTGTCAAAGGATACAACGATTATCTCACGTTGGAACGTGGCTTGAGCCGCAACTCCGTGATGGCCTACATGAGAGACATCCATCAATTCAGGGAGTTCGCCACAACCGAGGAAGGCGTGAAGGCGCCGATGGAAATCGAATTGGAGCATGTCGAACGGTTTTTGGGACACCTTTACGACAAAGGCCTCGCGAGGAACAGCCAGGCTCGCATGTTGAGTGGGGTTCGGAGCTTTTGCAAGTACTTACGCATCGAGGGGATCATGGAGACCGACCCCATTCAACTCATCGAAGCACCTCGTCCGGAACGCAAATTGCCCGACGTCCTCAGTGTCGAAGAAATCGAGCGCATCATCAACGCAGTGGACATGAGTCGCAGGGAGGGCGTGCGAAACCGCGCCATGCTCGAAGTACTTTACAGCTGCGGACTTCGCGTCTCCGAATTGATTGATTTGCAATTGTCGCGTGTCGATTTGATTGATGGTTTGGTCCGGGTATTGGGAAAGGGAAACAAAGAGCGTGTGGTTCCCATCGGGCAGCAAGCGTGTGATTCGATTGACGACTACTTAAGCCATTACCGTTCTGGCATCATTCCGCAGAAGGGATATGAAGATGTCTTGTTCCTCGGTCGCCAAGGACGCAGGATGACACGGCAAATGGCCTTTACCATGCTGAAGCGGAGCGTTGTCGCTGCTGGAATCCGTAAAAACGTGAGTCCACACACCTTCCGACACAGCTTTGCGACCCATTTGATTGAAAGCGGAGCTGACTTGCGTGCCGTGCAAGAGATGTTGGGCCATGCTCAAATCACGACCACGGAAATCTACACCCACCTCGACAACCGATTCCTGAAAGAGCAAGTTGAGCAGTTCCACCCGCGGAGTGAAGAGGCCAGCAAAAGCATGGCCGACCGGTTGAAGGACTGACCGTTGGTCCCGCTGAATGTTGGACCTTGGGTGAAATTTGAAGGGCGCGTCCGTGAAATGGCCTGCCGTCGCCTCGTGCATGGCTGGAAATTCAGGAATCAACCAGGGTGTGTTGGGCCTTCTCGTCAGGGCGTCTGATTTCCTCTGTCCGCATGGAAGGTTGTCAAGGAAGGGCAGGTCCATTGAGCCGTGGCCTGGGCGAGCATGAGGTCGGGCTTGTCGGGTGCCACGGGTGCTTGGCGAAGATGGGCCAACACATCGCCAAGCACCTCCGTGGCACGCGATACCAGGACTGGTTGGGCAAGGGTTTGCTTGCTGAGTTTTTGGCCTTGATCATTCACGACTACTGGAACATGGGCATACCGGGGAGTTGTCACTCCCATCATCTCTTGCAGTGCCAGATGCGCGGCAGTTGCGCCCAACAAATCTGCGCCCCTCACAATGTCCGTGACCCCTTGATCGGCATCATCCACAACCACGGCCAGGTGATATGCCCAATGACCATCGGCCCTGCGTAGAATCACATCTCCCACGTCTTCGCGCTTCCATGACTGCCTGCCATGGATTCGGTCGACCCATTGCAAAGGGGCCCCGTGGGGCATTCTGAATCGAAACGATCGCGGGTTCATGTTCGGAGGGATGCCATCCCGACATGTGCCAGGATAGACATCCAAGCCTCCTCGTTCCGACAACTCCCGCCGAGAGCACACACACCCAAAAGCAGTGCCCGTGGATCGCCATTGATCGAGCTGGTCACAATAGCGTTCATGCCTCTCACTTTGACGCATCACCTCTCCATCCCACACAAGCCCAAATCCCTCCAAGGTTCGCATGATGTCGTCCGCAGCCCCAGGTACTTCACGGGGTGGGTCCAAGTCCTCCATCCTCACCAACCAGCGACCACCATGGGAACGTGCGTCCAGAAAACTTGCCACAGCCGCGACCATCGAACCGATGTGAAGTTGCCCCGTGGGTGACGGGGCAAAACGTCCCACATACGGCTGGGTCACTGTCATCCACGAACGAGCTTGCGGTACTTGATGCGTTGAGGCCCCACATCTCCCAAGCGCTTCTTTCTGTTCTCCTCGTACTCGCTGTACGTCCCCTCAAACCAATAGGCTTGGCTGTTCCCTTCGAAGGCCAAGATGTGCGTACAGATGCGATCAAGGAAATAGCGATCGTGACTGATCACAACGGCACACCCTGCAAAGCCTTCGATGCCTTCCTCGAGCGCGCGCAGCGTATTCACGTCAATGTCGTTGGTCGGCTCGTCAAGCAAAAGCACATTGGCCTCTGTCTTCAAGGTCATGGCCAAATGCAGCCTGTTGCGTTCACCGCCCGACAAGACACCGCATTTTTTCTGTTGATCCGAACCATTGAAATTGAATTTGCTCACGTAGGCTCGGCTGTTGAACAACTGGCCGCCAATCTCAATCTGTTCGTTGCCTCCAGACACAACTTCCCACACCGTCTTGTTGGGGTCAATGTCCGCGTGGCGCTGGTCGACATATCCGACCTTGACCGTGTCTCCCATCGCGATGGTGCCATCATCAGGCGTCTCTTCGCCCATGATCATGCGAAACAGGGTGGTCTTGCCGGCACCGTTGGGACCAATGATGCCCACAATTCCAGCCGGAGGCAACTGAAAGGTAAGGTTCTCGACCAAGAGCTTGTCTCCAAACGCCTTCGTCAATCCTGTGGCCTCGATGACCTTGTTGCCAAGACGGGGACCATTGGGAATGGGGATGTTCAGGCGTGCGTCCTTCTCCTTGGTTCCTTCGGCGAGCATGCTCTCGTAATTGTTGATCCTTGCCTTGTTCTTGGCTCGGCGGCCCTTGGGGCTCTGCCGAATCCAATCGAGCTCTCGGTCAAGTTCCTTGCGACGCTTGCTCTCGTGCTTTTCCTCCTGGGCCAAACGCTTGCTCTTCTGCTCCAACCACGACGCGTAGTTTCCTTCGTAGGGAATACCCTCTCCCCGGTCAAGTTCAAGAATCCATCCTGCAACATTGTCCAAAAAGTAGCGGTCGTGCGTCACGCAGAGAACCGTTCCCTTGTATTGCTCCAAATGCTGTTCGAGCCAATCAATGGATTCTGCGTCGAGGTGGTTGGTCGGTTCGTCCAAGAGGAGTACATCGGGTTGTTGAAGCAACAGCCGGCACAGGGCGACTCGACGGCGCTCTCCTCCGCTGAGTTCGCCGATTTTTTGATCATCCGGCGGACAGCGGAGGGCATCCATGGCGATGCTCAATTTGGTGTCTAGTTCCCAAGCATCGAGGGCATCGATTCGGTCTTGAACCTCTGCCTGACGATCCATGAGCTTTTGCATTTTGTCAGGATTGTTCAGGATGTCCTCGTCCATGAACTTCATGTTGATCTCCTCGTATTCCTTCAACACGTCGACCACCTCCTGGGTGCCCTCTTCCACCACCTGTCTCACCGTTTTGGTCTCATCCAAATTGGGCTCTTGCGAGAGGTATCCCACCGTGTATCCATCGGCCCACACAACCTCACCCTGAAAGGCTTCGTCGAGTCCCGCGATGATTTTCATGACGGTCGACTTACCCGCTCCGTTGTTTCCAATGATGCCAATTTTGGCTCCATAAAAGAAAGACAGGTAAATGTCCTTGAGGATGTGCTTTCCAGTGGGGGTCGTTTTGTTGACCCGCACCATGCTAAAAATGACTTTCTTGTCGTCCGACATGGAACTAGGAATTCGAATTGAAACAAAGGTATGCCCCGCGAATGCAGGATGCGAGCGAAGTTAGGCTTCAGGGTTGCCTTGCACCAAGGTCATCAAGGTGATTTCGGGTGGCATTCCAACCCTTCCTGGAAATCCCAAGACACCAAACCCACGGTTCACGTGCAGGTATTGCTGGCCCTCCAAGTAAAGACCTCCCCAACGCTTGTAAGAAAGGGCCGAAGGAGACCATTTCACCCCCAGCCATGGGATCTCAATGCCCATCTGCATGCCATGGGTATGACCACTCAAGGTTAGCTCCACAGGAGCCTTTGCGTCCATCACCTGCAATTCGAAGTGGGTGGGATCGTGACTCATCAAGATGGTGAAATCATTCTCAGCCCCGCTTCCCGCCAAGGCCCTATTCAAATCCCCACTTTGTCGAAATCCCTTCCCCCAGTTCTCCACACCGGCCAACACAAGTCGCTCCCCCTCCTTTTCCCAAACCACATGGTCATTGTCGAGCATGCGGAATCCCATCTGGGCCTGAATGGCCTTGAGTTTGGCAATGCTCGCCTCACGTTCTGCCTTGTCAAAAGGACCGTAATCCGCATAGTCATGGTTTCCCATGACACTGAACTTTCCAAGGGGTGCCTTCAATTCAGCAAAGGCTTGAATCCAAGGTTCCGCCTCTTCCGCAAGTTCATTGACCAAATCACCGGTGAACAGCACCACATCGGGTTGAAGCGCCTGTACCTTCTGCAATGCTTTGAGCACAGGTTTTGGCGTTCCGTCGAAGGACCCAAGGTGGGCATCACTCAGCTGAACGATTCTCAATCCTTCAAACGCACGTGGAATTCGGGGGTGTTGGACCTTGACCTCCCTCACTTTGTAGGCGTACTTGCCTCGGGTCACACCATAGCCCATGCCCAAGAATACGAGCCCTCCCAGGCCTTGGGCCACGTAGTTTAGGAACGACCCTCGGGCCATGGCACCCTCCGCCGGCCGGTCTTGAAATTTCAGCCAAGCCCACATTCCAAGGCCTCGAAGTTCATCGAACAACTGAACCACCGACAAAAACATCTTGGGAATGGTCAGGGCAAAGGTGATGCCCATGATGGTGCGCAGCAGAACCGGATGGGTTGACCGCCACTCAGGCCAGAGAAAGAAGGCAGCCAAAAAGGCCGCCCACACGACACCATGAATGCTCCACCAAACCCAGGTGGCACCTTGCCACCACGAAGTTGTGTGATAGGCCTTCCACAACGCGCGGTAGGTGAGGGTCTCGACGACACCAAAAAACGCCACCAAAAAGAGCAATCCCACGAGAATTTTCATTCGATTTCACCCCAATGCATTGACAGCGATTGGGAAGCCATGCACGTTCATCGTGCCATGGTTTCTTGCCCGACGTGTGTCTTGCATGTTGGGGTTTGGCAAAAGTACCGGCAACATGCATCCTTTGTTCAACGGGAGTTGCCAAAAGGTGCAAGCGACCAACGCAAAACGTGTGCCTCCAAGGCATCCAATGTCCAAGGCTCTGCCACGGGTTCCAGATTTCCACCAATCAACCCGTGCACTTGCAACGCAGGCGCCTCCCCTCGCTCATGCCGCTCACGCCAACGCGACACGCCAAGGAGGTCGTGGGTTGCCATCAGCACGCCTCTTCCCTCCTGAACGAGTTTGGTCAGGATTTCCCACAACGTGATTTGCGCGGAGACATCGAGAAAGGCAGTGGGCTCATCCATGACAATCCAAGCGCGTGATTGAAGGGCCGCACGTGCCAGCATCACCTGCTGCTTTTGGCCATCACTCAACCGATCCAAAGGGGTTTCCAGCCATTGAATCAAGGCGGGGTGCAAAGCAATGGCCTCGTCAACGTCCCCAGACAAGGACAGCACCTCATGGACCGTAAGCCCCACCTCCTTGGGAGGCGTGGAAGGCACGAATGAAACTTCACTTGCCGTCCACAACAGACCCCGACTGGCTTTTGCTGGTGCTCCCAGCATCGTCCGGCACCCCCCTGCATTCCCCTCTGACCGCATCCAGGCCTTCAGACTTGTCCCCGACCGTTGTCGGCTGAGAACCCCCGGAAACCTTGGAGTCGATGGAGTCATGAGGTGGCCATTGGGTGTACGCAATTCGCCCGCCAACAAGGGTTGAATACCCAGCATGGTTCGAAGCAGGGTGGTTTTTCCTGAACCATTGGGTCCCAGCAAAACATGAAGTTTGGAGGGCGCCAATTCAGCGTGATCAACGCTGAGCATGGGGCGTTCAGCCTCATACCCCACGTCAACATGTGAAAACATCCAATTCATGACATGTCGTGGGATCGTTTCCAAATCACCGCAATGACCACGGGCGCGCCCATCATGGCAAGAACCGCATTCAAAGGCCAATGGGACCAGGCAGCGGCCTCACTCCAACGAACCAATCCATCGGATACCAGTCCCAACACGATGCCCCAGCCTGCCACCCCCGAAGCCATGACCCTGTGAGCCCTTGGAGCATGGAAAAAACGGTACACATGAGGGGTGGCCAACCCTAGGAAAGCGATGGGACCGCACACCGATGTGACCCAACCAACCACAAGCCCAACAACAAGCAAGGTTTCTCCCTCGAGTACCCGTCTGGAGACCCCCATGGTTTGGGCCAAATCGGGGCCTAAGGTCCATGCGTCAAACCAAGCCGACCGACGGCGGAGCCAACCCCAAATCACGCAAGACAGCGCGACCAGAAGTCCCGCTTGCCAGAGGGCCGCACGCCCAAACGTACCCATTCCCCAAAACACGAAGGATTGCAAAGCCTCGGCCTCGGCGCGCGATTCGAGCAAGGTCACCACAGCACCCACCGCGTAGCTGACCATCAATCCAAAGACCAACGTCGTCACAGGAGAGGCAAATCGCCGCGCTGCCCAAGCCACGCCCAACAAGACCAAAAGACACCCTGCAGCTGCGGAGATCCACACGGGAATTGCCCAACCCGTTAACAAACCGACAGCGACTCCCAAACTCCCTCCCGAAGTTACCCCCAGAACGCCCGGACCCGCCAGCGGATTGCGAAACCACGTCTGCATGACCAGCCCTGCAGAGGCCAACAACATGCCTGTACTTGCAGCTGCCAAAACCCTGGGCAAACGGACCTGCAACAGCACGGCCTCAGCCAAGGGATGTGTCCCCCTCAGCCCGTCCCAAACCTCAGTCCACGAAAGAGAAACTTCCCCCCATGCGAGTTGTACAAGCACCAGGAGCAGACCCAGCATCCAAACCCCCCACCCCTTCATGGCTTGGGATCTGAGGAGAGAACTTCCAACAAGCCATGAGGGCCTCGGGTTTGGCCTGAGATCAGAGCCATCAAGTCCTCGAGCATCCATTCAGGATGGACCACCACGTCCGTGAAATAGTCGGCAAGGGCTGTGTTGCAAACCCACACAGCATCCGTTCCCTGAAGCAAGGCTTCGTGGCGTGGGTCCATGGCCAACAAATCCTCCTCGGTGAAGCCATCGGGGTCGTATGTCACCATCACCCATGCATCGGATTGCTCCGTCAATTTCAGCAGGGACTCCATGCCCACCTCCACATTGCCAGAACTTCCCAAGTCCTTCAAAGCATAGGTGCCACCGGCATCCTCAATCCAGTGCGCCACGAAGCTATCCGCCCCGGGAGCATGCCAAATCCCATCGGCGACACTGCCTGTAAAGAGGGTCGGACCTTGTTCCTCATGCTTCGGAACGTCGGTCGAAGTGTGTGGGTCGGTCAACTCCGAAAGGTCGGTCGACGGTTGCTTCAGCCCCTCGTACCTCCTGCGTACCTCCTCGAAGGTCTGTGCACCTCGCAGAGAATCTCCGACCATCCAAGCCAAGGCACACATCCATTCGGCACGACCCAAGGGATGAGGTTCGAGGTACTCCGTCACGGGAACCACAGGCCATCCGTGATGGCTCGGGAGATCATGGGATGGCGAAACCAGCACCAAACCCGGATCCAGAGCCATGACACGTTCCACATGGATTCCTGCATCGCCAGACACATCGGCAACACCATGTTCAGCCACCCAGGTCAACGTAGCGTCGTTGCGTAGATACTTCAAACTCGTGCACCCAGCCCATCTTCCCAAACCTCCTGCCGCATCGAGCAAGGCAACATGTGTGGTGCTCGTGGTAATCACCCCCCCAGTGCCCAGCACAATCCGAGGAAAAGCACGCCATTCGTTTCCTTCCAAGGCACGATCATCAAGGCCCACCACGGCAAGCACCTCTTCCGTTCTCGGTTGCCTGATGATGAGGACTGTCTCGCCTTGGGATCCCACTCCCCACGAAAAACCCCGGGCGTATGCGGGCCATCGCTCTGATGGAAACGTCGCGTTGTCCGCAGATGACAAGGGAACCGCACCCCGTGGATCTTTGGGAGCACGTGCACAACCCTCAGCGGCCAGTTGCAGCACCGCCAAGGCCATGAGACTGAGCAAAAAATTGCGTTTGGACCATCGTCCCATGCCCCCAAAGGTAGCCCGCTGATGTACCTTCGGGGCATGGCGAGGAACAAAGAATTGGCACACAACCTCAACGAAGACCGCATGCGCATGCGGGTGTCGGATCTGGAGCGCTTGCTGACCAAGATTCGCCAAGGTGGAGGAGAAAAGCGCATCGCGAAAGAGCATGCCAAAGGAAAATGGACCGCGAGAGAGCGGCTTGACAAGCTGTTTGACGCGGGTTGTGATCGAATCGAAATTGGAGCCTTGGCTGGACACGACATGTATCCTGAACAAGGAGGGTGTCCCGCCGGTGGGGTCGTGGTGGAGATTGGACGCATCCACGGCCGGTTGTGCATGGTGGTCGCCAACGACGCGACGGTCAAGGCCGGTGCTTGGTTTCCAATCACGGGAAAGAAAAACCTTCGGGCGCAGGAAATTGCCATGGAAAACATGTTGCCCATCATCTATTTGGTCGACAGCGCTGGCGTCTACCTGCCCATGCAGGATGAGATTTTTCCTGACAAAGAGCATTTTGGCAGGATGTTCCGCAACAATGCCAAACTCTCCTCCATGGGCATTCCCCAGATTGCCGCTGTCATGGGCAGTTGTGTGGCCGGAGGGGCCTACCTGCCTATCATGAGTGACGAGAGCATCATCGTGGAAGGGACGGGGTCCATTTTTTTGGCCGGCAGTTACTTGGTCAAAGCTGCCATCGGCGAGGACATCGACAACGAAACGTTGGGAGGAGCTGCCACGCATGATGAAATCAGCGGGGTCACGGACTACCGGGTCGCCAACGAGCAAGAAGCCTTGGACCTGATCCGGACGTTGGCCTCTCATTGGGGGCAAACGCCCGCGGATGCAGGCTTTCACCGAGAGACATCCCTCCCTCCCATGGGCCCAAGCGCTTCCGCTGTCCTGCCTGATTCGCGCAGCGAGGCCTACGACACCTACGATTTGATCCATTCACTGGTAGACCAAGACAGTTTTACGGAGTACAAAAAAGGATATGGGAAAACCCTCGTGTGTGGGTATGCCCGAATCGATGGATGGAGCGTGGGTTTGGTGGCCAACCAGCGAAGCATGGTCAAAAGCAAGACCCAAGGACTTCAATTTGGCGGTGTCATCTACTCTGACAGTGCAGACAAAGCCGCTCGTTTCATCATGACATGCAACCAGCGCAACGTTCCGCTTCTCTTCTTGCAAGATGTCACTGGCTTCATGGTGGGTTCTCGTTCAGAACATGGTGGCATCATCAAGGATGGCGCCAAAATGGTGAATGCTGTCGCCAACAGCGTTGTGCCCAAATTCACTGTCATTGTCGGGAACAGCTACGGTGCCGGGAATTATGCCATGTGCGGAAAAGCCTACGATCCCAGGCTCATCGTGGCCTGGCCGACGGCTCGCATCGCTGTCATGGGCGGAGAGCAAGCGGCCAAGGTGCTCCTGCAAATTGAAACAGCAGCGCTTCAAAAACAGGGACAAGAAATTTCAGAGGCGGACAGCCAAGCTCTGCTCGAACGCATCACCTCACGATACGACACCCAAACAGACCCCCATTACGCAGCGGCGCGGCTGTGGGTTGACGCCATCATCGATCCGGAGGACACACGTCGATGGGTGAGCACGGGCATCGAAGCCGCGAACGCTTCGCCCGCGTCCATGCCGTTTCGGCCTGGGGTGATGCAAACCTAAATTCCGGATCGCCCATCACAGAATCCTCTGACAGAACCCTCTTTCAAGCCCCAGGACGCACAAACTGAACCCATGAACACAACCAACATCATTCGACACTGCCTCTTTGCATGGATCGGTGCAACCGCCTTCCTGATGCCCGTGTGCGAGGTTCAAGCTCAAAAGGCCGTGAGAAAGGCCCTGGCCGAATCGCCGGTGGCGTATGCTTTGTTCAACGCCAACGGCGACCCACTGTCCTGGCCCGAAGTCGTGGCCCAAGCATCCCAGGCAGATGTCGTGTTTTTTGGGGAATTGCATGACGATCCAATCATGCACTGGTTGCAAGCCCAGTTGGTCCGGGATCTGCTCGACTTGGGGCTTCACCCTGCCTTGGGTGCCGAAATGCTTGAGGCTGATGACCAGTTGGTCGTGAATGAGTTTGTGGAAGGCATCATCCAAGAAGACAAATTCAAGGCTGCAGCCAACCTGTGGCCCAACCACTTCACCGATTACCATCCCCTTCTTGAGTTGGCGCGAGACCATCATTTGGCCTTCGTGGCCACCAACATCCCGCGGAGATACGCCTCGCATGTCTACAAACATGGACTCGACGGGTTGTCATCCCTCAGTGAAGAGGCCCAAACCTACCTCCCCGCACTTCCCATTCCATTCGACATCACGCTTCCCGGTTACGATGCCATGCTCGCCATGGGCGGCGGTCATGGCGGGGAGACATTGCCCATGGCGCAAGCCATCAAAGACGCAACCATGGCCCACTGGATTGGCCAACATCTGACCGATGGCACCCCGTTTGTTCATGTCAACGGCGCGTACCACAGCCAACACAAGGAGGGCATTGTTTGGTACCTCACCCAGAACCACCCTGAACTCACCATCATGACCATTCACGGCCACATTCAACGTGATGTGATGGTTCCCGACAGCGCCGCCTTGACCATGGGTGACGTGATTTTGATCACCCACGAAAACATGACAAGAACCCACTAACCTTGGTTTGACATGTTGTTTTTTTGCAACCACTCTTGATCCTTCAACCCCATGAATCGAATTCACTCCATCCTTGTGTTCGCAGCACTCACCACCGCGTGGACCCTCATGCAATGCGGATCTGCTCCGGAACCCACTGCCATGAACGAAGACCAAACCTTTTATGGCCAGGTGATTGACACTTCTGAACCCATGGACGCCCAAGCCGTGCGCATGGCCCTTTCGTCCGAGGGACGAGCCCAAGTGAAACTCGAGGGAACCATCACGGCCACCTGTGCCAAAAAAGGATGCTGGATGGATGTCGCTTCTGGGACAGACACCGTGTTTGTGAGATTTCAAGACTACGGCTTTTTTGTCCCCACGGAGGGGGCTGAAGGCAAGCGCACGGTCTTGCAGGGAGAAGCCTTTTACGATACACTCACGGTCGAAGCCCTGCGCCACTACGCGGAGGATGCCGGAAAATCTGAAGCGGAAATTGCCGCCATCCAGGAACCTGAGTTGCGCTTGGCTTTCACCGCCACGGGCGTCATGATCCAAGACTGATTCGGAATGACACGGTGGCTTCATTCTGCAGCCTTTGGCTGTGCTTGCGTCTTGGCTGTGCTTTTCGCACAAGGTTGTGCCGACGAATCGTCGTCCTGCACAGCACCGCGCCTTGCACCCAATCAACCCAATGGAAGCTCACCGCTCGCGGCAGCCATGGTTGCCATGGATGGCCAATTGCAACAGACGATGCAGGCCGTCATGAGCGACCCTTCCCATTCTTGGAAAGGCCAAACCCTCATATCGCATGCCTTGCTCGGTCTCGAGCCCACCGATGAAAGCATGGTGAATGACCATTTTGAATCCCATGCACCGCTGTACCAGTTGGCCATCGAGCAATTCAATGCCCAACCATCCGCTTCCCACTTCAATGCTGTGGTGACGGCTTGTGAGAATTGCCACCTCGGAACGTGTCCCGGGCCACTTGAGCGCATCGCCAAACGACGTGTGGAACCCTCGCATTGACCGTTCCCTCCTTGCCAACCATCAGCTCCAAACAGCGTCACATCATGGTGTTGTTGAGCATGGCCAGGTGATCATGCAACGGGCGTAACAAGGGATGAATGTCGGCCTTGCCGGAGTCTGCAAGTGCTTCACGAACTACAACCAAGGCCTCTAGCACGTCCTGTTCGTGTTCTGTGCTTTCGACTTGCTCAACCAGTGTACTTCCTTCCATGGCTTGACGAAAATCTCCTTCGCAGGCCACCCGTGTCACCTTGGCAAGCCTGCCGGGACAAGTGAATCCGCAACTCCACAAGAAGCACAGCAGGTCCGCCTTGACATGCTCAAATTCTGGCTCATCAAGCATGGCCAGCAACTCCCCTTCGGCCGCTGACACCTTCAGCGTGCCCAACAAGTCCGCCATCTCCTCTCGGATGGCATCTTCCTGCCTTGCGGCGAAAGCCGAAGCCAGGGGCCGAATCCACTGGGCATCCCCAGATTCACGCGCCCTGTTCAAGGCATCCTTCACTTTCTTGTCGTCGGGATGTGTAAGTGTGTTCATCGGTTGACTTTTCCCTGCAAAGGAAAGGCGGAAATGGAACTTCTCTCCCCGCATGTCAGGCCAAACGGGTCAACCCTTCAACGAATCCCATGCAAGGTGCCACGCATGATTCAATTCAGACAACATCATGGCGGTAGCCCCCCAAAGCACCTGGTTCTCCCAACGCATGCCGGGCACTTGCATGGACCCTCGCCCCATCTTGACGGGGAGGTTGCCCCATGGAAGGCCCGGGTTGGGAAGGCTTGCGAGAGGTAGAAACATGACCCGAGCCACCTCCTCGTGTTGCCGTCGAATGCGCGGCCGGCTGGAGCACCATGCCACGAAGGGAGAGACCCAAAAATCGCTTGGGGGGATGTACAGCGGCGACAAGGAGCCAATCACCTGGTTTTCATGAAGTTCCACACCCACCTCCTCCGCGCATTCTCGCATGGCTGTTCGTTTCAAATCACCGCAATCACCCGCCTCTTCCGAGCCTCCGGGTAGAGAAATCTGTCCACTGTGGGGTGAACCATCCTCCGTTCTTTGCATCAACAGCACCGACCAGGCCCCCTCATCGTTGGGACACAGGATTGCCATGACACCTGCTCGGCGCGCACGGCGAATGCGCGCATCCACATCCTTGGGTCTCCCTGGCGGACATGCCCACTGTTGAGCCGCCCATCCGGGAAGCTCACTGGAAAGCACGGAAACCATCGCTCTGATTTCGACGGGCATGTCTTGCACATTGGATGGGAGACCCTTGGCATTCATCCCTGCAAAGGAACGGCGTCCTTGATTCACTGTGCATGCGTTTCTTTGCGTCATGAACGTCCATGTGCTTGGCGACGATTTGACCTTTCCGCCCGTCGACGTTGCGGGCGAACATGGGTTGTTGGCAGTGGGTGGGGATTTAAGCCCTGCCCGGCTCCTCGCAGCCTACGAGCATGGCACATTTCCTTGGTTCATGGACGACGATCCCATTTTGTGGTGGTCCCCGGAAAAGCGCGCCGTTCTCCCCTTGAACAAACTTCGCATTCACAAAAGCCTTCGCAACGAACTCAACCGAAAACGCTACCACGTAAGCATGGACATGGCATTCAAGGACGTCATTGTGGGATGCCAACAAGCTCCACGGGATGGACATGGCACGTGGATCACCTCGGAGGTCATAGAAGCCTATGTCGCCCTTCACGAATTGGGGGTGGCACACTCGGTCGAAGTTTGGTACGAAGATGTCCTTGTGGGGGGACTCTATGGAGTATCCTTGGGGCGTATGTTCTTTGGAGAAAGCATGTTTTCATCGTCAACCAACGCATCCAAGGTGGCGCTCGTGCACCTCATTGAATGGATGAAAGACCGGGGGTTTGGGCCGTTGGATTGTCAAATCATGAACGATCACCTCGCTTCGTTGGGCGCGGAGTCTTGGAGTCGAACTCAATTCCAAACAACCCTGAACACCATGCTTCACGCAGGTCCCACGCTCCAAGGACCTTGGTCGCTCACCCCCTCCGCATCATGACACAACCTCAGTCCACGAAACGTCAACGGCCACAGCAACGGCTTCAGCCTCGACTCACGCCAGGCTGGATGCTCGCGATTGGGCAGTGGTACCTGAGACGTCGAGGCTGGCGATTGCGTGGCAAGTTGCCGACACAATTTTGGCGGTGTTTGGTGGTCCTTTGGGCTCCTTCTCCCTGGCATCGGCGAACCATGACCTGGATCTTTTCCACACGTCTTGTCAAGCTTCCCGCCTTCGAAGATCACGCAGCGGTGACAGACATCATGGACAAGGCTTTTTCGCAAGGAAAGACATGTCTTGTCATGTACGACGGGAGAAAAGAGCAGCTGATCTCGGCTCTTGACACGGCCCAGACAATGAACTGCAAAATTTGCCTTGCCGCTTGGGAAGACAAGCGAAAATTCGTTCACATTCACGCACCATTCAAACCTTCCGACTTTCAAGATCGCGACGCACATTACATGTCCAGGTACTTTCGGTACTTCTGCACGCCTTCAAAGAAATTTTCATAATCGGTGAAAACTGACATGAAACCCCAGTTATTACTGCAATTTCTGGATGAATTTCGTATGACTTTGGTAAAAATTGTGGAACTTTCGGGGAAAAGCGTAGGCACTATTGTAGACACTTTACACTTTCCTTTTGATTTCCTTCTACCTCCGTTCACAAACCAAGGCCTCCCAGCACATTTACGTGCGGATCTCCTTGCGTCGTAATCACCAATACCGCTTCGCTACAGGTTGGCAGTTACCTCCAAACGCCAATTGGGATCGCACGCGAGGCCGAATCAAACACAGTCGGGACAGTTCGGTCCAAGTGCTCAGCGCCCAACTGACTCGCCTTGCGCAGTTCCTTCAGCAGAAGGAGATTTGGGCATTGTCGAACAATCAAGAACAATCGCGGGAGTTCTACAGAACAATCCTTGAAGAGTTCCGAGGAGAGAGGCCAGCATCGGACAACAACTCTCCATGGACGCTTGAAGAGGCTTTTAAGCGATTCATCGCCCACTGTGAAGACCCAGGGCTTCCTTCAAGTGAGAAGCGCTCTAAGGGGACCATTCAATCGTACAAGACAGGACTCAATCTTCTGGAATCCACCCTTCATGGAAGGTATCTCGTTGAGGAGGTTGACATGGATTGGTACCGCTCATTCATCAAGCGGTCTGAGTTGGGCGGCAGCGAAAAGGAGAAATTGTCGAAGAACTACATCGGAAAGATTGTGAGGCATGTCAAAAGCGTTCTTCGATTTGCCGATGAACAGGGCCAAAAGGTGAACCAAGCCTACCGAAAGAGGGAGTTTCGAGTTTTGATGGAGGAGGTCAACAACATCTACCTCACCGAAGCGGAAATCGGCTTGATTCGCGCATTGGATCTTAGGAATCACCCCTCGCTGCAAATCACAAGGGATTTGTTCGTCGTAGGATGCTACACAGGATTGCGTTTTTCTGACTTTTCGCAACTCTCAGAAGATGATATCAGGCTTTATGAAGGCGCGCGCATGTTCGAAGTTCGATCCCAAAAAACAGATCAGCGCGTATCCATACCAATTCATCCGATCGTTGAGGCAATCATGGCTTCCCGGAATGGACATCTTCCTCCATTCCAGAGCGATGGTGTGATGAACCGAAATCTCAAAGTGCTCGGAAGAATGGCGGGGCTCTCTGAGGGCGTCGAAATTGAAAGAACGGAAGGTGGGATCAAGAGGGCCACATTGAAGCCCAAATACGACATCATTCGCACGCATACGGCGAGGAGGTCTTTTTGCACCAATGCCTACCTCAAAGGGCTCGACACCCTCGATATCATGGCCATCTCCGGCCACAAAACGGAGTCAAGTTTCTTGAAGTACATCAAGGTCACCAGAGAGCAACGTGCGAAGCGCATTGCATCGCACGCCTTTTTCCAATCATGAAGGGCGTCAAGGCTTCGCTGTTGACCCCGGGCTTGCGCCATTCCCTCGAGCCTCGCTGCGCAAGGCCAAGAATTAAGAGTTTAACACTCGCTCGCTACGCTCACTCGGCATCCCGGACGCAACGCACAGATTTGCCGTAACGTAGATCGTCGCTGGCGCGGAAGACATTCCCGAAGTGGTAGATGCTCAAGTATCGGTGCCATG
>JBEARC010000047.1:0-7189 GCA_041163465.1 Bacteroidota bacterium
GGGCTTCGAGGGCCACATCGAAGGCGGTGCGGATCGCTTTGCGCTCCGCGCGTTTTTTGGAGTTTTTGGCCGCGCGAAGCAAGCCCCGGTAGCGCCGGAGGCTCTCTTGCTTTTCCGCTTCGAGGTCAAATTCCATGGTGTCAAAGTTCGACAATCCCACGCCAACCTCCCTCGGCGCCGGGTGCCCTAATTTCGCGTCATGACCGACGCCTCTGTGACCTCCTGGATTGATGTGCCTGCGGGCCATGACTTCCCGCTTGCCAACCTGCCCTATGGCATCTTCTCCACCCCCCAAGGCACGCCGCGCCCCGGCATGCGCCTCGGTGACGTGGTTGTGGACCTGGGTGCCTTGCACAGCCAAGGCCACCTCGAGGGCTTGGGGTTGAATCAGGCGGTGCTCACGGCGACGGTGCTCAACCCATTGATGCGGCTGGGTAAGCCCACGACGGTCGCCCTGCGCAAGCGCGTGCAGTCCCTCTTGTCGAAAGACAACCCCGCCTTGCGCGACGACCCCGAATCGCGCGCGGCATGCCTCGTCCCCGTGGCCACCACCACCATGCACATGCCGGTCGAGGTGGGCGACTACACCGACTTCTACTCCAGCGAGGACCACGCCCGCAATGTGGGCAAGATGTTCCGCGATCCCGACAACGCCTTGCTCCCCAACTGGAAGCACATGCCAGTGGGCTACCACGGCCGCGCGTCGAGCATCGTCCTGAGTGGTACACCCATCCGTCGCCCCCAAGGCCAAACCCGCCCCTCCGACGACCATCCGCCCGTCTTCGGCCCGTCGCGCCTCCTTGACTTCGAGCTTGAAATGGCCTTTGTCACCTTCGACGGCAAGCCCCTCGGCGAGCGCATCTCCACGGCCGAGGCGGAGGACTACATCTTCGGGCTCGTCCTCTTCAATGACTGGTCTGCCCGCGATATCCAAAAGTGGGAGTATGTCCCCCTGGGCCCCTTCCTCGGCAAGAACTTCGGCTCCTCCGTTTCCCCGTGGATTGTCACCCTCGAAGCCCTCGATCACCTGCGCGTGGCCGGCCCCACGCAAGACCCCGCCGTCCTCGACTACCTCCAATACCACGGCGACAGCCACTACGACATCCCGCTCGAAGTGGAAATCATTCCCGACGGCGCTTCCTCGGGTGCCATTGTCTGTCGCTCCAACTTCCGTCACATGTACTGGAACATGCGGCAGCAACTGGCCCACCACACGGTCAACGGATGCAACCTTCGCGCCGGCGACATGATGGCCAGTGGCACCATCAGTGGCCCCGAGCCAGGTTCCTTCGGCTCCATGTTGGAAATCTCGTGGCGTGGTACCCAGCCCGTCGCGATGCCCGACGGCACCGAGCGCAAATTCATCCTCGACGGCGATACGGTCGTCATGCGCGCGCCCTACTTCGGCTCGGTGAATACCCTGGTCATTGGCCCGACAAGATAATTCATGTCGAAGTTCTCATTCATTCCTCTGTGAGCAAAGTCGCAGTTTCTCGGGGACTATTTACGTTCAGAGCAGCCGGGCGATGATGGCTTCGACGGTGATGCCGTCTGCTTCCGCCTTGTAATTTCGGACGATGCGGTGACGAAGGATGGGTGTGGCGACGGCCTGGACGTCCTCGATGTCAGGGCTGTATTTGCCGGCGAGGGCGGCGTGCACCTTGGCGGCGACAACGAGGTATTGGGAGGCGCGCGGTCCAGCGCCCCAGCTGAGGTACTGATTTACTTCGGCTGTGGCACGGTCGCGGTTGGGGCGGGTCGAGGCGGCAAGGGTCACGGCGTAGTTGACCACGTTGTCAGCCACAGGCATGCGACGGATGACCTGCTGGTAGGCAAGGATCTCATCACCGCTGATGACTGCGTTGATGCGCGAGGACGCGTCCGTGGTGGTTTGCTTGACGACGTTCACCTCTTCTTCGAAAGAGGGGTAATCGACCCACGTGTTGAACATGAAGCGGTCGAGCTGTGCCTCGGGAAGGGGGTAGGTGCCTTCCTGCTCGATGGGGTTCTGCGTGGCAAGCACGAAGAAAGGAGCGGGGAGGGGGTAGCGCTGACCTGCGGCCGTCACCGCACGTTCCTGCATGGCTTCCAGGAGGGCGGCCTGCGTCTTGGGTGGGGTTCTGTTGATCTCGTCGGCGAGCACAATGTTGGCGAACAGCGGGCCTTTGACGAATTTGAATTGACGGGACTCGTCGAGAATTTCGGAGCCCACGATGTCGCTCGGCATGAGGTCCGGGGTGAACTGGATGCGGTTGAAGCTCAAGCCGAGGGCTTGGGCGACGGTGTTGACGAGAAGGGTTTTGGCCAAGCCGGGAACGCCCACAAGCAAAATGTGCCCACCTGCAAAAATCGCGGTGGTGACCTCGCGGATCACCTCATCTTGGCCCACGATGACCTTGCCAACTTCGGCGAGAAGGGCGTCGTGCTGGGAGCGGAGCGCATCAAGCGCAGATTTGTCGTCGGAAAAGTTCGCCACGGATAGAGTGCTTGGTTCGAGGTTGAAGGGATGTCGGACCCGAAGATAACGCGCCACGACGTGACGGCGCCCCAAGTGACTGTTGAATTGGGAACCAAGGGGTGTTCAGGCCTATTTTCGGGGCGACATGCCCTTGTTCCTGCGACATCGCGTGATGTTTCTCCACATTCCCAAATGTGGAGGAGACACCCTGTCCGGATGCCTAGAGGCGGCTGGAGACCGGCCTTTTTTGCATGTGCCGGACGGGCGAGTCATGGTGAATGGTCACACCCCACAGCATCTGACATGGCGAGAACTGGGACGCATGGGGTGGACAACACCGCCGGATTACCGCGTGGTCACCTTGGTGCGACATCCCGTAGACCGTGTGCTCTCGGCCTACCGATATGCCAAGGTGTACCGCCGCGATCTCGCCGCGTACACCAAGAGCCCGGGGGAATTCCTGACCCATTTTTTCTCGGAAGACGCCGAGGTGTTTGGAAGGTTTGATCAACACAACGTGGGCATCTTGGATTTTTTAAAGGACGAGAACGGAAAGGTGGCCGAAGACATCGAAGTGTGGCCACTGGTGCGCATGGATGACCTGTTGGTGTCGCTGGGCCTTCCGCCTGTGGCCCGTGGCGCCCGCAAGAACGTGACAACATCCGCGGAGCGGTTCACGCCTCTGGAGCTCTGGGAAATTCGCGATCGCTTTCAGGAGGACATCGTTTGGTTTGAAGCACGATTTCCTGACATCCGCGAAACGCCGCAACATCCGGGTTCTACATGATCCACAATCCCCGACTGGGCGTGCTGTTCGTCCACATCCAAAAAACTGCCGGCACCAGCATCACGGAGGCCTTTCGCGCGGAGCGTGGATCCCGGCTTATCAAGCCCCACCACATGAGGTTGTGCGATGCGGTGTTGCCTGCGGAGCGTCCCCGCATCGTAGCCGTGGTGCGCAATCCTTGGGAACGTCAGGTGTCGTGGTACCGCATGATGGTCCGCAAGGGCGTGCACAACGCCTTGTCGGCGTATTTGCTTGCACCGGAGAATGGCGGAGCGGATGAGGGTGCGACCGAGGCATGTGTGAGGGGGGACCGCCTTTCAGGACGCAAGCGACCCGTGTCCTTTTCCACCTTTCTGCGTCGAACAGAGACGATTGAAGAGACGTCGACCAAGGAGTTGGCGCGGTCGTTGCGTTCTCGCTTGTGGCCCATTGGACCCCGACCGGGAGCGCCCTACCTCAAGTCGACGGGCTGGAATCAGGAGGATTACCTGTTGCTCGATGGCCAGTTTGTGGGGGACGACGTGCTGAGGTTTGACCGGTTGGAGGAGGCATGGGCGGAATTGGGCGAGGCGCTGAAGCCAGGGGAGGGGTGGTCGCGCCCGTTGCCCCGCGCCAACAGCGCGCCCAAGCCTGTCGACTGGCGAAGCTATTATGGCGATGACCGTGATGCGGAATTCGTGGCAACGCACTATGCCCGGGACGTGGCGCGCTTTGGGTTCACCTTCGATGACTGAAGATCGCTGAAGTCGCTCCTCGAGGGCTGAAGTCGCTCGGGGGCGGCTGAAGTCTCGCGAAGTCTCGTGAAGGCGCGTGAAGGCGACTGATCGTTGCCGACAGCGTCGTCCGGATGGGGTGGACACGACACTCCGGATGAGGTGGACACGACACTCCGGATGGGGTGGAGACGACAGCCGGGATGGTGGTCAGGACACTTGGAATTCGGGGCTGTGCTTGGCCCTCATGTACGCACAGAAACTGCTCCACGTCCGCGGATTCATGGTGCGCGCCATCGAGTCATCCTTGAGGAGGTACTGGCCCACCGGCTCCGGATGGAAAGCGATGTGCTTGTTGGCACGCATCAAACGCACCCACAACTCATAGTCTTCGAGGCCCCAGCAGTGCTTGAGGAGTTGGGGGTCCCAGCCACCAGCCCGTTGCAACACTGTGGTGTCAAACAGGGCCATGGCGTCGATGTGGTTGCCCTCGGTCATCATCCACTGTCGGTCTGGCGGACGGTCGGACACCCAGCCCATGGACTCACCTGTGGTGGTGAGAACGTCGAGCGGCCCGTAGGCGGCCGTGGCGTGCTCCCGTTGCATCAGCTGCCACAGGTTGACAAGGCCTTCGGGGTAGACCTTGTTGTCGGCATCCAGCACAAACACCGCCTTGGACCGGCTGGACATCAAGGCCAAATTCCGGGCTCCGGTCAACCCGATGTTTTTGGCCGGTTGCAACAGGCGCATCGGAACCGGAGACGCATCGGCCAGCTCACACGCGAGCTCCCACGATCCATCCTCGCCGCAGTCCTCCACCAGGGCGATTCCGCCTCGCCACCCATGCTTCCGGAGGGCTTCAACGGCTTCCTGGGCTGACGTGACCGCCTGCTCCACGTAGTCCTTGTACTTGTAGACGGTGACCAACACTTCCACATCCAAGGCGTCATCCGAGGCTGCCGCCTTGTTGCGGTGCTTACGGGCTGCGCGCTTGCCGTAGCGTTTGGCCCGGGCGTATTGGTCCAAACGCTCAGCCTCTCCGCCCGCATCGAGCCACTTCCAGCGGTCCGCCCACCGCAGCCACAGGTAGGCAAACCTCGGAAAGAGGTCCAAGAGCAGGTTGAGTAGGTTCAGCCGAGGGAGGGTCATGGTCAGGGCGCTGCGCATGAGCGCGCATCGTGGGTGTAATTTCCGAAATTGCGGGCTTATGGTACAAACGGAAGCATTTGTGTGGCTGCATTTGCCCAGAACGGGAGGGACGTCGACGGTGGCGGCGATGCGACAGGCGCAGCGCGCTCTTCCGCGAAAGGAGCGCGCCACATGGCTGGTGGACGATGACAAGCTTCGGCTCAAACACGACAACCTCGCCACGCGAGCGGTGCGGGAAGGCCGCATGGTGGAGGCCGAGCGCGTGGCAATGAACATGAGGCCGCTGGGCGATTGGCTCATGAGCAACCACAAATGGGCCACACACATGGGCCTCCACGTCCCTGTGGAACGGTACCGCGAGGGAGAGTTTTTCAGCTTGCGACTGGGCCGGTGGTGTCCCGCTGATTGGTGGTTGGGGTACTTTGACGTCGACAAAGTCACAGACTTTCTCAGGCTGGACCACCTGGCCGAGGACCTTCAGGCGTTTCTGGCCGAAGTCCATCCCCAAGCTGCCACACTGCAGCTTCCGCACCTCAATGATTTGGGGGCTTCGCGTCCTGCCGCACCTGACGTGTCTGCCCGAGAACGCAACCCCCTGTGGTCTGCACTTGAGGCACGGCTGTGGCCTGAGGGGACGGTGGGGGAAGGCACGGCTGTGGCCTGACATGGCGTTTACGCCGCGCCCAAGTCCAGCACCTTGTCGCAGCGAGCGGCCAACCCCTTGTCGTGTGTCACCAAAAGGATCGTTTGGCCCGCTGCAGCGCGGTCCTGGAGGAGTGTGAACACCCGATCGCGTTGCGCATCATCCAATGCACTGGTCGCTTCGTCAAGGACAAGGACCGGCCGATTGAGCTGCAGGGCGCGAAGCAGTGCCAGGCGCTGTTGCTGGCCACCGCTGAGGTTTTGGCCTCCTTCGGCGAGCTGAAACGCCAAAGGGTTTGCTCCGAGGCAGTCGTCCAGGCCCAAAGCGCGCACCTGCGCGTGCATCGAAGCCTCGTCCACAGCACGCCCAGGAACCCCCATGGTCAGGTTCTCCTCCACGGTGCCGGCAAACATGAAGGGCTGCTGGCTGAGGTAGCCAACGCGGCCCAGCCATTGCCGCACGGTGACGTCTTTGCCAAGTCGTTGCTGGGGCCCGTCGGAGGCCCCCACGAGGACGTCCCCTCCACGAACCGATTGAAGGCCGAGAAGCGCATGGACCAAGGTGCTCTTGCCGGACCCGGAAGGACCCACAATGGCATGCATCATGCCCGGTTCAAACGTCCACGTCAACCCTTCGACCACGTCCCGCCCTTGCTCATAGGCCACCGAAACATCGCGAAGGGCCACCGTGACGTTCGTCCAGTCGAGGTCTGGCTCGTTGGGCTGGGCCTCGAGGTCTCGCCACCGGAGGAGCGCCGCCTCCAGTACGTTGATCAGGTGATACTTGGCCCTCAAATTGATGAGGTGCGCGTTGATGCGCGTCATCGAGGGCATGATTTTGTAGGCGCTCAAAGCCATGAGGATGAGCAAGTTGAGAAAGTCCTTGTTGGAATCGCCCAAGGCCAAACTCATCAGGATGGCCATACAAATCCCCGCCACGGCCAACAATTCATAGAGTTTGGCTGGGGTGCTTCCAATGACTTGGGCGTTCCCCGTCGTGAGGTACAATTTGTGGGTGTGTCGGAGATAGTTGTCGGAGATGGCGTCTGAGGCTTGGAAGCTCAACACCTCGATGTACCCCCGAATGGCGCCGTTGATGAGGGTTTCAGCTTGAGGTTCAACGGCTTTGGCGGTGGCGCTGTAATACGCGAGCCGTCGTTGGGTCGTCAGGTGAATCAGGGCGGCACCTGAGCCCACGATCAGTCCCACGCCTACCAAGACCATGGGTTTGTACACCAGCAGCCCCACCACCACGATGGCCACGACCAGGACTTCATTGAGGAAACGCAAATTGCCCACGATGAACATGGACGAGAAGGCGAGCGGCCAACGGTTGATTTCCTCAAGCACCCTTCCCGAGGCCGTGGTACGCATGCGTTCGAGCCTTTGCGAAAAGTGATGCTTCCACATCACGCGCGACATGCGATGTCCGACGCCAAA
>JBEARC010000048.1:0-2974 GCA_041163465.1 Bacteroidota bacterium
CGGAAGGGACCATGACAGACGGCTTTGGGTTCTTCCAACTTGACGTTCGCAGCAACCCGGATACCCTTCGCGTGAGTATGATTGGGTTTGAGACGGTGGACGTGCTGTACAGTGGAGAGGATTTCTTGGAAATCCCCATGGAACGAGGGGTCCTGCTCGATGCGGCGGACGTGGTGTACGAGGAGCGATCGCAGAGCGTGTCACTTTTGAACCCGTTGAACGTGCAGCAGCTCAGCCGCAAAGAGCTCTGCAAGGCGGCGTGTTGCAACTTGAGTGAGGCGTTTGAGACCAACGCCTCCGTCGATGCGAGTTTTACAGATGCGGTGACCGGCACCCGGCAGATTCACATGCTCGGACTGGCGGGCAAGTACACGCAGTTGCTCGTCGACAACCTTCCGGGTCCGCGAGGATTGAACGTGGTGCAGGGAATGGGATTCATTCCAGGGCCGTGGATCGAGAGCATCTTCATTTCGAAGGGCGTGGGGACGGTGGCTTCGGGGTACGAGAGTTTCACAGGCCAAATCAACGTCGCTCACCGCAACCCCGACACTGCCGAGCCCTTTCACCTCAACCTGTTTTTGGGCGCGTCGGGCCGCATGGAATTCAACCATGTAAGCAAGCACCGTGTGAGTCGCCGTTGGGACACTGTGCTGATGACGCATGGGGAGTACGGGCAGCGTGTGAACGACCGAAACGGGGTTGACGTCGATGGGGATGGCAGGCCCGACGGGGATGGGTTTTTGGACACCCCTTTGCGCCAAGACGGTGTGATTCGCAACGAATGGCGGTTCGTGGGCGACCGTGGACTTCGCGCGGACATCGCGCTCCTAGGTGTGGACATGACGCGCGACGGCGGGATGGTGCCAGGGGACATTGTGGCCACGCCATGGGTGGCACGCACTGAGATTCAGCGTGCCGAGGTCCACGCCAAAGTGGGGTACGTGTTGCCGGGTCAAGAGGGCCGCTCCTGGGGCAGCCAATGGACGGCTTCGACCCATCGGCACTGGCATGGGTTCGGGAACCGTACCTACGACGGCCAACAGAACACCTTTCGTGCGAACGTGTTGCGAAGCGGGTTTTTGGGCTCCGAGGACCGCCAGTTCAGTGCGGGGGTGAGTTACCTCTACGACGACTTCCTCGAGTCGGGAACGTGGCATGCTTCGCCGTCGGAGACCAACGCCGCGGACACCACATGGGCGAGGACAGAGCACGTGCCTGGAGCGTTCTTGGAAACGACTTGGACCGGCAACTCCCGGGGCATGGTCGTGGCTGGCTTGCGGATTGATCAGCACAACCTGTGGGGAACAATCGTGACGCCGCGCCTTCACGCGCGGTGGAGCGCGACGGAACAAACGTCGTTGAAGTTTGTCGCAGGAACAGGATTCAGGACGCCCAACGTGCTGATGGAGGAACTGGGGGTTTGGGCGAGCAACCGGACGTGGGTGGTGGAAGGGCCGCTGGAACCGGAGCGCGGGTGGAACGCCGGGTTGAATGTGACGAGCAAATTCAAGCTTGGGCACCGCGATGCGGATGTTGCCGTGGACGGCTACTGGACGGAATTCCAAAACCGCGCTGTCGTCGACCTTGACGCCGACGCACACGCGGTGCGTATCTACAACCTCGGAGACCGGCAATCGCGGTCGTTGACGGCTCAGGCCGAGCTTGGCTGGTCGGTGCACCGCCGCGTGGACATGCGTCTCGCGTACCGGTACGTGCATGCAACCACGGAGCGCGATAGCGCGGAGGCAGCTGGAACGACCATGGATCCCTACGTGCCGCAGCACAGGGCGTTCACACAATGGAGTTACAGCTCCAAGGCCAACGCGCGCGGCGGTCAATGGATGGGAGACCTCACGGTGCAGTGGGTGGGGCCCCAACGTATCCCGCGTCCGGATGCGGTCATTGACAATCGACCAGCTAGCGAATTCGAGGAAGACTTCGTGGTGGTCAACGGCCAAATTTCACGCGTGTTTGCCCCCGGCATCGACCTTTATCTGGGGGTGGAAAACATCTTCAATTTCCGTCAGCAGACGCCGATTGCGGGTTGGGATTTGGCCTACCAAGATCCCGAAGCCTTCACGCGCAACATGGACGCGAGCTTGGTGTATGGGCCAGTCTTCGGCCGAATGGCGTACGTTGGAGGTCGGTGGACGCTCGGCAAGCCCTGACGCGGCTTCAGCCGTGGATGGTTTCTTTCTTACCGTAGTTCTGGATGATGGCCGCTTCAAACTCGAGGCATTCCTTCCAGCGGGCGTCGACGTCGATGCTCCCGCCGTACTTGCGGGCGAGCTTGAGGAAGGTGGTATAGTGGCCGGCCTCGCTGATCATGAGCTCGCGGTAGAACTCGGCGAGGTCCGGGTCGCCGATGCGCTCAGAAAGCACTTTGAAGCGCTCGCATGACCGGGCTTCGATCATGGCCGCGAAGAGGAGGCGGTCGACGATTTGGCCTTCGCGGGAGCCGCCTCGCCTGATGAACTTGGACAGCTGTCCGACGTAGTCATCCTTCCGCTCGTGGCCGAGCGTAAATCCTCGGGCCTTGATTTTTTCGAGCACCATCCCAAAATGCTCCATCTCTTCCTGCGCGATGGCGGTCAGTTCTTCAACCATGTCGGTCAAATCCGGGTAGCGCACAATGGTGCTGATGGCGTTGGAGGCCGCTTTTTGCTCGCACCACGCATGGTCGGTGAGGATTTCGGAAATGTTCTCCTCCACGAGCTTCACCCAACGCGGGTCGGTGGGCAACTTGAGTCCCAGCATCACGCTTTCCTGTGCCATGGCGCAAAAATAACGCGCTACGGGCGCGTGACACGGACGAGGGAGCCGGTGGAGAGGTCGTGGCCCGTTTCTGCGCGCAAGCACAGCTCGCCGGACTGGATTGTGGCGCCCGGAAGGGCAAGGGCCCACATGGTTTCGAGGGCGCTGGGCGGAATGCCGCTGTACGTGTTCATGACAACGAAGCCGCCGGGCGCCACGA
>JBEARC010000049.1:0-9923 GCA_041163465.1 Bacteroidota bacterium
TAACGCAGTGCGTTCTTCAGGGCGAGCGCCTTTTCCTTGTCCGTCAGGATGTCTTTGCGAACGGGGGCGTGGCTCCATTCCGAATTGCGTGTCACCGCTGGGGGCAACACGGCGGGAATGCCTTCTTGAATGGCAGCTTGAAGTTGGGCGGGAGTCGTGTTCATGGTGTCTTTTTCGTGAAGCGGCCGGTGCGTTTGTCAAAGCCGTAAGGGCAGTGCTTGCAACCGCTTTGGCAACAATGGCCGCGCTTCAGGTGGTACGCCTCCGTGAAGACGATGAAGCCCTCAGGGGTCGTGTAGTAGTCCTCGGGGTCAAGCTCCTTGGGCATGTCCCAAAAATACCGCCAACTCGCGCTGAATGTTCTGTTGTTTGTCCTCCGCATACCACTTGTGCACGGCTGAACCATAGGTGTGCGCAATGGCTGGGTCCGACTTGATTCGCTTCACCAAATCCATGGCCTCCTGTGGTCGAGGGCCCCACGAACCGAGCACGTGCATGGATTCATTCAGCAGCACGGTCTTGGGAATGGCGCGACCCCCATTGGTGAGGAACAAATCCATCATGTCCAGGTGAGAATCACGCATCAACACACGGATCTCCAAACGGCCACCTGACGCCTGTTCCATGGCTTCATGCACGGGCAAAATTTGAGCGCCATCGCCACACCAAACCTCATTCAACACGAGCATTCTCGTCCCGGGAACCACCCGAGACACCGCCTCGAGCACGTCTTCCCGCAAGCCAACCTCGGCGATCTGCTTTCGAACCCGTCGCGCACGCTGTTGGTTGATCGGAATGTACTTGTCGTAGGGGTATGCCTCTTCGTCTGGGTTGGGAACGGCAGCGAGGACATCGTCGAGGTGCTGGGTGATACTCACCGCAAGGGGCCATTTGGCCTTCAGCAGGGCCGTCACTTCCGCAGGGTCGGTAGGATTGGTCGAATTCACAAGCCCAAAATTAAGGCCATCCCCCCCCTCAAGAATGCCCTTGAATCAACTGAAGTTCCGTTGCCTTCCATGAGTAACTTTGCATCCGTTCATGAGCGATTCTCTCCATCACGAGTGTGGCATTGCCATGCTGCGACTCAAGAAACCCTTGCAGCATTACGCCGAGAAGTACGGCACACCATTCTACGGGCTGAACAAAATGTACCTGTTGATGGAAAAGCAACACAACCGTGGCCAAGACGGCGCGGGGCTTGCCAACATCAAGCTCGACGTGAGCCCGGGAAGGCGGTACATCTCTCGGATGCGTTCCGTTGATCCAAGGCCAATTCAGGACCTCTTCCAGCGCATCATGTCGCGTTTTCAGGACATGTCTACCGAAGAAATCCACAACATTTTTGACCTCCAAGACCAACATGCCTTCACCGGGGAATTGTTTTTGGGACACCTGCGCTACGGCACCTTTGGCAAAAATGACATTGAAAATTGCCACCCCTTTCTACGCCAAAACAACTGGCGCACGCGCAACTTGGTGGTGGCAGGCAACTTCAATTTGACCAACGTCGACGAATTGTTTGACGTACTTGTGCGCATCGGACAACATCCCAAACAAAAGTCGGACACCGTGACGGTGCTCGAAAAAATTGGTCACTTTCTGGACGAAGAGAACCAGCTGAGGTTTGACGCCTTGAAAGCCGAAGGGTTGGACAATCAAACCATCTCGGAACGCATCGCGGACACCTTGGATGTCCAGCGGGTGCTTCAACGTGCGTCCTCTGATTTTGATGGGGGCTATGTGATGTGCGGCCTGCTGGGTCACGGCGATGCGTTTGTGATGCGAGACCCACATGGAATTCGGCCTGCATACTGGTACGAGGATGAGGAGGTGGTGGTGGCGGCTTCGGAGCGTCCTGTCATCCAAACCGCCTTCAACGTCCCCGCGGAACGCGTGAAGGAGGTGGCTCCTGGGCATGCCCTGGTGGTTAAGAGAAATGGCCAAACGTCCATGGCCGAAATTCGGCCTCCTGGAGAGCGGCGTGCGTGCAGTTTTGAGCGCATCTACTTCTCAAGGGGAAACGACGCGGACATCTACAAGGAGCGCAAAGCCTTGGGTCGCGCCATTGTTCCACGTGTGCTTGAGGCCGTGGAGCACGACCTCGATCACACCGTGACGAGCTTCATTCCCAACACCGCTGAATCCTCTTTTTATGGCCTCATCAAGGGGTTGGAAGAACATTTGAACGCGAGCAAAATCGCCCGCATCAAGGGATTGGGCGTGGACCCCGATCACGCTGAAATCGAATCCATTCTCAACGAGCGACCCCGCATTGAAAAGATTGCCATCAAAGATGCCAAGCTTCGCACCTTCATCACAGAGGATAGTTCCCGAGACGACTTGGTGGCCCACGTCTACGACATCACCTACGGAACCCTGAAACGTGGGGTGGACAACTTGGTGATGATTGATGACAGCATCGTTCGTGGAACGACCTTGAAAAAGAGCATCCTGCGCATCCTCGACCGCTTGGGTCCCCGACGCATCGTGGTTGCATCAAGTGCGCCCCAAATTCGATACCCAGACTGCTATGGAATCGACATGGCGCGCATGGGCGATTTCATCGCGTTTCAAGCTGCCGTTTCGTTGTTGCGCGAGCGCGGCATGGAGCACATCTTGCAAGAGACCTACAAGGCTTGCAAACATCAGCTCACCTTGCCTTTGGACCAAAGCACAAACCAAGTCAAAGCCATCTACGATCCTTTCACAGCTGAGGAAATCAGTGACCGAATCAGCCAGCTTCTCACCCCGGAGGGTATGCAAGCCGAGGTCAAAATCATTTTCCAAAGCATCGAAGGGCTTCACGCTTCCTGCCCCAACCACAAAGGTGACTGGTACTTTACCGGCGACTTCCCCACCCCAGGAGGACATCGTGTGGTCAACAAAGCCTTCGTGTACTACATGGAAGGCAACGCTGCCCGGGCATATTGAAAAATCGACCGTCCTGACGGCTCAATCCGGGCGTAATCGACGCATCGTCAGTGCCTCGTTGGCGCCTCGTCAGCACGTCATCAACGCGTGATCAACGCGTGATCAACACACGACAGGTGGTGGCAGAACCCTCGATGTTCAAGAAATTCACTCCAGCGGGCCAGCCTGTCACATCCCAGGACTCGCGCGCGGATTGAAGTTGACGCCTTTCGATGATGCGGCCCTGCACATCCAACACTTGGATCCAATCACCTGCCTGCCCAGACACCGTCAACGTGTGTTGGGCAGGGGATGGAAACGCCGACAACACGGCCGTGCCTCTTGGAATCAGCCCAGCCGTGGCATCGACCAAAAATTCAGCGCCCACAAAGAGCACTGTGCTGTCGCCATCGACGATTTGTGTGTACGTGTACGTTTGGGCTACGGGAAGAGGCATGTCCTGCACCCAATAACCCACGCCTTCAATCAACACAACACCACTGCTCACCACCGTGCTGTCAGCGATCCGTTGGGTTTGGGCAATTTGAAGGGTGTTCTCAAAACTCATCCCCCCAGGAAGAAGCATCGTTCCACTGGCCAAGGCCTCCATCTCGATCCGCGTGTCTCTCGATACAGCAAGTCCAGATGCTACGAAAGAAAAGGACAGGGTGTCGAGGTGTGTTTCACCCACACTGAACGGGTACGGGAAAAAGTGCAGCGGCTCAGGATGTACCACCTGTACTCCCGAAGCGTCCACACCACCCCAAAACTCCATGCTGCTCTCCGTATAGGCGTAGTACGACGTGTTGACTCCTCCGGCTTGGGCAGGAACTTGCTGGGCAAAGTCTGACCCACTGAATGTGTCGGCATACACAGTGCTGTCTGTTGGAATGAAGTCGAAATTGACGTTTTGCACGGAAAACGCCGTCGACCAATCAAACCCCTCCGGTTGCACATTGGTCACGCCGTAGATGAAGGTGAACCCGTGGTCGGGCAATGCGGGTTGGGTGATTGTTTGGGCAAACAATGCTTGGGCCAACAGGGCGCTGAAGGCGACCCACACACCCCGACTCAAGGTTGTGATGTTCATGAGGGAAAGATAGGCTCTGCTTGGACGAACTTCGGAGCGTGAACCAGCCGCTTCTTTTTTTCGATGGCCCTTGCCGGTTGTGCCAGCGCGCCGTGCGCTGGGTTCATCGGCACGCCCCCCACGTGACGTGCTTGCCGTTGCAAAGCGAAGAGGCCCGGCGACAACTCCCCAAGGACTGCCTCACCCTGCCGTTGAAAGGCGTTGTGGTGGTCGACGAATGGGGCAGGGTGCACGTGGGTCACCGTGGCGTCCAAGCGCTCGCGCCGTACACGTCCAGACCTTGGCGCCTCGTGCTTCGCTTCACGCCCAAATGGGGCTATGCCCTGGTGGCAAAGTCCCGTGTTCTTTGGGGGCGCGAAGACAGCTGCACACTGACGCTATGATCCGGCCTTGTGTGACCCAGGTCGCCACGGAAACTGACCGGCGTCAAGTACCTTTGACGACATGAATTCACTTGTCGAATGGGTGAGCCAACCATGGCCTTGGTATGTTGCCGGGCCCATCATTGGCTTGATGGTGCCGCTGCACCTCATTTTGCTGAACAGGACGTTTGGCATCAGTTCTTCGTTCAGGCACATGTGCGCCGCTTGTGTGCCCAACAATTTGGACTTCTTGAAATACGATTGGAAAGCCGAATCATGGAACCTCGTGTTTGTCGTGGGGGTCCTGCTCGGCTCCTTTCTTGCCGCCCAATATTTCGCCTCAGATGCACCCATCGCGTTGAGTGACGCCGCCGTGTCTCGCATGCATGATCTCGGAATTCAAGATCTCTCTGGTCAACACCCTGCGGAATTGTTTGCGTGGAATCGGTTGGGTGAAATCCCAACCTTGCTCATGATTGTTCTCGGAGGCTTCTTGGTTGGCTTCGGCACGAGATACGCGGGTGGTTGCACTTCCGGCCATGCCATCATGGGCCTCAGCCATTTTCAACTTCCCTCGTTGGTGGCCGTGCTTGGCTTTTTCACGGGTGGATTGATCATGTCGTGGATTCTTCTTCCCCTCATCTTGCACTAATTGGCCATGAAAAACATCATCGCTTTGATTTTGGGGACGCTCTTCGGCTTGATTTTGGTTAAAGCTGAGGTGCTGTCTTGGTTCCGCATTCAGGAGATGTTTGCCTTCCAAAGCTTCCACATGTACGGCATCATCGGCAGCGCGGTGGCGGTTGGCGCCTTGAGTGTCTTTTTGATTCGCACCTTCAAGGTCAAAAGCCTCGAAGGAAACATCATTGAACTCGCAGACAAAGCCCCCCGGTACAAAAGTGCCTACCTCGGTGGCACCCTCTTTGGGTTGGGTTGGGCCATGACGGGCGCGTGTCCTGGACCGATGTACGCGTTGATTGGAAGCGGCACCACGGTCATGATTTTGGCTGTGATCATGGGCATCCTCGGGGTCCTTGCCTACGCTGCGCTCAGGGACAAACTCCCGCATTGAGCCTGGCTCGGAGTGAGGGTTGACCTCGCCAAACGAAAACCCGTCGTTGAGCGCGGTCAGCGATGGATGACGAGTCGGTGGGTTTGGCCTGAAACTTCCTCGCGAAGAAGGTACACACCCTGAGGCAGGCCATGTGTATCGATCCAAGCTTCACGACCTCGCAGGGCCACCTCGCCGGTTAGGGTATGCAAAGTCCATGTTGGTTGGACGCCATTCCCCTCGAACAAGCAGACACGCGTTCCTTGTCGGGCGGGATTCGGGTACAAGGTGAGGCTTGGCACGCCCCGGTCCCACACCTCATTGGTTTCTGTCGTGTCTACGGGTTCAGAGGGAGGAATGGTTCCCTGGTACCGCATCACAGCGGGAATCCCAAGGGTTGTCATCACCTCCATCCAAGGCATGCCACCGTCCCCAAGCCACGAATACATCACCGTCTCTCTCTGGAAGGCAAAACCCTGACCCAGGGCTTCCAAGTAGACGCTGTCATCACTCAGGATGGTTGATTTCATCCGCAGCACCTCGTGGGAGGTGCCGTCGGGAAGAAGCAAGGTGCCATAGCCATCCACGTGTGCCTCGCGCTGTTGGTCCACCACATAGGTCAAGGTTTGGGGCACTTGAACCGTGTAAGCAGCTGTGGAATTGTGTGTGGCGCTTGCCGTCAAGGGCACGGGATGCACTTCATCCACATCATCAAACGCC
Organism: Bacteroidota bacterium; assembly: GCA_041163465.1. Lineage (GTDB taxonomy): Bacteria > Bacteroidota > Bacteroidia > Flavobacteriales_D > Sanyastnellaceae > UBA11663. The sequence continues at coordinate 6,134 of JBEARC010000049.1, forward strand.
ACGGGGATTTCAAATCCTGACACGGTCATCCCCAACCCCACCTGGGTGTACATCCCGTTGTCTACTTGATGATACCCCAAAACATTTTCGATGTTGACAGGAAGGCCAACATCGGAAAGGTCGGGGAGGTTGAGGAAGGGATAAAAGTGGTCCGCCTGATACGTCGGATTCCATGGGCTGTTGAAGAGAAGGCCCGTGGTAAAAGACGCCGCAGAGATGGGTTGGACTTCTACAACCGAGGAATCGGTAGGTGTCAATTCTGAAAAATCCCACACCCACCCCGGTCCTGAATCTTCCACATTCAACAAGGGGTCCAAGCTCACATTTTGAAAGGTGTAATCCGTGCCTCCCTGTGGCAAGTCGCCTTCCGAGACGGTCACCTGGGCCCAAGCACCCCCGAGGATAGCCCAAAAACACACGGACATCAACATGTTTTGATTCATGCCTTGAAGGTAGCGGAAAGACTGTACATTCGATTCATGGGATGTGGTCGTGTCGTGTTGTGTGTGCTGTTTCCTCCCCTCGCGGTGTGGGATCGTGGATGCGGTTCCGTGGTCATCGTCACGTTGCTCACGGCTGCGGGATGGGTTCCTGGAGTCTTGGCGGCTTTGGTCATCTTGAACAAACAGCCATAAACCCTTCCTCTGCCACGTTGGTCTTCCTTTTGCCATCAACACAGGCCGAGAACGGATTCCAAACCACCTGAAGAAAACACGCTTGGTTCAGAAGACACGCTTCGTCCTCCAACAAAAAAACCTCACAATTGCGAGGCTTTTTCTGTACCCGGGGTGGGAATCGAACCCACACTCCTTGCGGAACACGAGTTTGAGTCGTGCGCGTCTACCAATTCCGCCACCCGGGCATCTTGACCTTGGAGGTGCGCAAATGTAAGTCAGTTAGCTTTGTCTGCAATGACTCGAATCGTGATGATTACAGATGGCGCGTTTTCTGACAGGATTCGTGTCTCCAATGAAGCTCGGGCATTGGCTGAAGCGGGTTGTGAGGTTGAGGTTCACGCCTTGGATGCATGGTGCGCATCGCGGACGTTTGATTGGCATGGGGTGCGAGTGCATGAGCATCGCATGCCCCGGTGGACCCATTGGGCAAGGGTTCTGAATGCCGAACTTCCCTTCTTTGCATGGGCTGTGTCGCGGGTCTTGAAGCCCGTGATGCAGACGTGTCGTGCGGATGTCATCCACGTCCACAACCTGTTTGTGTGGACGGGCGCTCGCCGGGCCATGGCTTCCACCAAACCAAGCTCCTTGCAGGGTTCTTCGCCCCGTTGGGTGCTCGATGTCGCTGAAAACCTTCCTGAAATCATGCAGGAATACGACCATGTCAAGCGCGGATTGGGTCGCGTGCTGATTCGGCCCCGGGCTTGGGCGCGCCTGCAGCAACAAGCCATGACCGAGGCAGACCATGTGGTGTTGGTCACGCCCACAGCGGTGGAAGACTATGTTCAAAGGCTGGGTTTGCCGCGCAGCAAGGCCATTTCATGCAACAATGTTCCTTGGCAAGACCACATTGGGATGGATGGACTCGCGCAACTTCAGGCGCGTTTCAAGGGTGATTTTGTCATCCTGTACTTCGGAGACACCTCGAGACGTCGAGGAACCGATTTGGCCATCCGTGCGATGCCGCAGATTGTGGAGCGCATTCCCAATGCCCAGCTGGTGGTGGTTGGCAAAAACAACAGGGAGGATGTGTTTTTGGCCCAATTGCGGGAGGAGTCGAGCGTCCAACATCGCATCCATCTCGAAGGATTCCAGTCCCTGGCGCGCCTCGGGTCCTACCTGAACGTTGCCCACGTTGGCATCTCACCCTTGGTTCGAAACGTCCACCACGACACAACCCACGCCAACAAACTTTTCCAATTCATGCATGGCGGGTTGCCTTTGGTGGTGAGCGATTGTCCTGCCCAAGCGGCCTTGGTGAAGGAAACGTCCACGGGATTGGTGCATCGAGCAGGAGACGTCACTTCGTTCGCCGAGGCGGTCATTTCCTTGGGGCTCGACCCCCAGATGGCCCGCACCATGGGGCAGCGCGGAAAGCAGGCGGTGGCTGAGGTCTTCCGATGGGATGTGGAAATTTCTCGCTATTTGAAGGCTGTATCACACGACGGCTCTGTCGCGGGGCTTTGACTCTTATCGGTCGTACCCCAGCGCTTCAAAGTCGTTCGGATACAATTCCTGAATCATGCGCCGTGTTTCTGCACTCAAACCAGACACAATGCGCGAGGTGTTTTGGCGACCCACCACCAGCCGAGGGAGCTGCACTTGCGGGTCCACACCCATGACGTGGGCAATGGCCTCCCATTGAACACTGAGGTCTTCGTAGCGAAAAACGTGTTGACAGCCCTCGACGTATAGAGCTTGGGGAAGTTTGTGGTCCATGTCCATCAAGGCCAGCTCGTGGCGAATCCAACGCCGAAACAATGGCTCGATGAATACGCGGACTTTTCGTTGGTTGATCTCTTTCCGCAGCCAGTAGTATTCACTGACAGCCTTGGCATAGGGATGGCGGGTGAAACAAAAGGTCGTGTACGAATCAAACGCCGGCACCAATTCCTTGAGCCATCGAGGCGTGAGGTGCTGGGGAGCGTATGAAACCCCCTCAAACTCGTAAGCATGGTAATTCACTTCGAAAAAATGCTCCTTGGTGTCCATGCCGAGGAGTTTGGTGACGCTTGACCCTGCCGTTTTCGGGATGTGGACAAACGCAAGTTTGCGCGAGGAGCAAATGGGCATCATTCAAGGATTCAAGGATTCAAATGGGGGTAAGTCTGTTGGTTCATGGCATCTCGGAGCAAGGTCCAATTGGCCACATCGGCCTTCATGCGACGAAGGGCTTCGCGCTCTGCGCGCCACATCGCCCCTGTGACAACGTCCAGCCAGCGGTCGGGATGGGTGGCGCGCCGAACGAATCGCCACCAGCGAAGGCTTGACCAATGCTCGGCTGAAAGCGTTCCCTCAAAAAACCCTCGAACTTCCTCTGCATAGGCCATCCGCTCCAAGACTGTCGTCTTGGGCCATGGGCGCACCTTTTCATCGTGGTACAAGGATGCCTTGGGGTGAATCCAGAAACGTCCCCCGAGCCGACGGAATCGATGTGCCCATTCGTTGTCTTCACCATACATGAAAAATGCCGGGTTAAATCCTCCCACGCTCTTCACTGTTTCGAGGGTCATCAGCCATGAGGCGGCATGAATGAATGGCACCTCAAAGGGTTGTTGATGCTTTCGCCACCGGGGAGCGTAGTGCTTGTCAAAATGGTGGTAGGGCTGCGCACCATCCCAATCCCAGTGGATGGGTGATGACACCTCCAAGCGATGTCCACAGGCCGATCTCGACATCAGCCATTCCACTTGCTGGGCCATTCCTTGGGGATCTACTTTGGCATCCTGGTTCAGGAGATGGACCGCATCCACGCCGCGTCGAATGGCCTCTTCCAAACCCCGGTTGTTCCCTGAACCAAACCCATGGTTGGGTCCTTGGTGGCGGTCAGACTCCGGCAAGCGTTGGGTCAACCATTCCCACGAACCGTCCGTTGACCCATGGTCAATGGCCCACACATCGCCCGTCCTAGAGGCTTGAACGGATTCCACGAGTTCGGGAAGCCATTTCATGCCGTTGAACACCACGACGATATGCAAAACCTTGGACACCATTGATCGACGCGAAGGTACGCCCGTCGGTCATGACAAACCCGTCGAATGGGCTCGGTGTATCTTGCCATCTATGAAAGATTTCATCCTTTTTTTTGAGGAAAAAGAGGGGACCAGCGCCATGAT
>JBEARC010000050.1:0-12969 GCA_041163465.1 Bacteroidota bacterium
GAACCGCTGATGGGGCAGGTGATGCCGAGGTCCTCAATGAGGGTTTTCACGCCGGCCAGGTCGTCTGCGTCCATGGCCGCCTTGAAGCGGGCGTTGATGTCGTCGATTTCGCCTTGGCGGCGCAGGACTTGGGGGTTGGTGCCACGGAATTGAGCCTCGTCAAAGGCATCGCCGAAGCGCGTGGCGGCTTTGTCCACGTCTTTTTGGATTTTGGCCTCAATCTTGGCAATGTGCTCCTCGATGAGCACGTCTGCACGGTAGCGCTTTTTGCTGTCCTTGTTGTCGATGAGCGGATCGTTGAATGCGTCGACGTGCCCTGAGGCCTTCCACGTGGTGGGGTGCATGAAGATGGCGGCGTCGATGCCGACAATGTTTTCGTTCATACGGACCATGGCTGTCCACCAGTACTGCTTGATGTTGTTCTTCAGCTCGCTGCCGAGTTGTCCGTAGTCGTAGGCGGCACTGAGGCCATCGTAGATCTCGCTGCTTGGAAACACAAAGCCATACTCTTTGGCGTGGCTGATGATTTTTTTCAATCCGTCTTCGCTCATGCTCTGGGTCGTTGTTGTTGGTTGCGCGCATCACGCGCCTGTGGTTGAGGGGGCGCATCCCCTGGAGGGGGGTGCGCGCTCCGCGCGCGAAGGTACGCCTCGCTTCGGACACCCCAAGACTCGTTCCCATTACATTTGCGCCGATGAACGTCGGAATCCTCGGCAGCGGAAGTTGGGCCACAGCCATCGCCAAGATGCTGTGCCACAACGTTGATACCCTCCATTGGTGGGTTCGTCGGCAGGAGACCGTCGACGAGCTGATGAACTACGGGCACAACCCCAAATACATCCAGAGCATCAGCTTCCCCCGCGAAAAGTTGCGCGTCACCACAGACATGCAAGCGGTTGTGGACGCCTGTGAAGTCTTGGTGGTTGCCATTCCGAGCTTGTATTTGGATGACGTCTTTAAGGCGAGAGACATCCAAGGTTTGGAGTCCAAAATCCTCTTCAGCGCCATCAAAGGCATGGTGGCTGAATACGACAGCATCCCGGCGCGCTATCTCCACAAGAAATTCGGCACACCCTACGAGAATATTGGCATGATTTGCGGTCCGTGCCACGCCGAGGAGGTGGCGCGTGAAAAGTTGAGCTACCTGACCGTGGCGTGTCCGACAGCGACGCATGCGAGTTGGTTGGCGGAGCGCTTGGAAACGCGCTTCATTCGGGTCCAAACGAGCGACGATGTGTTTGGAGCGGAGCTGGCGGCTGTGCTGAAAAACGTCTATGCGATTGCGGCGGGTGTGGCCCATGGTTTGGGCTACGGGGACAACTTCATCAGCGTCCTCGTGAGCAATGCCAGCCAGGAGATGAAGCGGTTCTTGGCCGCGGTGCATCAAATCGACCGCGACGTCAAGGGCAGCCCGTACCTCGGAGACTTGCTCGTGACGGCCTACAGCCCGCACAGCCGCAACCGAACCCTGGGCACGATGATCGGCAAGGGATACACCGTCAAATCCGCCATCCTCGAAATGGACATGGTCGCCGAAGGATTCACGGGTTCCTTGGGCATCCACGCCCTCAACCAGAAGTACCACGTCGACATTCCCATCGCGGAAGCCGTGTATCGGATGTTGCACGAAAAGATGTCGCCATCCATCGAGATGCGCTTGCTCACGGACGATTTGCGTTGAGGTCTGGGGTGAGACGAGGTGGCCAGGATGGGTGGTGGTCAGCAGGGAGGCGGCGATCCTTCATCAAGCAACGACTGGGGTGCTGGCTACGTCTTGGATTCATGAGGGTTGTACATTCGTCAAGATGACCGTTCGCTCGTTCACGCTTCTGGCAATGTTGCTGTGCGCCCATGTTGTGCATGCGCAATTGCATTGGTTGCCCAACGAAGGGCAATGGGATGTGGCTGCCCGAATGCGTGCGGATTGGGCAGGTGGGGTGACGTGGTTGGAACCCGATGGCATGAATGTGTGGGTGGCGGGAGAGGGGTACGACGACCTGTGGGCCCACCCCGAGGATGGATGGTTGGCGCCGCCTCCCGATCCGGGGAAGGAGTTGAAAAGTCATGGGTGGCGCGTGGTTTGGGAGAACGCCCAACCCCATGCGCCAGTTCACGTGTTGCGCGAGGCCCATCATCGGGTGAACATCTACAAAGGCAACGATCCCGACCGGTGGGTGGAGGGGCTTGTGCCTTTGGAGAGGTACAGGCTGACGGATGTGTGGCCTGGCATTGATGTCCGCGTGGGGCCGAGGTCTCCGGGGGACCGTGAGGTTTTGCCCGGACCGGGATGGAAGGAGGACTGGATCGTCGCTCCGGGTGCCCATGTGGGGGACATTGCCATTCGGCACGAGGGTGTGGAGATTGAACGCATGACCGACGGAGGGCTACGCGTGCGCTTGGGCGCTACCGCGGAGGCGTTTTGGCGTCCCCCTTACGCATACCAACAGATCGATGGCCGCGTGGTCGAGATCGACGTGTCCTATGCCTTGTCCGACAACCGCGTGTCCTTTGACGTGGGCGAGTTTGACCCCGCCCACGAGTTGGTCATCGACCCCGACATCGTGTTTGCCACGTACATCGGAGCCGTGCAGCCCAATTGGGGCTTCACAGCGGCCTACGACGACCAAGCCCGGGCCCTCGGAGGAACGGCTTTGTGGGACGGTGCCTTGGGGACCTACCCCACCACGGCGGGGGCCATTTCCACGGGGATGACCGTGGCCACAGGACCCTTTGATTGCGGTCTTTCCGTCTTTTCAGCCGACGGGACCAACCTGGTCTACAGCACGGTCTTTGGGGGCGACGAACTGGATGTTCCTTCGAGCATCGTGTCAGACAGCGAGGGCGCCATCTATGTGATGGGCACCACGGGTTCGAGCAATTTCCCCGTGACCTCAGGCGCCTATGACATGTCTTTTTGTCCAGGCCCCTCGGTGAATTTGGACGCTTGCTGTTTTTACCCCGGGGGAGGGGGCTTGCCCAACGGGGCCAACCTCTTTGTGATGAAGTTCACCGAGGTGGACGCGGGATGCACGCTCGACGCGTCAACCTACATTGGGGGTTGCAACGGACCCTCAGGGGTGAACCGAGGGGATTATCTGGCCTACAATTACGGGGATGTTTTTCGGGGGGAAATCAACGTGGATGCCCAAGACCGGCCTTGGGTTGCGAGTGTCACCGGCGCCTCGGATTTTCCTGTGCAAAACGCGCCTTTTCCGGTGTATGGAGGAGGCCAAACGGACGCGGTTCTCTTCCGATTCTCGCCAGATTTGTCAACGCTCGAATGGTCCACCTTCGTGGGTGGCTCTGCGGAGGATGCTGCCTATGGCGTGCAATTCACCCCTTCAGGGGAGGCCGTGGTTTGTGGGGGGACAAGCTCGGGGAATTTTCCAGTGCTTGCCACCGGCGATGACACGAGTTTTGGCGGGCTCAGTGATGGGTTTGTGATGCGTTTTCCCGCTGGAGGGGGCGCGCCGTCGGGGGGGACGTTTTTTGGCACCAACAACTACGACCAGGCCTACTTCGTCCAAGTCGACCCGTTGAGCCAGGTTTACATTTTTGGTCAGAGCATCGGGGGAAAGCCCATCACACCGGGGACTTACAATGCGAGTCCTGCAGCCGGTCAATTTGTGGCGTGTCTGACGCCTGGGTTGGACGGCATTGTGTGGCACACCCGGGTAGGCGACCCGGGAAATGCGGGAAGTGTGGACATCAGTCCCACGGCTTTTTTGGTGAGCGATTGTGGTGAGATTTACATGAGTGGCTGGGGCGGGTCGACCAACAACAGCCAGAGTCCGTACATTTTTTCTTCGGGCATCAATGGCATGCCGACCACGCCGGATGGATTTCAATTGGGAACCAACGACGGGGATTTTTGGCTGGGTGTGATGAATCCTGGCGGAACGGACTTGAACTACGCCACCTATTTTGGGGGAGGTACGTCCAGCGAGCACGTGGATGGAGGAACGTCGCGGTTTGACAAGGACGGCACGGTCTATCAGGCCATGTGCGCAGGTTGTGGAGGCAACAGTGATTTGCCCACGACGCCAGGGGCCTGGAGCTCGACCAACGACAGCTTCAACTGCAACCTGGGGCTCTTCAAGTTTGAGTTGGGTGAGTTGAATGTGGGGATCGACGTGGAGACCCCCGGTGTCCTGTGTGATGGCCAAACCGTGGCTTTTGACAACACCTCCACCTCGGGTTACGAGTATTTGTGGACGTTTGATGACAACACGACCAGCACCGAGTACGAGCCGGTGCATGTGTTTCCCAACCCGGGCACGTTCACGGTGATCTTGACGGTCACGGACCCCACGGGGTGTTTGGCCCCTGTCAACACTGAAATTGAAGTGAACATCCAGGCGCCACCTCTCCCCAACATCTTGCCTGTGAATGCGGTGTGTGCGGGTGAGGAGATTGAATTGGTGGCCGCGGGGTCCACGAATTTGGTGTGGACATTCCACCCTGCTTTGGGGGATTTGACCGACCCGGTGCAAGTGATCACCCCCCCTGTCGGCACAACCACATTCACGGTCACCGACCAAAACGACTGTGGTACAGGCCAGGCATCTGTGGATGTGGTGGTTCAACAAGTTGTGGCTGAGGTGACACCCTCGAGCGCAGCCATCTGTTTGGGCAACAGCGTCAACCTCATCGCCACGGGAGCGGGGCAGGCCTCGTGGGAGCCTCCTACGGGTCTCAACAACCCCAATGCCACAACCGTCTCGGCCTCCCCGCAAGTGACCACGACCTACACCGCCACCCTGACCGACAACTTGGGTTGTGTCGGGCAAGCCGACGTGACCGTTTCTGTGGTGCCCGGACCGCCAGGAGGTTTGGTCTATCCCACGGAAGTCATTTGTGTGGGGGAGAGCGTGCAGCTGCCAGGTGCGGAAGGGGATCAATGGCTTTGGAGCCCCTCGTCGTCGCTGAATGACAACGACATTCAATACCCTTACGCCTTCCCCCAAACCACCACAACCTATGTGGTTTCCATTGCCAACATCTGCGGCACGGGCGAAGACATGGTGACGGTGGAGGTCTTGGTGCCCGATGCCTTTGCCTCGGAAGATGGCGGCGTGTGTCGTGGGACCATGTTTGAGGTGTCTGCGTCGGGAAGTGATCCGGCGTCGACCTTTGTGTGGGCTCCCGCCGATCTGGTGGTGCAACCCAACAGCGCCACCACCATGGTGTTCCCCAACTTCACCCAAACCTTCACGGTGTATGTGACCGACAGCGATGGATGCACCGCGAGCGATCAGGTGACGGTCTACGTCACCCAACCTCCTGATATCTACGCAGGCCCAGACCTCGAAGTGGGATGGCTCGAGGAGTTTACGCTCTATGGTTCGACCGAAGGGGAGGGCTGGTATTGGACACCTGCAGTGGCGTTTGATTGTGACACGTGCTTGACCGCCACCATCGTGCCTTCCGAGCCAGGGTGGTACACGCTTCACGCGTCAGATTCCACGGGATGCGCGGGAAGCGACTCGTTGTTTGTAGACGTTTTCTACCCTGTATATGTTCCCAATTCGTTCACGCCCAACAACGATGGAGTCAACGATGTGTTTCGTGTGGAGGGAGAGTCCATTCGGGGCTTGTGGATGCGGATCTACGACAGGTGGGGTATCGAGGTGTTTGAAACCATGGATCCTGAGGAGCCTTGGCTTGGGAATTTCCAGGGAGGTGATCACTATTGCCAAGACGGGGTGTACCTCTATCAAATCCGTGTTGAGCTGGCAGGAGGTCCGATTCTGCTCGAAGGTCATGTGCAGTTGTTGAGGTAGCGCTGGACATTCACAGGTCGTTGTGAGTGCAGATGGGCCAAGGGGCTTGACATTCCACGTGCGATTTCTACCTTTCGACCATGGATTCACTGCGATTGCGCTCCCCATTGGAGCCCTCTGATGTTTGGGCTGTGTTGCCGGGGATGTTTTGGGACCATGATTGTGTGATGCTGCCGGGGTTGGGAGGGTTTGTGTGCAATCCGAGGTCGGCGCGCTTCGACGAGGCCAAATCTGAAATCATCCCCCCTTCCCGCGATGTGCTTTTCAACCCCAGGCTGACGACCAATGACGGGCTGCTGGCCAACGAATTGATGCGCTGCCATGGGGTGGATTACCGCGAGGCTCTGAGCGCCGTGGAATCTTTTGTGGGCTTCATCTCCGAGGCGTTGGACCGGGGAGAATCGGTGGCCTTGCCCGGGCTGGGCCGATTGTATCTCGAGGATGACGCTCAGGTTCGGTTCATGGCAGATGTTGAATTCGAGCGCATGTTGCGGTCTTTTGGCCACGCGAGCATTCCCCTGACACCTTTGGCGGTCCGACCGGTATCGGGTTCCCAGCCGCAAGAGCTCGCAGCCGTCCATGCACCCACCTCCGCGCAGAAACATGCCGGGATTGCTGCCGCGTCAGGCCGCTCTGAAACCGAGGAAATGGCTCCTTCTCAGCCCGCAATCCCATCGGAAGTGGAGACCTCTCCCAAGGTTGTTCCCTTCAGGATTCAGCTGGGGCGCGTGGCCGCGGCAGTGGCCCTGCCTTTGACCATGGCTGGGGCGTGGCTGCTTTCCAACCCTTCGGGAAACCAAAGCCTTCTCAATGCCAATCCGCTTTGGAATGCGCAACCCGTTGCCGCTTCGTTTTCGCCAAGGGCGTCTGACCCTGTGCTTGAAACGTGGGAGGTCGAGGAGGCGGTGGAATCTCCGCGCGCTTTTGTGGAGCGCACAGGTTGGGAGGGCTTGTTGAGGTTTGATGTGGACCGCGGACAACCTGCAGCCGAGGGGATGCGTGTGGTTGTGCCCGAGCGCGTGGTTGTGGCTGACGAACCAGAACCAACACCCGAGCGCGTGGTTGTGGCTGAAGCCGAGGACGTGCATGAGGCCGCCGAGGTCCTCTCTCCTGCTCCTGTCAAGGAATCAGAACCCGAGGTGCGCTTCATGGTTGTGGGAGGGGCCTTTTCCGTGGTGGAAAACGCGCAGAATTTGGCCCAAGCTTTGTCCACGCAAGGGTTCCAAACCTCCCTGCACCTTCAAATTCACAATGGGTTGACGGTGGTGTCTTTGGGAGGCTATGCCACGGAATCCGAGGCTCGTTCCGCCCTGCAATCAGCGCGCAACCGAGGTCAAGAGAAGGCGTGGCTCAAGAAACTGTGATGACAGGGCATCCCAAGCTTGAGGAACTCGATGGCGTGATTTTGGACTTCGGAGGGGTCCTGTACGACATCGATTACGACGCACCGGTTCAAGCATTTGCGGAGTTGGGGGACGATTCCTTCCGATCGTTGTACAACCAAGCTGCCCAAACCCCGTGGTTTGACCAACTCGAGACGGGCACCCTGGACAGGGAGACGTTCTATGGCCATTTGCTGAAACGATGCCAACCGGGAACCACCAAAGCGCAGGTGCACGAGGCCTGGTGCTGCATCCTGACCGGCATGCCTCCTTCCCGTGCGGAGCTTGTGATGGGATTGGGGAAGCGTACGAGGCTGTTCTTGCTCAGCAACACCAACGCCATCCATGCAGCCGTGTTCGAACAGGATCTTGCGCGGAACCTGCCAGACAGCGAGGGGTTTTGGAATGCGTTTGAGAAGGCGCATTACAGCCATGATTTGGGCATCAAGAAACCGCACCCCAGCACCTTCTTGCACGTATGTCGCCTGCATGGTCTTCGGCCTGACCGCACCTTGTTTCTCGACGACAGCATCCAGCACGTTCAGGGAGCGCGAGAGGCGGGTCTGCAGGCCCATCATTTGGACTTGACCCAAGAAGACTTGGGCGGGTGGATGGCGCGCTTGGGATGGCGATGACCCTTCCTCGGGCGTCAAGCCGTCGCTGAGAACAACGCGTCGAGGTCTTCGTGCTGGTCGGAGTGAACAGGGGTGGCGCCTTGCTCGAGCACGAGGAAAACCTCCTGGCCACGGGCTTCTTCGGGGAATGATTTTTGGCCCCGATAGCGCGTTCCTTCCGGATCAATCCGCACCACGGAGGCAGACGTTTCTCCAAACTTGAAAAACCAGGTGTCTCCGCTGTCATGGCGCTCGAGGTAGGTCAGCCGCGAGGTCGTGGTCTCCCAAAACATGGTGCTGAACGCCTCGATCAGGGCTTCCACCTTTGCCGGTTCTTCCGCGGAGATGCGGGCCCATTCTTGGGCGGGCATGCCCTGGGAGGCCAAGAACCGGGCAAATTCCAATTCAAGGCCTTCGAGTTCATCCCGCGTCAAGGTCCGAAAACGCCTCAGGGCGCTCATTCGTGGATGTCCTCAAGCATGAACATGAAGGCATATTCCAAGGCCACTTCCTTGATGCGCTCGAAGCGCCCGGAAGCCCCGCCGTGGCCTGTCTCCATGTTGCAATCCATGATGAGCAGGTTGTCGTCGGTTTTGAGGTCGCGCAGTTTGGCAATCCATTTGGCGGGCTCCCAGTATTGCACTTGGCTGTCCCAGTACCCCGTGGTGATGAGAAGGTGTGGGTAGTCTTTGGCTTCGACGTTGTCGTATGGGCTGTACTGCATCATGTAGTCGAAGTACTCCTTGTTCTTGGGGTTGCCCCACTCGTCAAACTCAAACGTCGTCAACGGAATGCTCTCGTCGAGCATGGTGTTGATGACGTCCACAAAAGGCACGGCCGCAATCACACCATTGAACAGTCCAGGCTCGAGGTTCATCACGGCACCCATCAAGAGTCCGCCAGCACTTCCGCCCATGGCGTAGAGGTGATCAGGGCTCGTGAAGCCCTCGGCGACCATGGCCTTGCCGCAGTCGATGAAGTCGGTGAAGGTGTTCATTTTGTTGAACAACTTGCCGTCCTCGTACCAGTGGCGACCCATTTCGCTTCCACCCCGAATGTGGGCAATGGCATACACAAACCCGCGGTCGAGCAAGCTCAATCGGGCCACCGAGAAGTACGCGTCCATGCTTGAACCATAGCTTCCGTAGGCGTAGAGCAAGAATGGGTTGTCGCCCGTGCGCTCCACCCCTTTGCGGTACACAATGCTCACAGGAACCTTCACGCCGTCGCGCGCTTCCACCATCATGCGCTCACTGACGTAGTTGGCGGGATCAAACGTGCCGCCCAACACCTCCTGCTGCTTCAAGGTCTTGATTTCGCTGGAGTCAAAGTCGTATTCGAGCACGCTGTTGGGCGTGGTCAAGGACGTGTAGCTGTAGCGCAGTTTGCCCGCATTGAAGTCGGGATTGGATCCGATGTACGCTGTGTAGGCTGGATCGTTGAATGGGATGTATTCATCGGAGGTTCCGTCCCAGCGCTTGATGCGAATGTGGTTCAAACCCTCTTTCCGCTCTTGGATGACAAGCCAATCATTGAAGATTTCGATGCCTTCGAGCAACACGTCGTCGCGGTGAGGGAGCACGTCTTCCCAATGGTCGTAGGACGTAGCGTCCACAGGGGTTTTGACCAGCTTGAAGTTCTTGGCGTCGCGGTTGGTGACAATGTAGAAGTGGTCTCCGTAGTGGCTGAGGCTGTACTCGAGGTCACGTTCACGGGGTTGAATCACCTTCCACGCACCGTCGGGGGTGTTGGCGTCGAGGTAATGCCACTCCGTGCTGACGGTGGTGCTGGTGCCAATGACGAGGAAGGCCTCACTTTTGGTCTTGCCCACCCCGCAGGCGAACGTTTCATCTGTTTCTTCAAACACCAGCACATCTTCGCTGAGATCCGTTCCCAAGACGTGCTTGTAGATCTGGAAAGAGCGCAAGGTGACGGGATCCTTCTTGGTGTAGAACAGCGTCTTGTTGTCGTTGGCCCACGTGGCCCCTCCGGTCGTTTGAGGGATGCGGTCGCTCAAGACCTCGCCCGTGCGAAGGTCCTTCACGTACAAGGTGTACTCTCGTCGGCTGATCGTATCTACGCCATAAACCAGCAAGTTGTTGTCCGGGCTGACGCTGCTTCCACCCACGGCGAAGTACTTGTGGCCTTCCGCCATGGCGGGCTGGTCCAACATGATTTCCTCGTCGGCCTCCATGCTGCCTTTCTTCCGGCAGGAGTAGGGGTATTCTTTGCCTTCTTCGTACCGCGAGTAATACCAGTAGCCCTTGTCCAACACCGGCACGCTCTCGTCATCTTTCTTGATGCGGCCTACGATTTCGTCGAAGATTTTGGTTTGTAAGGCCTCCGTGGGAGCCATGACCTCCTTTTTGTAGGCATTTTCAGCCTCCAAATACGCCACGACCTCCGCAGTTTGGGCATCGGGCTCAAGGGCCTCTTTCTGCTCGTCGCTCAACCGCATCCAAAAGTAATCGTCATGCAGCTGGATGCCGTGGATGTCGGTGGTGTGGGCCTTTTTTTGAGCGTCGGGGGCTGAGGGAAGCTCGGAGGCTTTGGTCACGTAATCGGGGGTCTTCATGTTTTGAGAAGGGGTGTTACAGCCCGTGGTGAGGGCCAAACAGGCAGCCGTCGCCGCCCCAAAAAAAGACTTGTTCATTTCAACGAAATTGTCCTGCACACCTCGTGCAGGGGTGCGAAGATAACGCCCGGATTGGCACAGAGGTTGTCAGGCCGTGAGATGACCTTGGGCGATGAGGTGTTCGATGGCGATCAAGTCCTCGGGTGTATCGACTGCGGGCGTCACATGGGCCGTCGTCCCCACGTCGATTCGCCATCCGTGGTCGAGCCAGCGCAGCTGTTCAAGTTGCTCACGCTTTTCAAGGGCTGTGGGACTCAATTGGACGAGGGCCTCGAGGGCCGTACGCGTGAAGCCGTACAGCCCAACGTGTTGAAGCCACGGACCATCGCCCGAAGGAATGGCGTTGCGACTGAACATCAAGGCCCGCCCCTTCATGTTGCGCACGACTTTGACACGATGGGGAGAGTGGATCTCAGTCCCGGCAGGCATGGATTTGGCCAGGGTCACCACCGCAGCATCCGGTTTGTGAAGCATGTCGGCCAGCTGTTGAAGCTGCTCCGGATGGACAAAGGGCTCATCCCCTTGAACATTGACCACGGCGTCAAACACGTGGCCAAGCGCCTCAAGTTGTTCCACAGCTTCATGGCATCGTACGGTGCCGTTGGGACAGTCCACCGAAGTCATGATGACCTCGCCGTTGAATTCGGATACAGCATTGGCGATGCGGAGGTCGTCCGTGGCAACCACCACACGTTGAAAGGCACAGGAGTCTACCACGCGTTGGTAAACCCGCTGAATCATGGGCAAGCCTGCCACGGATGCCAAGGGCTTGCCTGGAAATCGCGTCGACGCGTGTCGCGCGGGAATGACCGCCAAAAAGTTCATGTCAGATCGGTAGGTTGCCGTTTCGGGCTAGTGAATTTCGTACGTGTAAACCACATTCACAAGGCGAGGCGATTCAATGGCCAGAGGCCGGATGCTGTACTCGGCGTTGGTGAGGTTGCTCACGACCAAGGAAAGCTGATGGGCGTCCGAGAGTTTGTATCCAGCCCGCACATCCCAAATCCAAGGCAGGGTCGGGTGGTCTTCCAACCACGTGGACAGTCCCCAGTCCACGACCCCTAGAGATTCAAACACGATCCACGCGGCGTCGATGTTTTGGAGCGCGCTTTGGTAGCGGGCGCTGGCTCCCACAAACCAAGGTCCACGACGCAATTCGGCATCGAAACGAACGAGATGCTGAGAACGGTATTTCAAGACCATGCCGGCTGTGTCAAGGCTCGTGTTCAGGTAACTCGCACCGCCCACCGTGTCTCCGCTGGCGTTGGTAACCACCGAATAGAGGTAGTCCGGGGTGAGGCTGACCGGGTTCGTGTAGGTGTACCCCGCGAGCATGTCCAGGGTTGTTTCTCCCCAGTTGGCACGTCCCATCAACGACGTCTCCCAGCCTGTCACGCGAGAACGGCCTGTGTTCAAACTTCGGAAACCGTTCCCCACCAGGGGGTCTGCGGGGGTGCCCCATTGCCCAAACGTGAACTCGATGAAGTCCTCGTATTCCTGATAGAAGGCCGCCACATCGAGGAACCCTTGAAATCCCCCAACCTGAAGTCCTTGCTTGATGCCAGCTTCAATGTTGATGGCCGTTTCGGGGCGCAGGTCGTTGTTGGGGTAGACTTGAAGAGGCCCCAAGCCCGTACGAATGAATTTCTCAGCGATGGTGGGAAAACGGAACCCCTGTCCTACACTGGCCCGAAGCCAAGTGGCCGGCGCCGCTTGGAAGTTGAGGCCGGCCCGAAAGACGGGTTTGGATGCCGTGCTGTCATTGATGCTGAAGTGCTCGTAGCGCGTCCCTGCAGAAATGTTGAGACGCGGGCCAAACTTTTGGTCTACTTGCACGTAGCCTGACAAATTTCGCGCGGTGTTGACCCCTGAAGTGTCCCCGCCAGAGTAGAGCTCAGCTTCTCCGCGGGTGAATTGATGCACCGCGCCTCCCGTCAGCACAAGCCCTTCGGCCCCCCAAGCTGCACCGCGTTGCTGGACTTGGTATTCGGAATAGAAGACGTCACTGGCGTTGCTCTGGTTGTTGTCATTCTCGTTGTTGAGATGTTGCCATCGGTTTCGGAGGCTGTGCTGTGTGCCGCTTGGCGAGAGGTATTCGACGTACGGATCGACGGTTCCTACGAGTTGCCGTGTTCGTGTGGCGGCGCCGTCGGTGCTGCCGTACAGACCGTCGTAGGCACGCTCCCAGATCAAGGTGTTGAGGGATTCGCCCTTCTGCCAATTGGTGTTGAGCCCAAACTTCAACCCTTCAATTCCCGTCACGCGCCGCCGCAAATTCACGTTGAATCGGGCTTGCGAGTTGGCGCCCCACCGGTCGACGGTGAGGGGGTTGAAATTCATGCTGGCGGTGTCGAGGGGGGCACCTGTCAGGCTGTCGAGATTGATTTCTGGCCCCTTGAATCCGTCGTCGCCGAGGATGTTTCCGCCCACGACAATGTCCCAACCTCCGAGCTGTTGGCTGTGCAAGAACCGGACGTTGCTTTGCTGGAGGGTGCCATCCCAATACTTGCTCTGTTCGGCGCTTTGGGGGTCGCTGTACACGCCGTGCTGAAGGC
>JBEARC010000051.1:0-19940 GCA_041163465.1 Bacteroidota bacterium
CCTCGGGGTCTTGCCACCAGTCGCGCCAATCTTGGCCGTTCTGTTCACACCACTCCATGGTGGCCGTGATGTAGCCGATGGGGGCGTCAAGCCAAACGTACAAGACCTTCCCCTCCGCGCCTTCCACCGGCACGGGCACGCCCCAGTCGAGGTCCCGCGTCATGGCGCGGCTTTCGAGGCCGCCGTCGATCCACGAGCGGCACTGCCCAAGCACGTGGGCCTTCCATTCCTTGGTGTTGTGGTGCGGCTTGCCGTCGAGCGTGCCGTCGACGATGTATTCGCGGAGCCAACCTTCGTGCCGTCCCATGGGGAGGTACCACAACGTGGTGGGCTTGAGGACGGGCGTCGAGCCGCTGAGGGTGGAGCGCGGGTTGACGAGCTCGGTGGGGCTCAAGGTCTTCCCGCATTTCTCGCACTGATCGCCGTACGCCCCGTCCGAGGTGCACGACGGGCAGGTGCCTTGGATGTACCGGTCGGCCAGGAATTGGCTCGCCTCTTCGTCGTAAAACTGCTCCTCGGTTTTCACTTCAAACCCGCCTTTGTCGAGCAGGGTCAAGAAGAAATCCTGCGCCACTTGGTGGTGCTTGGGCGACGACGTTCGGCTGTAGTGGTCGAAGCTGATGTCGAGCCCCGCGAACGCTTTTTGCATCTCCACGTGGTACGTATCGACGATTTCGCGGGGCGTGGTGCCGTCCTTTTTGGCACGAAGCGTGATGGCCGCACCGTGTTCGTCGCTCCCACAAATCCAAAGCACGTCTTCCCCCGCACTCCGCAGGTACCGAGCATAAATGTCCGCAGGCAGGTACGCGCCGGCGATGTGGCCCAGGTGAATTGGCCCGTTGGCGTAAGGGAGCGCGGAGGTAATCATCCGCCGTGAAGGAGCTTGCTGCGACATCCAAAGATTTTGTCGGCCAAAATTACGCCGCACTTCCCACGTACTCAATCCTTCCCATGACCTTGTGAAGAACTCATGGGGTGGATGCGTTTGGAGAATCGGCGATTGCTTTTACTTTGGCCTCATTGGGCAATGTCCCAAACCTGCCAATCCATGCAACATGATTGCATCTGAAAAGACATCCAACAAAAAGGAGGTTCTCGAGGCCAGCCTTGAGAGGACCGATGCCAACGAGGCGAGAGACATCATAGAGGATTACTTCATGAAGAAGGCCCTGGGGAAGCGAGAGCATGAATTTGCCAAAGGCAAGAACACGGCTGCGGAAGCTGCTCAACGCCCTTTGAAGGGCAAAGTTCTCTGAGCCGAAGGTATGTCACGTGGGCAACTCCGGGTTCCACGGCCCCTGACCCGAGGTGACCGGGTGGCCTTGGTTGCGCCTGCGCGGTTTGCGTCCGAAGAACTCCTCATGCAAGGGATGACCTTGCTTGAATCTTGGGGCCTCCAAGGGGTCGTGCATCCCAATACCCGGTTGCGTCATCACCAGTTTGGAGGCTCCGATGATGAACGAGCCCTGGCACTGAACGCGGCCTTCAACGACTCGGAGATTCGGGCGATTTGGGCCCTGCGTGGTGGCTACGGATGCACGCGTTTGCTTCCCCTGTTGAACGCTGAAGCTTTCCAAGACGACCCGAAATGGGTGGTGGGCTTTTCCGACATTACGGCACTGCATGGTTGGGCATCCAACCTGGGAATTGCCTCGTTGCACGCGCCTGTGGTTTCGACGTTGACTGCGACAGATGGTGGTGATGTGGAAGACTTGCGACAGGTGATGATGGGAGAGGCCCTGCCTGAGGTGCAACAGGGTCGACGCGTGGTGGGTGGCAACCTGTCCGTGTTGTTTGCCATGCTCGGAACGCCCTCCTTTCCGGCACTTCAAGGACACTGGCTGTTGCTTGAAGATGTGGATGAATACCTCTATCACTTGGACCGAATGCTCGTTGCCATGGGGCAGGCGGGCGTGTGGAATCAGGTGGAGGGAGTCATGGTGGGGACGTTCACGGACATGCGCGACAACACAGTGGCGTTTGGCCAAAACCACGACAACCCCTTCGGCCGTTCTGTACGTGAAATCCTCGAAAGCCACGTGGGACATCTGCCCGTGGAATGGGACATTCCCGTGGGCCATGGGCAGCGGAATGCACCTGTGATGTTGGGCTGACCAACCCGCAGTGGTTGGGTGTACCTTGCACCCATGTTCGGAAGCATCAAAGACCAATTGACCCAAGAGCTGGCGCAGATTGACAGCGCGGGTTTGTACAAGCGTGAACGAATCATTTCCTCGCCGCAAGACGCGGAAATCACCCTGTCTGACGGGAGCACTGTCTTGAATTTTTGTGCCAACAATTACCTGGGACTGAGTTCCCATCCGCGGGTGGTGGATGCGGCCAAAAAGGCCATTGACACCCATGGGTTTGGCATGTCCAGTGTGCGTTTCATATGCGGCACGCAAGACATCCACAAGGAGCTCGAGAAGCGCATCGCTGACTTTCATCACACCGAGGACACCATCCTGTACGCCGCGGCTTTTGATGCCAATGGCGGGGTGTTTGAGCCTTTGCTTGGTGCCGAAGACGCCATCATCAGCGACAGCTTGAACCACGCCTCGATCATCGATGGGGTCAGGCTGTGCAAGGCGCGGAGATATCGCTACGCCAACAATGACATGGTGGAATTGGAGGCGTGTTTGAAGCAGGCGAAGGCGGATGGTGCACGACACATGATTGTGGTCACCGACGGTGTGTTCTCCATGGACGGTTACGTGGCTCAAATTGACAAGATTTGCGACCTCGCTGATGCTTATGAAGCCATGGTCATGGTGGATGAGTGCCACGCCACGGGCTTCATTGGTCCAACGGGTCGTGGGTCCATTGAACTGCGAAACGCCATGGGACGGGTGGACATCATCACGGGAACGTTGGGCAAGGCCATGGGGGGCGCCATGGGTGGATTCACCACGGGAAAGCAAGAGATCATCGACATGCTTCGTCAGAGGAGCCGCCCGTATTTGTTTTCCAACTCCTTGGCTCCGAGCATTGTGGGTGCGTCGATTGAAGTTTTCAACATGTTGGAGGAAAGCACGGCATTGCGGGATCGTCTCGAGGAGAACACGGCCTATTTCAAGGAGGGGTTGCGCCGGGCGGGGTTGCCTTTCAAGGATGGCGAATCGGCCATCGTTCCTGTGATGTTGGGGGATGCCAAACTCTCCCAAGACATGGCCAATGACCTGTTGAAGGAGGGCATTTACGTCATTGGATTTTTCTATCCCGTGGTACCCCAGGGGGAGGCACGCATCCGCGTGCAATTGAGTGCCGCCCACACCAAGGAACACCTCGACCGAGCCATTGAGGCATTCACCAACGTGGCACGCGCACACGGTGTGATTCCTCAGTAACCTTTGGGGTGATGCGTTCTCCCGAGTCCCAGCATGTCGTGGTGGTGGGCCGCGGCATCGCGGGAGCCTACGCAGCATGGGTCTTTCGCCAAAGAGGCTGTCGGGTTTCATGGTGGGGTGATGACAGTCCAAGTGCATCCCGGGTGGCTGCAGGCATGTTCAATCCTGTGTCGTTTCGGCACGTGTTGGAGGTTTGGAATGCTCAGGAGCACCTCGGGTCGATGCGGGCCATCCTCCAAGACATGGAAAGGACCTTGGGATTGGAAGGAGCCGTTGTGCACGACGTCCCTGTTCTGAAGGTGTTTCCCAACACGACCTATGCCGCCCTGTGGCAAGAACGTTGGGAAGAGGGCCATGGCGTGTGTCAATGGACAGAGCGAGGCAGCCCTGCCCCGAGCCCCCATGTGCATGCGCCCCACGGTGTGGGGAAGGTCGTTGCCTCAGGATGGGTGGATTTGCCACGGCTGCTCGATGCCCTGCAAGCCCTGTGGTCACGCGAGGGGAATGGTGTGAACAGGAGGTGGGAGCGCGGGGATGGTTTGCCCGAAGGCGCGGATTTGTTGGTGGATTGTCGTGGGGTGGGAGCGACCTCTGATTTGGCGGAGGGTGGGTTGAAGGTGCAGCCCAACCATGGGGATGTCCTCACCTTGGAGAGCCCAATGTTGGAGGGTGGTTTGGACACGGCAGGGTGCAACATCAACCACAACGCGTGGCTTTTGCCTCTGGGAAAGGTTGGGGGACGGATGCGATGGCGGCTTGGTGCCACCTACGGTTGGAACCGTCTGTCTTGGGAGCCTCTGCCGGAATCGGAGGAGTTCCTGTTCAACCGTATGGCCGGGGCTTTTCACGGTCCTGGCTTGGAGGAGTTCCGCAGGGCGAGGGTGGTGGCCCATGAAGCTGGGTTGCGGCCGGCTTCGCCCGATCGACGACCCATGGTCGGGCCGTGGCCGGGCCAGCCCGAGGGTTTGGCCATGATCAACGGATTGGGCACGCGGGGGGTGCTCGTGGGGGCTTCGGCAGCGCTTCATTTGGCCCATTGGTGGCTTGACGGGGCAGACTTGCCACCCGAAGTGGACCCCCGTCGATTCAGGGGTTTCAAAAAGTGAAGTGTTGCTAACATTTGACGGAGGTCCGCCTCACACCTGCCAAGGAGAGCTACTTTGGAGGCATGATGCATGAGAAAATTTCGGAGGCACTCAACGCCCAAATCGCGCTTGAAGGCCAAAGTTCACATACCTACCTCACCATGGCGGTTTGGGCTGAAACCCAGGGCTTCGATGGGGTTGCAGACTTTTTATACGCCCACGCGGAGGAAGAGCGGATGCACATGCTCAAGTTGATGCGGTTTGTGAATGAACGGGGGGCTGTGGCCCTCGTGCCCACGGTGCACGCAGGTCCCACATCGTACAACGGATTGAGGGAGGTGTTTGAGAGCATCCTCGGTCACGAAACCAAGGTCACGGAAAACATCAATGGCGTGGTTGATTTGTGTTTGTCTGTGAAGGACTACACCACCCACAATTTCATGCAGTGGTACGTGGGAGAGCAGATTGAAGAGGAGGCTTTGGCAAGGAAACTTTTGGACAAACTCGCCTTGGCCGGAGATGACCATGGCGCGATGTATTTGTTTGACCGAGACATCATGGGCTTCATGGCCCCAGCCTCCAACAAGGCATGAATTCACCCACCCCATCGTTGCATGCCCGACCCGCCCTCGTACGAGATGGCAGGGGGATTGGTGTGCGCCTCGGTGGGGCCCTTGTCCTTGCGTTGGCCTTGGGGGCCTGGATGGTTCAAGGGGTGATGCAGGATCCAAAGTTGGATACCTCCAACACGGTCCTCCCGTTGAAGGCACAGTACTTGTTTCAATTTGCCAAGGGCAACGATTGGCCTGCGGAGGTCAAGCAGGGGCCATTCACCATTGCAGTTCACGACAATGAGGAATTGGTGGAGGAACTCGCATCCAAATACGCCATGCAACCCATTGGCGCACAGACACTTCAGATTGTGAATCTCGAAGGGTCCGTGCTCAAAGAGCACGTACACATGTTGTACACCGAGGCACAGGGCTCAGAATTGAGCCAATTGTTGTCAGCGACCTTGGACCTTCCTGTGTTGGTTGTGACTTCGACACCTGAGGGGATTCCCACGGGGGCTGTCATCAATTTTTTGTCCCAAGAGGGATTCATCAAGTATGAGTTGGATGTTCGGCACGCCGAAGCGCGTGGTTTGTTGGTTGGCAATCGCATTTTGTCATGGGCAGTGGTTCGATGAAAAGGCAGTGGCCTCGGGCGGCCTGGGCGATTCGTTTGGGGACTCGTTTGGGGACCTGGATGGGGATTCGCTTGGGGACCCGGGTGGTGGCTTGTGGGATCGCGTGGGTCTTTGGAATCGCGGGGGCGATGTCTCAAAGCGGGACCAACGACGGGATGGCGCGGGACGTCGAATGGGCCGTGGTGCAAGGAAAGGCAGGTCGATACGATGAGGGCTTGACCATCCTCAGGCCTCACCTTTCTGCACGCCCTGAAGCAGCGAAAGCTTGGTACGTGTCAGGGTTTTTGTACAAGGAACGTTTCAAAGCCCGACCTGTCACCTCCACCATGGACAACGGGGACGACCGCAATGTGGATCGCCATCTGGCCATTCAGGCGCTGGAAACCGCCCTCGATTTGGCGCCCCACGACGCATCGACACCCACCTGGACCGAATCGGCCGTCAAGGCACTCGCCTACCTCGGAGGAACGTATCACGACGAGATGGTTCTCGCCGTCAGGAGCTTTGAACCAGGCATGGAGGCCAACATTCAATCTTGGTTCGACCGCTATGTGGAGGTCATGGCCGTGGTGGACCCCATGTGGGATCCGCGTCAAGAACAAACGGAATTGCACAAGAATTTGGCGCGTGCCTACCGCTTGCACTTCGAGGCTTCTGGCCGGGCTTCGGATTTTGAAGGCTTGGTGAGGCAGTATGGTTTGGCCTTGGAGCTGAGCCCACAAGACATGACGGCTTGGTACAACCTCGCTGTGAACCTCTACAACCGCGGTGTGGCCGTCATCAAAACCATTGATCACACCACGACCCTTTGGGAACTCAACGAGAAGCAGGAAGTCTGCCTCGCCTATTTCAAGCGGTCCTTGGAACCCTTGCAGCAAGCGTATGCCTTGGCGCCACAACGCCCTGAGACCTTGAAGGGACTGATGACTGTGCACCACAGATTGGATCACACGCCAGAATACGAGCGCTACAAGGAAGAACTCCAACGCGCCCTCAACAACAAGGGAGGTCGATGAATCAAGAAGCCCGCACCCCGCGTTTTCGATGGACCATCGCCTGGCGAATGGGGCTTGGCTTCGGCTTGTTCTTCGTGGCCGTGGCTGTGTTGTTTGGCCTGACAAGCACCAACCTCAGCAAGAGCCGAGCTTTGGGAGAGCATGTGGAAATGCATCTGGTCCCAAGTCTGCAACAGATTGAGATGTTGGACCAAACCATCGCCGACACCCGCGTGCTCATCAAGCATTGGCTCAAGGAGCAAAGTCGGGCGGACGACCCGGAAAAGCGTGCGTTGCGTCGCCTGATGGCCGAGGATATCCCGGCCCAAATTCAGGCTTTGAAAGACATGGAGGTCGCGTGGTCGCCATCCTCGAGGAAGCAGTTGGACAGCCTGGAAATTGCCGTGTTGGATCGGTTGTTTGTGGTGTATGGTGAAATCATGCGGGTGCTTCCAGATTTTGCAAGCTACGACGACCCCAGGGCTTTCATGCAGGCCCAACTCATGGCGATGGAGGGCGGGGAGTTGCAGGTGTACACGGAATTGGTGGAGTCCAAACTCGCCGCGTTGAGTCAGGCCCAAAACGAAGCGTTGAGCGCACGCATGGATCGGATGGCTCAACTCGGCAGCGACCTGAATTTGTACGTGGGCAATGTTGCGTTGGTGGTTCTCGTGCTGGGCATCATGCTCGGGGTGATTGTCACGCGAAGCATAGTGCAGCCTGTCAAGGAGCTGAAGCGGGCCTTGCTGTACATGGGGCGGGGAGTTCAACCTGACCGAGAAGTCCGGGTTACCCCAGATGAGATTGGAGACATGGCCGTGGCCGTCAACCGATTGGCGAATGGTTTGGCGCGCACCCAACAATTTTCACAAGAAGTTGGAAGCGGCAGGTTTGACACCCCCTACGAGCCCTTGAGCGAAGAAGACGAATTGGGGAAAGCCCTGTTGCAGATGAGGAATTCCTTGGCAGAGAATGAGCGCGAATTGGAAAACAAGGTGGAGGTGCGCACCGAGGAGCTCGCCCGTGAAAAGTCGCGGGTTGAAACGGTGCTTGGCGATCTCCAAGACAGCATCAACTACGCCTTGAGAATTCAGCAAGCCATCTTGCCTACCGACATTGAACGCCGAGAAATCATCCACGATTCAGCTGTATTCTACCAGCCAAGGGACGTCGTTTCTGGTGATTTCTACTGGTTCAAGACCGTGGGACGGCGAAGGTTGGTCGCAGCCATTGACTGCACGGGACACGGTGTTCCCGGGGCGTTCATGAGTTTGGTAGGATACAACGCCCTCGACCGTGTCAGCAAGGTGTACTCAGAGCCCCAAAAGATTCTCGACAACCTCAACACCCAGGTGTTGGGACTGCTGCGCAAGGACGTGCGGGCCATGGCAGACATTCCCAGTGGATTGCTGCACGATTTGAACCTTGCGGTTGAAGGTTCGAATCACGCAGGTCATGTGGCGGTCCAAGATGGAATGGACCTCGCCATGGTTGCAATCAATTGGGAGAACATGACCCTGGAATTCTCAGGGGCCAACAACCCTCTGTACATCATTCGACAAGGCGAGGTCATCGAGCGAAAGGCCGACAAGCACGCCATCTGTTCCTTTGAACCTGGGTCCAAATCGTACACCGTTCACACCCTGGAATTGGAGGCGGGCGACAACATTTTTCTGGCCACGGATGGATTTGTGGATCAATTTGGGGGACCCCACGGAAAGAAATTCATGCGTCGAAGGTTCAGGGAACTGCTTGTGGAAGCCGCGTCAATGCCCATTTCCGACCAAGAGAATTTTTTCAGAACGCGGTTTGATGCGTGGCGAGGCCAAGAGGCCCAAGTGGATGATGTGCTGGTGGTGAGTGTGAAGGTGCCATGATGACAGCGAGGTTGGAGGCGGCCTGGAAGTGGATGAGATCGGACAAAGGGATGATGCTTTGGGCCGTGCTTGTCGGCATTGTGTCCGGGCTTCTGGCCGTGGCGATGAAGCAGTCGGTGTCAGGGCTTCGTACGGTCATGTTTGCCATTCAATCGTGGCTCGGAGGGTCGTGGTTTCTCGCTTTTGGACCCTTGCTTGGCCTGGTTGCCACCGCCTGGGTTGTCCAAACCTTGCTGAAGGGAGATCATCCCGGGCCGGGCATTCCGGCGACGCTGCATGCCATTTCAACCCGTCGCGGACGGATGAAGCGAACGTGGATGTTTTCCCCGGTGATCACAAGCATTCTTTCGGTGGGATTCGGGGGGTCCGGTGGATTGGAGGCACCTGCCATGCAAGCGGGAGCAGCCATGGGATCCGAGGTGGCATCCCAAACCCGCCGCCATTTTCGGAGACGGCTTCTGTTGATCGGCTGCGCGGCGGCGGGGTCCTTGGCAGCCATGTTCAAGGCACCTGTGGCGGCCATTGTATTTGCGGTTGAAGTCATCATGATCGATTTGACCGCATCAAGCCTCGTGCCCATCCTGATGGCATCCTTGGCCTCGTTGTTGACGGCCTTTGTGTTTTTTGAAGGCGAAGACATCTTGACGGTTCCCACACTCGCAGCATTTGATGCGGGCAGGCTTCCGTACTACGTCTTGATGGGACTGGCCACCGGGGTAGGGTCAGTCGTGTTTTCCAAGGTCTACATGTCCAGCCAGCAGTTGATTGGCCAGTTCAAAAACCCGCGCACGCGCATGGCCATGGCGGGCGCCCTCGTGGGCATTGCCGTGGCGGCGTTGCCGCCCCTTTTTGGGGAGGGGTATGAGATCATCAACGCCCTGTTTCGCGGCTATTCCGATGCCTTGATTGAGGACGTTTGGATGCTCGAGGGGTCCATGGCCTTGCCGAGCTTGCTGGGGTTGCTGCTTCTTGCGGGGTTGCTCAAACCCATGCTCACGGGATTCACGGTGGGTGCGGGCGGGGTCGCTGGAATTTTTGCGCCCGCCCTGTTTTCAGGTGCCGTGTTTGGGTTTGCGTTTGCCTTGGGCTTGAATGGTTTTGTGGGGCCCACCACCATGCCCATTGGGAATTCCGTGTTGGGAGGACTGTGCGGAATGATGGCAGGCGTGCTTCACGCTCCGCTCACGGCCATTTTTTTGGCCACGGAATTGAGTGGCGGATACGGGTTGTTTGTTCCCCTTATGCTCACCTCAGCCATTTCGTTTTCTACCTCCCGGGCGTTGATGCGACACAGCATTTACACCCGTGAATTGGCGGAGCGTGGTGAGTTGCTCACCCATGACAAAGACCGAACAGTGTTGACCCTCATGAATCTGAAGGAGGAACTCGAACAGGACTTCACACCGGTTCAGGCCCATTGGAATTTGGGGCAACTCGTGGAGGTTGTGGCCCAAAGTCAACGAAACCTCCACCCCGTGGTGGACGGGGAAGGACATCTGCTGGGCATTGTGGATCTCCAAGACATTCGGCAGGTCATGTTTGACCGTGATCAATACCTCTCGCTGCGCGTTGTGGACCTCATGACCCTTCCCCTTGCCGAGGTTCAATGGGAGGACAAAATGGACGATGTGATGGCCAAATTCGAGCAATGTGGTGCCTGGAATTTGCCCGTGGTGGAGGATGGGCGGTATGTTGGGTTTGTGTCCCGCTCGCGGCTGTTCAATGCGTACCGCAAGTGGCTCAAAGCCACGAGCCTCGACTGAATCAAGGGGTGTGCTCGACCGCCCCTTCGAGGATGTAATTCATTTGGTACACATCGTCTGCGTTCAAGCGCAGCACGCCGCGAAAGGAAAGGCGCTCATCTGTTTGGTAAGGCCTGGGGCTTTTGCCAGGAAAGCGAAGGTCGATGACCGATTCGGGGCCCGCACCACCACAGAAAAAGCAATTGGCGAAGGGATAGCGGCTCAGAACATAGAAATCTTCATCCACATCCACAGGAATGACATAACCCGTGATGAAAAATTCCTTGCCTTCAGCGGCCACAATTTGGCTTCCAAAGGTGGGCATCCAATAGTACGCATCGAGTTCCTCGAGGTATATGTCCTTGAACTCCACGTCGCTGAGCACCTGCCACGTCAGCTCTGCCAAACCACCAGGCGCTTCCCCGATGTGTGGGTCTGACACCACCAAACCGGACAGGTCGTCCGTGGGCGCGGATTCCAAGGGTGTGATGGGCTCGAGGTCGAGGCTTGCCAGTTTGGCCTCACCCACATGGCGCAGCTGATCTTGGGTCGCTTGAGCCTCCTCCGACGGATGACACATGCTGCTCCAATCCATCATTGCCACGGCCAGAAGGGCAACGGCTGAAAGGGTGAGCGTGAGAAACGTGGTCGATTTCATGTCCTGCGAAGTTACGCTTCACTGAGTGTCTGGCTGATGTCCAAACGCAAGCTGGAACGCGCTGGAATGGCCGATGCAAGCAATCCCACGCCGACAGCGGCAGCCACAAGCAGGCCTTCAGTGGGAAGAACCGTGAAGGTGTCCAGGTCGTAATGGAATTGATTTTCCACGACTTGGCCCAACACTGCCATGCCCACCCGGCTCAGCGCCAGCCCCAACAACGTTCCTGCCACGCTCAGGAGTCCCCCCTCCAACAAAAGCAGTTGGTACAACGTGGCCGGGGTGCCGCCCATGGTGCGCATGAGCGCGAGTTCGTGCCTGCGTGCGCGGATGTTGTCAAGCACGGAGATGAAAATGCTCGCAAAGCTCAGCGTCATGATGAGCATGGCGATGGCCCGGAGCGCTGACGTGCCCAACCCAAACTGCTGTGTCATTCGATTCACCTCAATGGCCGGGAGAGCCACCTGCATGTTGGTTTCACGCAACACGTTGGGGATGGTCAAGACGGCAAGCGGGTTGCGTTTTTTGAGCAGCATGGCCGTGATTTCACGCGTCGCCGGGTCAACAACCTCGTCCTCGTGTGCGTGGACGTTCCAGATGCTTTCCATGGGGGTCAGGATGAGCTGATCCACGACGCTTCCGCTTGGTTCCAAGATGCCCACCACGGTGAAGGTTTTGTCGGTGTGGACATCGGTTTGGTCTGTGAGGCCATGCGCGCTGAAAAACGTATCGCCCAGTCCCATGTTCAGTTGATCCGCCACGCGCGCACCCAACGTCACTTCAAACGGCGCCTCCCATAGCTTTCCTTCCCTGAGAATCACCCCGTAATGCGCGACGTAGCTGTGCTCCGTCCCCACAATCCGGTAGCCTTCGTGGTTGTCGCCGTAGGCCAGCGGAATCCCGGAGGCGATGTACGGGTGCTTCAGGACTTTTTCCGCTTCGCTTTGAAGGATGTTTCCGGTGGGGGCGTCGATGTGGTAGACATTGGCCAAAATGAGCTGCAACGGACTGCCTTTCGCACCGAGCACCAGGTCGATGTCCTTGATGTTGCGCTCAAATGCGTCGTTCACCTGTTTCTCCGTCAGAAGCATCAGGCTGACCATGCCGACTCCAAACGCCAGCAGCGCCAAGCTCAACGCCGTTTGCAACGGCTTGGCCCGGAGGTTGCGCGAGGCTTGGTAGAGCAGACCCAGTTTCACGGCGCTTGACGGTTGAGGGTGATGCACTTGGCGTATCGGTCTTTGAGCCGTTGGTCGTGGGTCACGACCACCAAGGTGGCGTTGGTTGCTTCGCGTTCGAGGATGTCCATCACGGCTTCAGCGTTGTGGTCGTCAAGCGCAGAGGTCGGTTCGTCGGCAAAGACCACCTTGGGGCTGTGCAGAAGGGCACGGGCGATGCTTGCCCGTTGCTGTTCTCCGACACTCAGCTCGTGGGGACGAGCCTTGGCACGGTGCGTGATGCCCAGCCGGTCGAGCATGGCTCCCATCCGGGCAAGAACGTCATCAGGCACATGACCGTGCGTCAACTGATGCGGGAGCGCAAGGTTTTCCTCCACGGTCAAGCTCTGCACGAAGTGTGCGCGTTGAAACACGATGCCCAGATCCGCCCCGCGCCACACGTCCAGTTCGCGATCGGTGGAAGCTCTCAAGTCGCGTCCCGCAACGCGAAGCGTGCCTTCCCCCGGGCGAAGCAATCCGCAAAGCAGGTGGAGGAGCGTCGTTTTTCCGGTACCGCTGTTCCCAAGCAAGAGCATCCGTTCACCTGCCGCACAGGAGAAATTGGGGAAGTCCATCTCGGGACCGGCGCTTCCGTAGCGGAACTTGATGCCCTGTGCCTCGACCATGCTTCGAAGGTACGCAGGCGCATGGTGTGATTGGGCGTAGTTTCGCAAAGCAAGCAAGCGCACCTATGAATTTTTGGCAACGACTTTCCCGCTATGGCATTGGCGTCATCCTTGGCATCGGCCTGTCCCTGTATTTCTTTGGCGGAAGGGGATGCGGTTCCTGGCTTCCCTCCGCCCAAATCCGCGCTTCTGTCGTCGAAGGGGGACTTCAACTTGCCCCCGAAATCCAACAAGCCCACCCAGCATTGCGTGTCACAGAGGTGCTAGCGTTTGTCGGGGCTGCCGAGGTGGATTTTGGGGCAAGCGGCCCCCGCGACACGCCTCAATGGTATGTGCTTCGAAAGGATGCTTCGTCAGGAACACTTTCCGAGGTGGAGGTGGTGTTGCTCGACACAGCGAGCGTGGTGCGTCGGGTGGTCTATCAGGACTGACCCCGCGCAACCATCTCGTCGTAGAGCCTTTGGGCTTTCTCCAATCGTTTGGGACTCACGACGTCCTCGAAGTCGCGAACTTTGGTGTAGGCCTCGTACGGTGGGACCTTCGTATGCATGCCTGACGCATTCACCATGCGTTGCAACACGCTTTGAGGCGAAGCGCAATACGCCTCGTAGGAAACGAAATGCAAACGGTGCGGATCGAGCGCCAAGGCTTCCTGGTAGTGGTTGATCCACAGTTCGAGCCAGTACGCAAGGCTGTCGGGGTTGCCACTCGGAAGCTCCTCAGTGGCTGGGAAGCGGAACGGCTTGTGTCCCAGCCCAAACTCGTGGTGCGCCAACCAATCCATGTACTCTTTCACAAACGGATCGTCGGCTTGCATGGCGCAGTACTTGCGGTGCATGGCCAGAAGCGAGGCGGCATGGGTCAACGGGTCGCGAAACATGATGACTGCGTGGAAGTCGCGGTTGAGACGGCGCATCCCGGGGTAGCGCAGAAGCGCGTTGTTGTTCTTGGCGACATACATGGCGTTGGGGTGCGCGCTCGATGCGAGGGCGATGCCTTGGTAATCGAGGTAGGTGGCGTGAAGTTGGGGGGAGACGTCGTGGGCCTCGAGCGCGGTGTCGGTGACATAGCTGCGGCCCGTCATCGCCTGGAAGAAAACCTCTTCGAGGGCTTCGGCTGAATCGAGGCCCACGAGGATTCCGTCGCCGTGACTCCGCTCCTGCAACGCGCCCGTGCCAGGGTTGTGGAACCGCTTCCAAAGCCCAGGCGCGAGCACGAGGGGCATGTTGGCGTAGTTCAGGCTGTGGAACGCGCCGGTGGCGACGAGACGCTCGAGCACGCTGGTCGTGCCCGCGCGGGCGAGGCCGGTAACCCAAAGAAATGCGGGACGGGGCGTGCCGCCGCCTTTGCGCCAACCCTGAATCTCGCGCCGCATCAGGCGCATGTGCACGTGGGGGTGATTCAGGATCATGCGGTGCAGGAGCTGGTCCAAGGCCGAGTGGCTCACGGCGCCTAGGCCTGAAGCGGCGGGCGCGTTGGGCATGTGCCGAGGCAGCGCCAACGCAAGCGTGCCACCCACCGACAGGGCCACGATGCCCTGCCACGTACCGAGCAGTGCAAGGTTGCCGGTCAGGACATAGGTCGGGGCGAGCAACAGCAGGGCGGAGCCGGTCAGGAGGGCCAGGAACGCAACGAGTGCACGGAGAAGCTGGCCGGTTCCGGCTTCCAAGGCTGCGAGCTTCGCGTCGTCGTCGCCGTCAGAAAGCATCCCGTCCAGGACGCCGACGCTACTTAAGGCAAGCCGGTGAAGCAGGGGGGTGTTCCATCGCACCAGCAAAAAGGCAACGTAGGCGGACGCGGTCAACAGCGCGGGTTCCACCACGGCCTTACTTTTTCAAAAACTTTTTGACCCGAAGCCAAACAATGTACCCGAGCGACGCGACCACGATGCCGCCAACAATCAAGGTCAAGGCGATGGCGCCCGCACCCATGGAAGGGCCGATGTAAAGGGGGAGGTTCATGGGAAGGAAGGAATGATGCGCGTCCAGTTGGGCAAGTGGTGGTAGCCGTCGTGGTGCGAGGCGAGGACGTCTTTGTACAAGACACCGTCATCGCCGAGCACCCACAGGACGCCGGAGTTTTGTTCTTCAACAAAGACGGAGCCGTCGGGCAGGAACTCTTGCAAGCCTTCGCTGAAGGTCATGATTTGTTCTTGCGCCATGAGCTCTTCGAAGACAGGGTTGAAGGTGCTTGAGGCCAAATCAAATCGCACCACCGAGGAGTGCCAATGTTTCAATTCCACTTGATCCTTCGACACGGGATAGTTGTCGGCGCGGTTGGTGTAGACGCCTCCATTTTCTTGCGTGGCATTGTTGAAGATGGCCAAGGTTGAGGCATCGAGAATGTCAACGTCGTGTTGTGCGGCCAAAGGACCGTCGATGACACGAAGAATCTGCCCAGTCGATGGACGGTATTGCAAGACGGCCTGGAGATTTCGAAAACTCAAAAACAAATCTCCTCGCTCGAAAAAGGGCCCGCTGAACAAAGCGGGTTCAACGTCGTTGAGATGCATGGGATCTTGGGCATCTCCAGACCTCAAAATCAAATGTTCCAACCCGTTGTTCTTCAGAATGTCGAGGCATGAAGTGACCGACAGGATGCGGCCATTGCTTGGGTCAAGCTGGGCAATGCTGTTGTCGAGAAAATGGACGGTGGTTTGATCCATGACGTAACGGCCCCGATAGGCGATGTGTCTCCCACCGCGCTCCCATTGCTGCACGCACGCCCACAGCATACCGTCGTCATCCAAATTGATCGCGTGGTGAAAGCTCAGGCTGTCTTGGCGCCACATCAGCTGCCCATTGACGTCCAGGCGGAACAGAGGACTGCGGTTGGTGATGAACGAAATGACGGAAGAGTCAGGCAAGAGCAGGGGATGATGAATCCGCCAATGGGGTTGGCATGGAACGTCCTTGGAGGAAAGATGCCACGCATGGCGACGTTGGCCATCTTTCAGATTCCACAGGTCCAACGTGCGCCCTCCTTCCTCGTTGCTGTATGCAGACAAAGCCCAAACATCTTGGGTGAGCCGATTCTCGGCCCGGAAATCTGAAGGGGTGGGAATGAAGGTTTGGGGCAGCGATTGAACCTCTTGCACGGACTGTTGGAACAGATCAGGAAACCCCGAAAGATGGTCCACCACAGGATTGAACCACCCCAAATCCCGGTCGCCCTTGGCTCGGTGTTTGGCCGCCCAGCCAAATGCGGACAGCAGCGCCATCAACACCACAGCCTGGGCGAAAAGAGGAAGAATCCGATTCACGACGCGAAGATGGGGCGAGATGAGACGAAGTTCAAACCAACCCCTCGGAATCACTGGGCCACATGCAACGGCACCACCTGTCTTTGGCCCCTGTCAGTCAGGGCCAACGAGTATCGACCGTCAGACAGCCCGTCGAGTGGAACATCCACCCCACGTCCTTGACGCACCTGGCGACCGTGCGCATCCACGAGAATCCATTCCAGAGCCTCACCCGTCCAGGGTTGGGTCTCGCGCCTGAGGGTCGTCATTCCTGAAGCCGGGTTGGGATGACAAGCCCATGGCGCGTCGTCAGCCATCTCCTCCAGTTGGGTCAAGGTGCCAAACAACGGGTCCGTCAACACCCCAAAACCCGTTGGTTCAGAAAACCATTGGTCCAATGGACCCAGGCTATCGAGCTTGAGAAGGCACGCATTCCATGTTCCATCGAGCGTTCCTTTGGTGCTCCCCGCCACCCAAATGCTTCCATCGGCTGCCGCAACCACGGAGGCCGGGTCATCTTCAAACAGGGTTCCCCACGCGCCCTGGGACAGGTAGCCGCCGAAGTTGTTGTAATGGGTGACCAACATGCTTTGGCCGAGTTCAGGAATGAAGTCTGTTTGGCTCAATTTGACCCATCCTTGGGGCGTCCAGATCAAGTCCCTGCCGGGCCGGTTGCCAAACGATGGACCATAGAGAACCCCATTGACCTTTCCTTGCGACATGTTGATCGACACCATGCTGTGCAAGGTGGATTCGACGCCCTCATTGCCCGGGGTTGGCGCGCCAAACGTTGTGAGCACCCTCACACTCGTGGGGCTTACAGCGATGGCATCCGCACGGGACCACCGATGGACAGACGTGTCAGGCTGGATGATTTCAAACGCGACCTGGCCGAGAGGATAGACAGCCCAAATGGCAGCGCGTGTGGTATCCAAGGTTGTTTGGCTGCCGACAGCCACGAGCAGACCCTGAGAAACTTGGGCATCCGTGATCTCCTCAGTCAGGCCCGGAAGTCCTCCCCATTGGACCAAATCGCCGGTTTCCAGATTCAACGCCGCAGGCCGTGTTCCCGAAGTCCCCACAGCCCAAGGGTCTCCTTGCCAGTCGACTTTGACCGCGGGTCGAAAAGCATGGTCTGGCTCGTGACTGCCCAACCACTGGCCCGTGGAGTCCACCGTGTGAACGGCGCATTTGTAGCCTACGCCTTGCACGAATCGTTCCGTCAAAAATGTGGCATATCCCTCACCATCAGACCAGCCATCCACAATGTGCTCGATGGGGTCACCGAAAGGCAGCAGCATGCTCCAATCGTGGTCCAAGTGTTCGTCGTAATGCACGACATAAGCGCGAGCGACATCGGATTCCTGGGGTTTGGTCACGCCAGCCAAAAACGCACCCGTCGCATGTGGAATCACCACCCTGGCATGGTCAAACCCAGAACCGCCGATGGCTCGAAACTCCGCCTGTGCAGACAACTGCCCATGGCAAAAGGCGAACAACAGAAGCCAAACACTCGCGCGAATCATGATTCCAAAATTGACTCGAAAACAGAGAAAATTATACAGGAATACAACCGGGTTTCAAGAAGTTATCCCCATCGAAGTGGCGAAAAACGTGACAAAATGTGTCACACTCGGTGGATGATGTGCTACTCCACGTGGAGCAATCGCGCATTCCAAACATCGCCATCCGCGCTGCGCACTTGAAGCATCAGAATTCCTTGAGGGGTGCCATCGAGAGGCAAGACCATGGGAAGGGTTTGGGCGCCTTCGAGACATGTTTGGCCCGACGTGTTGAGCAATCGCCAGTGGCAAGGCATGTGGTCTCGGCTCATTGCCGGAACATCGACATAGGTGGTGTGCTGGGCGGGATTGGGGTGGATGAACAATCCATGTGGGGCCACCGTGGGCAATTCCAGCCACGAAATCCAGTCGAGCGATGCCCGCACCGCTTGGGAGGCCGTGACTTTGCCATGTCCCCACACCAAGTCCCCCTCGTCGGGCAACGATCCGGTGTCGTCGTCTTGCCGGGCTGTCCATTCCAAGATGGCACGCACGTCACCGGGGGAGAGCATGGGGTTGGCTTCGAGCATCAAGGCGACCACGCCTGCTGTGGCTGGGCTGCTCATGCTCGTGCCCGAGAGTTTGGCAAACTCGAAGGTGGTGCCGTCAAAATCCGCAGTGCTCGTCACGGCGTAGTTCCCGTCGCGGAACGAACTCAGCGACGATTCGACACTGACTCCGGGGGCTGATACGTTGGGTTTGAGTCGCTCGTCGAGCGTCGGACCATGCGTGGAGAAGTTGGCCAGGGATCCGCCGACCTCTGTGCCTTGGGAGTTCAGGTATTCGGAGGAGTAGGCGCCGACGGCGATGACGGTTTGGCCACACGCAGGTTGTTGAACGCCGTAGAAGGGGTCGCCCCCGAGCCACGAGGGCTGGGCGGCTTGGAAATCCTGACCCCAGTTGCCTACGTCGTTGGACAGGTGGGTGTGGTTCCAGGCATGCACGTGGCCGCTCTCGGCCGTGGCCTGAAGCACGACCGCGAGGTTGGAACTGCCTTTGCGGACGCGCATTTGGAGGAACGGGCGCCCGTTGGAGGGGTGGGCTGCCTCCATGGCCACATCGTACATGATGGTGTCGCCGTTGGCCACTTGAATCGTGTCCAAAACCAAGGGGCCGTCCGAGGTTGCGTACATCGGGCTTGCACCCACCACGTTGCTGATGCCTTGGGTGAGGAGGAAGCCTGCGCTGAAGGACTGTCCTGGTTCGCCCCAAAGCGTGAGGTTTTGGCCCCAGGCGTTGGGGTTGGCGGACAGCGGATAAAACTGCACGCGTGACCGAATCGTATCGCCAGGTTCCCCAAACGTGTGGTCGAGGTGGAAGTCGCTGTCGCCGTTGTTCCCGTTGGAGCTCACGAAGACCACGCCTTCGGCCGACAGTGCGTCAATGAACTGGTTGCTGAGTCCTGTGCCATCCGGGACGCCCCACTGCGGGAGGCCCCAGCTGTTGTTGATCACCAGGCGCTTCCCGTCCGCCTCTGCGACGCCCGCCATCCACTCGAAGGCGTCAAGCGCCGCGGCTTCGTCCACCATGAGTGTGGCAAACAAGAATTCTGCGGCGGGCGCCATGCCCATCAAGCCGATGCCCGCGCCGCTTCCGCCCGCGATGCCGGCCACGTGCGTGCCATGGGTGGAATACCCATAGACGTTGGACGTGTCGCTTTCCAACAGTTGAATCTCCCAAGGCGTGGCGGCTTCCGTGCCGTAGCCGTAGGTGCCGGGCGAGGGGCCTGCTTGCCGGTACTGGTCCCACACCGCACGAATCCTCGACACCGTGAGCGTGGTGTCGTAAAACATGGGGTGGGTGTAGTCAAACCCCCAATCGAGCACGCCGATGAGCACGCCTTCGCCGTGGAAGGACTGAGGCAGGTTCAGGCCCGCGTGCACGCTGTCAACGCGCGTCCCGTAGCGCGCCTTGTTCAGGTGTGGCACGGCGCGAGAGGCCAATTCCACCAAGGACATGGGAAGGGACTCCAAGGTTGAGAGTTGATAGGCGTCCACGCGAAATGAGGCAATGCCTTCCCGACATGAACCCGCCGAGATGTGGGGTTGCGTCGACACCCAATCACGCCATTGCCCTTCACTGACTCCCTCATTCAATCGCCCCAGAAATCCAACCATGGCGCGCCCATGAACCCAGGCCACAGGATGACCTTGGGCAACGTCGACCAGCGACTTCGGATCCTCATGGAGTTCGACAAGCGCCTGCAAATCGCGCAAGGCCAACCTGTCGGCAGCAGCCATGGTTTGGGCTTCAGACAAACGTGGAGCGAGTAACGAGACTGCGCAAACAAGGATGAACGGAAGACGATTCATGCAGTCAAGGTACGTAGGTCCCGCGTGTCCATGCGTCAATCTGGAAGGAACTGTTCCGAGCTTCGGGCATTCAGACCGCGTTGCAGCAG
>JBEARC010000052.1:0-3325 GCA_041163465.1 Bacteroidota bacterium
GAGCAGTTCCTGGAACTTCTCCGGGTCTGTGCCGGCCGCTTTGACGATTTGGCCTGCCATCAGCGCAAAGACAAACACGGGCATGGCCTTCATCACCATCCAAACCATGCCGACAAACACATCGTTGAGTCCATCAATGGCACGGATGAGGCTGCCGCGTTTAGGCTCCTCCAATTTGACCAAGACCACCCCAAAGAACACGGCGAAGAAGATGATTTGCAGCATCGCCATGTCGCTGAGCGATTGGAAAATGTTCTTGGGCACCACGTCGACCAAGGGTTGCAGCGGGCCGCTTTTGGACGCGTTCTCGGCCTTGCTCAATTTGTCGGCCACCCACGCGTTCATTCCTTCCTGTTTTCCTTGAATTTCCGCCACCCGGCCGGCGAGGGATGGGTCTTGGATGAGATGAATGTCGTCCAGTGCTTCGATGCCATGGGCGTCTCGCCAAAGCTCGTAGCGAATGCGGTTGTTGGTCTTGAGATCTTCACTGGCGCCCGTTCCGGGTTGGAAGACGTTGACAAGGACCAAACCGAGTGTGACTGCGAAGAAGGTGGTCAGGAGGTAGAGCCCGAGGGTTTTGGCCCCCAAACGGCCGAGCTTTTTGATGTCACCCAAAGAGGCCACGCCGCCAATGATGCTGAAGAGCACCAAGGGCACGGCAATCAATTTCAGGATGTTGATGAAGATGTCGCCGAGCGGCTGGATGTAATTCAGTGTGAATTGGTTCCATCCCAATTGAATGCTCGCCCAAGCATATCCAACCCCAAAGGCCAGTCCCATGAGGACCTGCCAGTGAAGGGCCAACCTTGGCTTGGATGAGGAAGATCGAGGTGAATCGGTGGTCATGCCCCGAAGGTAAGGCGCGCGGCGCGCTGACGCAGCGCATGATCCACCAGCACCAGACAGGCCATGGCTTCCACCATGGGGACGGCCCGGGGAAGGACGCATGGATCGTGGCGACCACGCCCTTCCAACGAGACGGGGTTTCCTTGCCGATCCACGGAAGTGCCGGGCTGAAGAAGGGTGGCCACGGGTTTAAACCCAATGCGCATCACGATGTCTTCACCGTTGCTGATGCCGCCTTGGATGCCTCCGCTACGGTTGGTGGCCGTGCCGATTCGGTCTCCGCGATTCACAAACGCGTCGTTGTGGTCAGAACCCCGCATGAGGGTGCCGCTCAAGCCTGAACCGAGCTCCAGGGACTTGGTGGCGGGGAGGGACCAGAGGGCCTTGGCCAAATCGGCGTGGAGACGGTCGAAGACGGGCTCGCCCCATCCGGCCGGGACGCCGCGAGCCACCATCACGATGGCGCCGCCGACGGTGTCGCCCGCCTTTTTGACTTCGGCGATTCGCTCCTCCATGCGTCTTGCCGTTTCTGGGTGTGGGCACCGCACGGGGTGGGCGTCGACTTCTTCGCGGCTGTGAAAGGAAGGAGGGAGCGGCATGCTGATGTCCTGCACGCGTTCCACGTACGCCCCAACTTCGACGCCCATCGTGGCGAGGACTTGGCGGGCGACCGCCCCGCCCACGACGCGCGCCACCGTTTCACGGGCTGAAGAACGACCACCCCCGCGGACATCTCGCAAACCGTATTTGGCTTCGTAGGTGAAATCCGCATGGGAAGGACGAAAGGTGTGTTGCAGGTGGTCGTAGTCCGCGGGGCGGGCTGCTGTGTTTTTCACGGTGAACCCCATGGGAGCGCCCGTCGTGAGGACGCCTTCCGTCGTTGAGACAAGCCCTGAAAGCCACTCCACCTCGTCGGCTTCAGCGCGGGATGTGGTCAAGGCGGATTGCCCGGGGCGCCGCCGTGCCAGTTCAGCCTGAACTGCCGTGATGTCCAAGACCAATCCGGCAGGACACCCATCCACAATGCCGCCCAAAGCCGCGCCATGCGACTCACCGAACGTTGTCAGCCTGAACAAGCTGCCCAAAGTATTCCCTGCCATCCCCGCGAAGGTATACCTTGCAGGCCATGCGAATGCTGTTGAAAAACATCAAAGGATTGGTGGGGGCCTTCGAACAGGTTCCCCGCGAGGTGGCGGGAGCTGCCATGGCTCAATTTCCAGTGCTGCACCACGCGTGGTTGGCCGTGGAGGAGGGGCGCGTGGCTGATTTTGGAACCATGGACAACTTTCCCGGCATTGTGGATTGGTCGGGGTTGGACATCGTGGACTGTGAAGGCCGTTGGGTGCTTCCGGCTTGGTGTGACAGCCACACCCACACGGTCTTTGCCCACGATCGAAGCGAGGAGTTCTTGATGCGGCTCGAGGGGGCGACGTACCAAGAAATCGCCAGTCGCGGCGGAGGAATTTTGAATTCTGCCCGTGCGCTTCAAGCCATGGAGGAAGATGCCCTGTTTGAGGATGCCCTCCGAAGGGTTCACAGCGCCATCGCGTCTGGCGTGGGGGCCATGGAGATCAAATCAGGCTACGGATTGACCTTGGAGGCCGAGCGAAAGATGCTCCGAGTTATCGCCCGGCTCAAGCAGGCCGTCCCAATCCCCATCAAGGCCACCTTCTTGGGCTGTCATGCGGTGCCGCCTGGCTTTGATTCTGCGGCGAATTACACCACGCATGTGGTGGAGGACATGCTCCCGGCCTTCGTGGCTGAAGGCTTGGTGGATTATGTGGACGTGTTTTGTGAAAAGGATTACTTCGACACAGACCAAACCCGCCGCGTACTCGAAGCCGCATCGCAGCTTGGTATAAAGTCTAAAGTTCATGTAAATCAGTTCTTTGAAATTGGTGGAGTGAACCTTTGCGTGGAGCAAAAGGCACTCAGTGTGGACCACCTCGAAGTGTGTGGGGAGGAGGCCATTGAACGATTGGTGGAGGGCATGGATCAAGCCACAACCTCAGGAGGAACGCCCACGTATCCTGTGGCGTTGCCGGGCTGCAGCCATTTCCTCGGCATTCCCTACACCCCGGGACGTGCTTTGATTGACGCAGGACTGCCTTTGGTGCTCGCCACGGATCACAACCCGGGCTCAGCGCCCAGTGGGGATATGACGATGGCGGTCCGTTTGGCCAGTCTCAAGATGGGGGTCTTGCCTCGCGAGGCGGTGGCAGCCGCCACATTGAACGGCGCGGCTGCCATGGAGCTCTCGCACGAAGTCGGGGCGTTGGGCCGAGGGCATCGAGCCAATCTCATCGTGACCCACCCGCTTCATGGCTTGCAAGACATGGCCTATCGCTTCACCGATGGCGTTGTGGATAAGGTGTTTGTGAACGGGGAAATTTGGGTGGGTTGAGTTGAAAGGTGCTGGGTGCGGGTCGCGGTACTTTGGCCTCATGCAACGACTGATTGAATGCGTCCCCAACATCAG
>JBEARC010000053.1:0-3688 GCA_041163465.1 Bacteroidota bacterium
GCATTGTGGTCCGGAACGGAGCACTGGGATACGCTCTTGATCGAACGGGCCGCCATCTCCGGATCACTCGTGCGAAGCGACTTCACGAAACAGGCCATTGCAGCCTTCAAATCCTGAGCAACTTGGAGCCCGAGGCGGCTGATGGGCAAGGCCGGTGAGACCCGTGCCCTATCTTTCCCATGTCAAGCGTGCCTTGTCATGGATTTGAATTCCCAGTTGAAGACCCGAGGAGCAGCCTTCATTGGTTTGCTTTTCACCCTGGTTGTCCACCTCAAGGGCATGGCCCAATTGGATACCGAATTTTGGTTTGTTGCCCCAGAGGTGATTGTGGACCATGGCGACAGTCCTGTTGTGTTGCGTTTTGCCACGTATGACGAGCCTGCCTCCATTGTGGTGGACATGCCTGCCAATCCCAATTATTCCTCGTACACCCTGGATGTTCCAGCTGCGAGCATTGTAACCTTGGATTTGACCGACTCCCTCGCGTGGTATGAAAATCGGCCTTTCAACACCGTGTTGAACAAGGGGATTCACATCACGAGCACCTCACCGATTTCAGCCTACTACGAAGTGAACAGCTGGAACAATCCTGACATTTTTGCCTTGAAGGGTGACAACGCGCTTGGCACCTCGTTCATCCTCCCGTTCCAAGATTTCGTGAGTAACGTTTATGCAGCCTCTCCTTCTGGATTTGATGTTGTGGCCACGGAACCAAACACAATCATCACAATCACTCCAACCCAAGATTTAATTGGTCATCCGGCGGGACAACCCTTTGATGTGGTTCTGCCCTTTCCAGGCTCGACATACGCTGCAAGGGCCGCCCAACAATGGGACAGCAGCCACCCCTCGGGTACTGTGGTTTCTTCCAACCACCCTGTGGCCATCACCATCACGGATGACTCTTGCACAGGAGGGCTGTTTGGCAGCTGCACGGATTTGATGGGTGACCAGATGGTGCCAGAAAACCTGCTAGGTACGAGCCACATCGCCATCCATGGGTTTCTCAATGGAGACGACCGCCTCTACATGGTTGGAACCCAAAACAACACCGTCATTACCATCGGCGGCATCAATGTGGCCGTCATTCAAGCGGGAGAAACCTATGAGCATGTCTTGACAGAGCAGGCTGCTCTGATTGAGTCAAGTGAACCGATGGCCGTATGGCAATTGACCGGGTTTGGATGTGAGTTAGGTGGGGCCATCCTGCCGAGCCTCGAATGCACGGGTTCCCGTCAAGTTGCCTTTGTGAGAGCGACCAATGAATTCCTTGGAATCAACCTGTTGGTGCCTGCCGGGGGAGAAGAAAATTTTG
The DNA here is from genome assembly GCA_041163465.1 of Bacteroidota bacterium. Lineage (GTDB taxonomy): Bacteria > Bacteroidota > Bacteroidia > Flavobacteriales_D > Sanyastnellaceae > UBA11663. The sequence goes on from JBEARC010000053.1 coordinate 1,316, forward strand.
TGCTCAATGGTGAAACGGATTTGATTTCCGGCACAGACTTTTTTGATGTTCCGGGAACCAATGGTGGGTGGAAGGCCGCTCAGCTCGACCTAGGAGATACAATCGCTGTGCTCGCTCCGAGTCGCATCGAGAACACCAGCCACAATTTTCACATGGGAATCATCCATGGAGGTTCCTTCACGGGAACGCGGTTTGGCTACTTTTCCGATTACGGAGCTTTGGCGTACCAAGCCACGACCCAATCCGTCGATGCATGCCTCGGAGAACCACTCAGCCTGGAGGTACAGCCCGTCGAAAACGGCTTGTACATGTGGACAGGCCCCAACAACTTCGGCGATCAAGGCATCACCATCGATCTTGGTTCTGCAACCCTTGCGATGAGTGGTACCTATGTGGTCCAAGGATCGTTGGGTGAATGTGACATTCAAGAGGACACCGTCGAAGTCGTCGTCCACCCACCAACAGGCCCTCCCACCATTCCTGAGGAAGTGACCGCCTGTGAAGGAGCCAATGCCACTTTTTCAGCATTGCAAGGAAACATCGTTTGGACTGGCCCCAATGGATTCTCTTCATCGGGTCTTGATGTGACCTTGAACAACGTCAGTGCCTCTGCCAGCGGCACCTATATCGCAACGTGGTTGGACCCTCATTGTCCATCACAATCGGACTCACTCACCCTCGTGGTGCTTACTGAAGACGATCAATGGGTTGTATGGGAAGACGAGCAGGAATTCTGTTTGGGTGAGCGTATTTGGTTGACGTTGCCTGCCCAACTTGCCACATCCTCACCCAGCGTGACTTGGTATTGGCAACCCTTGGGTTCAGGGGATTCTCAGTGGGTTTCGTCCGAGCAGAGTCTCCAAATTCAGGAGCCGGGCACCTACTATGCGGAATCATCCACTTCAGGCGCTTGCGCAATCCATGGAGATGGGGTGATCCATGCAACATTGGCGGATTGTGACCTGACCATCCCCAATGTCATCACGCCCGGGAATGACGATTTGAACAACCGCTTTTTCATCCCCAACCTTGAGCAGTATCCCGGATCGAGCATCCGCATTTTCAATCGCTGGGGACAGGAGGTCTATCGCCATGACGACTTTGGTAGCACCACGGGATGGCTTCCTGGCCCTGATGCATCCGAGGGCACCTATTATTTCACGCTCAACATTGCCCACACCAATGAACAATTGGTGATTGAATCCGAAGGAGGCATCACGGAGATCGCGGACTTCGGGCCCGTGGTATGGTCCGGTGCCTTCATGCTCTTTCGAGGTCCCTGACGGAACTCATCAATCCCTCGATGACCCTCTGAAAAAGTCCCAACTCAGTGTTGAATGGCCAACCTTGACTGAGCCATGCCTCGGCCGGTTTCGATTTGCACCACATAAAGGCCACTCGCCCACCTGGACACATCCACGCGTCCTGGTGAATTTCCTCCCTGCACTGATTCCGACCAAACCCTGCGACCTCCAGCATCCACAACAGATACCAGGGCATAGCCAAGATTTGCAGGGATCACAATGGTAAGATCTTGATTTGCAGGATTGGGATACAATTGGACCTCCCAAGCAGACAATTCTTCGAGACCATACACATCGTCAATGTCGAACGGTCCAAGCACAAGTGTACAGCCGTTGGCGTCCGTAATTTCCACACTGTACGCTGCAGGAGCTTCAAGCCCTTCGATGTCCTCGTCGGAGGACACAAATCCAAGGTCACTTGACCATGCAAACGTATAAGGAGGCACCCCTCCACTTACATCTAGGTTGATGGCTCCTCCCCCTTCAACAGAAGCGTGAGTTACCGTTGCCATGCCTGTCAACAAAGGAACATCCTCGACCACCAATTCCAGTGTGAGAGAACATCCATTGGCATCGAATACTTCCATCATGAAATCTCCCGCTGGCAAATCACCAAAGATGCCCGAATCATTTTGCACATCGACACCGCCAGACAACGCGAAAGTGTACGGTGGCAACCCTCCCTCTACGGAAGCGGTGATTTGACCGCTGGATTCTCCAGCGCATAGCACCGCTTCAACTTGGACACTGAGCCAATTCAGCAAAGCGCCATCCTCAACCTCGAAGGAAGCCAAAGCTTCACACGATTCACCTTCTGTGGCCGTTACAACATACACACCTGCGGACAAGTTCGTAAGCAGCAACCCGTCAAGAAGCTCGCCATCGAGATACACGCTGACGCTGTCTTCGTAAGTGATCCCTGAAAGTACAATTTCCCACACCGCGCTACTGTCTCCAGCACACAAGATCGGCGTGATTTCTTCGAGATTGATTTCCAACAAACAATAGCTGCAAGAACCATCGTCTTCTGTGGCAATCGGGTCATAGTTGGAGGCAAGCTCATCGGTGC
>JBEARC010000054.1:0-3015 GCA_041163465.1 Bacteroidota bacterium
GACAAAAACCTTCTTACCTCCGAAGCGCGATCGCGACTCAATTGCAGGTTGGCTGCTTGGCTCCCCACGTTGTCCGTATGTCCCACCAGGAGGATTTGAATCGATGGATTTTGTTCTAACCACAACTTGAGCTGCTCACATCCCGCCTGGTAAATCGGGAGCAACGAAGCACTGCCTGATTCGAATTGAATGGCGTCCAACACGAATTGCGTCCCAGAAACAATTGGATCCAAATCAATGCGAACATCCAATGATTGCGACACCGTTTCACTTCCATCCTGAGTGTACGATTGAATGCCAAACACATAGCCCTCAAGCCGAACCTCGAAGCTGTACTCTCCTCGCGCGGGCAAAGGCATCAGAAAGGACCCGTCTTGTTTGGACACCGCTTCGCTCACCTTGAGTCCTGTGGCAGCATTCATCAAGCGCACGTTGGCAACCAACGGCCGACCCGAAGATGCATCTTGAACCACCCCCTGAAGGCTTGCAACCTCAATGGCACGTGCCGATTCTGGGAGAGACACTTGCCAAAAATCCAATCCCTCTCCACCTCGATTGCTGGCAAAAAATGCTTGGTCACCCCGGGGAGTCACCACGAGACTGTTGTCGTCCTGAGGGCTGTTGATGCCCCAACCGAGATTCTCTGGTTGGCCCCATGTTCCATCAGGCAATCTGCGCGAAACAAACACATCCAAGCCTCCAAATCCAGGGTGACCGTCGCTGCTGAAATAGAGGGATTGACCGTCAGGGTGAAGAAAGGGACTCTCTTCCATCCGTGAGGTATTCACCAACCCAGGCAAGGGAGACGGCTCAGACCAACCCCCTGTGGGATTTCGCTCACACAGGAAGAGATCACTTTGCTTGTTCAGTCCTCGCTCGGATTTGGAAAACACGAGGATGTTGCCATCGGCACTGAGGGTGGGTTGACTTTCCCAGCCCGAGGAATTTGGTGCACCGAGGTTTTGGCCCAAACTCCACGTGCCGCGCTGCCCCTCCCATGTCGACTCAAACAAATCGCACGACCCCTTTCCTCGTCGGTCACCATACCCTTCGCGTGGAAGTTCACAAGCCGTAAAAATCATGGTCTTTCCGTCTCCGCTCCAGGTTGGCGCTCCCTCGTTCAACGTCGTGTTGACACCCCGCAAGGGACGGACCTTCACCCAACGCCCCTCTTCATCCACTTGCGCTTCCCAGAAATCCTCACCACCCGCAACTCCAAACATGTCGCGGTCGGGAGAACCCACCGGGATGTCACTTCGCGTGAACACGAATCTCTTCCCACTCAAATCGAAGGCTCCGTAATATTCTCGCGCCTCGCTGTTCAAGTCTCCAGGCACCCGTTCGGGCAAGTCCTGTTCAGAGATGCCGGCATGCTCCAGACTGAATGCCACACCCGCTTCAATCCATCGCTTGCGGTCGCGCCCCTCTGAACTCAAGTCCATGGAAGATGGCAGCGCAGCCAAACTTGATGACGCTTCCTCGTATTGTCCTGACTCCCATTGCAATTGGGCCAAATCAACCCAACCAAGGGGATACACAGATTCATCGATGGCCAATCCTCGCTTCAAGGAACGTTCCGATGCTGCTGATTCTCCCAGTTCCAATTCCACCTGGGCTTTGAGAAACCAGGCCTTGGCATAGGACGGACTGATTTCGACGGCGCGATTGAGGTATCCCGACGCTCCGAACACATCCCGGTTGCGATACGCCTCCGTGGCCTTGCTGTATGCTTTTTTGGCACCACCCTTCACCTTGTCCGCTTGAGCTGCCACGGAATGAGGGCCAAAGCATACCACGATCCAGAGGAGTGGAAGCCAAACAACATTGAGACTTGCGTGAGTTCGCAAAGACTTTGGTTGAGAGGTCATGGCGCCAAATTCGGGTCAATTGAACCAATTTGCAAGTCGAACAAACATTCAGCATGGCTTACCGACGAATTGTCTTGCTTTCGGACACCCACGGATTCCTCGATGAGGCCATGCTTCGCCACATGCAGAACTGCGATGAAATTTGGCATGCCGGAGACATTGGTCGCGTTCAAATCCTGAACCAATTGGAATCCATGGCCACAGTGAGGGCGGTCTACGGAAACATCGACGGCACAGACATTCGGTTGCGTTGCCCAGAGCATCTTCGTTTCGAAGTGGCGGGATTGAAGGTTTGGATGACACACATCGGCGGCCGTCCCCCCCGCTATGCCCAAGGAATTTTGCCCATCCTGCGCCGAGAAAGGCCCGATGTTTTCATCTGTGGTCACAGCCATATTCTTCTCGTACACCGCGTCCCATCTTGGGGTGGGCTGCATGTGAATCCAGGTGCAGCCGGCGTGTCCGGTTTTCATCATGTTCGAACCATGTTGACCATGGATTTGGCTGATGGTGAGGTGCAAAACCTCCGTGTCATCGAATGGCCACGTGCCCAAACCACCAAGATCTCGAATGCCTGAACGGTCCGTCCTTGCATTTTTCACCAAGGATTGACCATCACCGGTCATCCATCACTATCTTTACAGCGAACTGCATCACTCGGATGCACCATGGGATACGAATCCCACCCCCACCTAGAACGTATTTGGATGCTTGACATCATCGAATTGAATGGCAAAAAGGTTGCCGAATTGCGTGAAATCGCAGCAAAGTTGGGCGTAGCTCGAACCGATAAACTAAAAAAGCAGGATTTGGTCTACAGCATTTTGGACGAGCAAGCCGCTCAGTCCAGTGCATCTTCCAAGGCCACATCTCAACGTGGAAGCCGCAGTCCACAGAGCGAAGAAAGCCCCCAATCCAAGGCTCGCAACCCAGAGGAAAACCCACAAGGGCAAGCGGGCAAGGAAACCAAATCTCCCCGTTCCCGCCGAAGCCGCGGAAGCCGGGACGGTGCTGCTGCGGGAAAGTCTGAGCCTGCAACGGCTCCGGATTCGAGCGGAGCCACCCAATCTGAGGCCAATGAAAACAAGGATTCAGGATTGAATCAAGACGGCAACAACAGACGTGGGGAGTCGATGCGAGAGCGTCG
>JBEARC010000055.1:0-2927 GCA_041163465.1 Bacteroidota bacterium
TTTGTCACATTTCCTTACCTTGCCTTCAAACCCTTACGTTTCTTTTCATGAAAACTTCCACCACACTCGCCATCCTCGGTGTGTACCAAACCCTCATTGGCTGCATGGCCATGTTTTTTGCCTCCTCCATGGCGGAGATGGCCCTGGCCGAATCCTACGCGGGCGACGCCAACCTTGTTCACCTCGCCACCAACATGCACGTCGGCATCGGACACGCCTTCTTCATGATTGGCATCTTGTTGCTCGCCTCTCGGAAGGCGGACATTGCAGTGGCCAAAACCATCCTCCTCGCCTACCTCGTCGGCATCGTCGCAATGTTTGCCGTGATGACCATGGTCCTCGGCAAGAGTGAGCTGATGAACTTCGGCATTGAAATGATTGCGCCAGACATGGTGTTCTTCGTGTTGGCGATCTACGGCTACTTCAAGGCGAAGTAATTGCTCTCAACCCTAATCTCGCTTCCATGAATCCATTGGTGATCGTAGCCGGCATTCCGACGGCCCTGGCTTTGTTTGGCGTCATTCGCCGCAACCGTTTCTTCTTTCTGCTTGGCTACTTCCTGTACGCCTTGGTCGTCGTTCCCAACGAGCTCATGACCTACTCGAGCAACGGGGACCTCCAACATTTGGCATTTGCTGCGATTTGGCTTTGTCAAGCGATCGTGGCCTTTCCCAACAAGTTGAATTATGACGGTACTAAGGTGTTCAAGTCGTTCGGCATCAAGGTGTTCCTCACGTTGAGTGTGGTCAACCTTTTCGGCGTCCTTCTCATTCAGTCCATGCCTGCGAGCTTGGAGTTGACGGAGGGAACCAAAACGATTGCGGGCACTTACCACGGCATCCTTGCGGCACTTCCTCTGGTCGGCATCTTTTTGATGGCGACGGATCGCATCCCGGTCGGCACCAACGAGTGAGGCTAGGTTGTGTGATTCGATGCAAAAAGGCACCCAGTTGGGTGCCTTTTTTCGTTGGAGGCCTATTCCAAGGGAACGCTGCAGGTGACTTTCACGAGGGTTCCCCCGTCGAGGCGGTACAAGCCTGCTGCGAAATTTCCGTTCTAATTGCAGGACGCTCCGTATTGTGCCACAAAAGACATGAGATGTTCCACTTGAAATTGGATGCCAAATCCTTCGAGAAAAATCATCAGATCCTGAGCTCCAAGAACCTCGTCGTTGTTCAAATCTGCCGGACATTCCTTTTCAAAACAAAGTGTGAAATTCCCGGCGTCCGTCGCCCCATAGCCATCCACGACAATGAAATAGGTTTTGTCCTGTTCAAAGACAACACCTTCAAGCCGTGAACGCCAACCGTTCACGCCGCAGGCATCGTCGTTGCAATAAAGCGCCTGCCCGGAATTGCTTTCTGGACAACCGCCCTCGTAGATGTACAACTTGGTGTCGAACTCTGAGCCGCACATTTCGAGGTTGACCGTGTCTGTGGCCACCGCGTCGTAGCGGTACACGCGGTCAGGCCCACCCAAGGCTTCAAACGGGCATTGTTCGTTGATGTCGTCGCCGTACCCTGCTGTGCATCCCTCAAAGCAAAACGCCGGGGCAGTCAACACCGAAGCGTTGTCGCACGCCTCGCCAGGCGCCGCGTATTCACCCAACCCCAAGACGCTCACCGTCTCGCCGTCCATGTGCGAGATGAACACCCGTGACCCGTCCGGCGTAGCCGCCATCCCAAACGAGTACTCGCCCTCCAGCGCCACCGTTTTCAAGGTGGACTTGAGGTAGGGGATTTCCTCCGGCACCGTCCCTGGAGGCACAATGCTTGAAAAGTCCGGAAGTGCGATGATGGTCGCCGTTCCCTTGTTGATTTCTTGGGCACAGCACGGGCTGTTGACCGTGTAGAAACAGCACGACATGCCCCAATTGGAAACGTACAGGTACTGGCCGTGGTCGCCGAGGGTCATCATGTCCTCTGGCCCGGCCCCCGTTTGCAAACGCGCAATGGTTTCCCAATCCGAGGTTCGGATGACCGAGATGTGATCGTAGGTGTGGTCAAACCCAAAATTCGCCACCAGCACGTGGTCCCCGTCCGGCGTGGGCCACACGGCTTGGGGCCAGTAATCCACGGGCACCTCCGCCACCTGCTCCCACGTGTCGGTGGCGTACACGCCCAAGGTCCAAGAACTCCAGTTGGACACGTAGAGCAAGGCATCGTCCGGCGAAAAGGCGATGTTACGCGGGTGGATGCCCACGGAGATGGTTTGAACGACCTCGTGGGTTTCCACATCCCATACCCGGACGGTGTTGGAATCGTGGTTCGAGCAGGCCATCCACGCCCCGTTGTGGCTGCGGCGAAGCTTCAGAGGAAGGTTTCCTGAGGGCAACGTCGCCACCACTTCGTGGGTCGCCACCTCCAAGACCTGCACCGAACCGGACTGGTAGGCCGACCCCCACACAAACTCCCCGTCCGCCGTAGATTCTGCCGTGTAGAGGCTTGGCGCAGGGACGGTCTGAAGGTTGGAGCACGTCCCGCTTTCGTCGAAGTCCATCCGCACAAATCCAGCATCGGTGGCAGCAAAGGCCGTTGTGCCGTTGGGGAGGACGCAGAGGCTTCGGGTCTTGGCCCCCACCTGGATCACCTGTTCCAAAAAGGCGGGATAAGCCCCTTCCATAAGGTGCTCGGCAAGGTCTTCAGGAGGGCCTAAGGCGCAAGCGTTGGAGCCGACCCAATTCTGCGGAACGCACGACCCCATGCAATCTTGGGTCCCTGGCGGACACTCCCCGTATTGGCAAGATCCGTCGTCGTCGGTGGCGTGTTCGTAGTAATTCGCGGCCTCCACGTCTGTGCACCCCCAAACCAAACAATCGCCCCCGTCAAAGTCAAACGCCTCGCAATCCAAATTCAGGGCCCCAAACTCCTGCATCCACCAAATCCCAAGCCACTCTCCCGAGTGGCAGTGCCAATCGTTCACAAACT
>JBEARC010000056.1:0-31477 GCA_041163465.1 Bacteroidota bacterium
GCGCAAACTGAATCTCAGCAATCAACTTCGAGGCAAGATCTGCAGAAACATGGCGATCACCAGCCTCTTCCACAAATCGACCAATGTCCTTGCGGGCTTGATCAAAATCCATGAGGCGGTGATTGACCGTGGCCATCCACAGCCAGACCTCGACGGGTGGCAAATCGTTGAACTCGTTGAATGGATCGTATCTCTGCGCCAAATCACCTTCGACGCAAGCCTGCAATTCGGTTTGTACAAGGGCGAGGTTGGCTCCGGATTCAAACATGCATACCGCACGCTTGTAGATCGCGTTTCGATGGCCTGGACGAAGCTGAATTGCTTCAGTCCAAACAGGAATGGCTTCTGTCCAAAACCCTTCTTCCATCATTGTGCATCCCTCTTTGAATAAATCTCCGAACGAAGGGTTTTTAGGGTTTTTCAAATCCATCATGTCTGATGAATCTGCTCCCATCACCACTCCGATGCTACACGTCAACATGACGGAAACCCACGTCAGCACTGAACCCATACGAAGGCACTTACTCCAAGTTGTTCGAGTCATTGTTCTCATTTTCAACCAAAATACTCTTGGAAGATGAGCCAAATGTAAGGGTGTTGACCAAGTTATCCCCTGTCAATCGTGTACACAGAACCCACGGCTGTCAACTCGCTTGTGATGCCGATCTCAGAAATCTCAACCCTCAAGGGGGCGCTCGGGGTCAAAACCCTCGAGGTAATCCGCTACACGGCGGACAAAACTTCCACCCAACATGCCATCCACCACCCGGTGGTCGTAACTGTGGCTCAAGAACATCATGTGACGAATGGCAATGACGTCCCCCTGGGCTGTTTCCAACACGGCGGGACGCTTCCGGATGGCACCAAGGGCCAAAATGGCCACCTGCGGCTGGTTGATGATGGGGGTTCCCATCACGTTGCCAAACGTTCCCACGTTGCTCATGGTGTATGTCCCGCCTTGGATGTCATCGGGAGAGAGCTTCCCCAGACGCGCACGGTTGGCCAAGTCGTTGACTTGGCGTGCCAACCCTTGCAAGTTGTATTGGTCGGCGTGTTTGATCACTGGCACAATCAGATTGCCGCTCGGAAGAGCTGCCGCCATCCCCAAATGAATGGCCTTGTGAATCAAAATCTTGTCACCATCTACACTGGCATTGACCCCTGGGAAATCCCGAATGGCTTTGACAATGGCCTCGGCGATGAGGGGAGTGAAGGTGAGCTTTTCGCCAAACTTCTGCTCAAACGCCTTTTTGTTGGCGTTCCGCCAAAGCACCATGTTGGTCACATCCGCCTCCACGAAGGAGGTCACGTGAGGGCTTGTCGCCACGGAGCGGACCATGTGATCCGCAATCATTTTGCGCATGCGATCCATCTCCACGATGTCGTAGGCACCACTTACGCTGGTCGCGGCTGAGTGCCCTGACGTGGACGAAGATGGCGCCGAAGGCGTTGATGAGACGGAAGGTTCGACGGCACGCGGGGTCGGTGCCTGCGTCGGTGCCGGGGTTGGTGCCGGGGTCGGTGCCGGGGTTGCCGTAGCCGCGGAGGGTACACCGCGTTTGGCGATGTGCGCGAGGATGTCCTTCTTGGTCACCCGCCCCTCCGAACCGGTCCCTTGAATCGCCTCCAACTCAGCCATGCCCATGCCCTCCTTTTCTGCGATGCTTCGAACCAACGGTGAATAGAAACGGCCAGAGGGACCCTTTCGCGCGGGGGTGCCGGCACTCTCAAGTGGAGCCATGGTGGCTTCGAGGACCTCGGACGCAGGTTTGTCGTGTTGGGCTGCTTGGGGTTGAGCACTGTCCCCGGCCGCTGTCGGAGCGGTCGTATCAGCTGCGGCTATCGCCTCACCGCCCACATCATAGCGTGCAATCACAGCCCCTACTTGCACCACATCTCCTTCAGCCACACACCACTCAACCAGGGTGCCATCCTCAGGTGCAGGGACTTCAGAATCCACCTTGTCCGTGGCAATTTCCACGATGGGTTCATCCGCGTCGACCGCCGCACCGGGATCAACCACAAGTTTCGTGATGGTGGCTTCCGCCACGCTCTCTCCCATTTTGGGCAGAAGAATATCAATGATGGCCATATGAGATGATTGCTCGGCGCGAAATTAAGGCATCGAGGACCACCGAAAGGTCCTTTCGCCAATGGTAATCTTGGGCATGGGTGAACGCCTTGCGGGATGCCGCTCGGCCTTCAAGTCCCCATGCAGCATCAAAAATGAACGATTTGTGGGTGGCCAAACTCCCAGGACTGACCCATGTAGCTTTCCCGCGAAGGACACGCCAAGCAGCCCTTCCCCACCCCTTTCTTCCTGAGATTCGGAGGCAAGGACTCGACACGCCGATGGCCAAAGCCAAAAGGAGGTCGAGCACGCGTTTGGTCCGGGCCACTTCAGGATGATGAAGTCCATGGCTGAACCCTACAAAGGCCTCTCGCGCCGCACCGCCACTGGACATGACATCTCCCGCCTCGGTCCAGGCAATCCGACACTTCACGCCGCGTTGTCCCAACACAGGGAGCAATTCAACGATGTCGTCGGCGCGAACATCTTGACCACTGAACACCACCTCGTCCACACCATGCACATGAATGGCCTCTTTCATGTCCCCCCATCCGCCCACCCATGGCATGGCCTGAATGGGAGGCAACCCCTCAGGAACCGAGGTCGAGGGCCACAACGCGAAATGAATCTGACGCCTCTGTTCACCCTCTGTGCGACGCAACAATGCCACCATGGCCTCCATGTCCTGGCCGGCCACGAGCAATCGACGTACCCGGGATGGACTCCCTGAACGACGCCAATGCAGATGAACCACCCAGGCATGGGCCACACCGTGGGCCAAGACAGTTCCGAGGACTGCTGTTCGGCTGAACCTCATGGACTCAGGCCACAGGCTGTACATCCCCAGGGTCAGCAAAGAGGCAGCGAGCCAAGCCATGGTTTGGCCTGCAGGCGAACGCTGATTGTTGCGACGTCTGTATCCTCCAAAAGCCCCCATGCCCAACAGCTGAACCAAAGCGAGGGTCACAGACCAAGGCACGACGTTCTCCCACGCGAATTGTTTGCCCAAACCATCGCTCAACCCCCACAGCACAAGGGCCATCATCGGCGCCATCGCCAAGGCCACAGCCATTGCAACTCCCCAGCGTGAGAGCAACCTTCGCCCGATGGCAAGACCCGCACGGGCGTAAATCGCGAGCCGAACCATCCAGGAGAAGGCGCGTGCCTGCCCGCCCTCAAAATGTTTGGCTGCAAACAAAAGCATGGCGCGGTAAAACACCATGACATAGTTCAAGCTGCCCTTTTTGGTGCTTTCACCCTTGTAATGGATGATGCTGGTGCCTGCGAAATAGTGATTTTCCCACCCTCCCTGTTTCAATCGCCAGCTCAAATCAATGTCTTCGCCGTACATGAAGAATTGTTCGTCGAGCAACCCCACTTGGTCCAACGATTCGCGACGCATCCACATGAAGGCGCCGGCCAGAATGTCAACGGCAGCCGTCTCATGTTGGCCCACGTGACCCGCGTAGTAGGCATTGAATCTCGGGGAGGTTGGGACCAAACGATGGGCACCCACCATTTTGCACAATGCAGCCCATGGGGTGGGCAATCCTCGCTTGGATTCGGGCAAATACTGGCCCGTGCCATCCACCATGGGTACGCCCAATCCACCCACTTCCGGGTGCTCCTCCATGTGCGCGAGGCATCGCTGAAATGTATCCTCGCGCACCACAGTATCCGGGTTCAACAACAGCACATGACGACTCGACGAAGCCCTCATCGCTTGGTTGTTGGCCTTGGAAAATCCAACGTTGTCCTCGTTGGCCATCAAGTGGACCCACGGAAACTTGCGCCTCACCATGTCCACCGATCCATCCACACTCCTGTTGTCTACCACCCACACGTCGACATCAAGCCCCTGCATCGCCCGTTCCACGGACACGAGACATTGTTCGAGAAAGGCCCGAACATTGTAGCTCACGATGATCACGCTCAGGTCCTTCACCCGGCATAAGGAATGCGGTTGGACAATGAACGCGACAGCGTGGCCTCATCCGCGTATTGCAAGGCCTCGCCAACGGCGACACCCCGAGCCAACGTCGTAAGCAAGACCTCTGTGTCGCGCAGCTTTCGGGCCAGATAAAACGCCGTGGTGTCGCCTTCCATCGACGCAGGCAAGGCCAAAATCACCTCCCGCACCCCCTTCCCCGCAGTGCGAGAGGCCAGGCTGTCGATGTGCAAATCGGCGGGTCCCACCCCGTCCATGGGGCTGATGACCCCACCCAGGACATGATACAAACCCCGGTATTCGCCCACAGCCTCGAGGGCCAGCATGTCACGAATGTCTTCAACCACGCAAAGGGTCGAAGCGTCCCGACGTGGATCGGCACAGGTGGCGCAGGTCTCTGACTCCGTGGGCGCATGACACGTGGAACAGGGCTTCACCCCTTCTCGCATCGCCACCATGGCATCGGCAAAATCCCGAACCCGATCTGCGTCACGGCCGAGCATGTGCAAGACCAAACGCAGGGCGGTGCGACGACCAATGCCGGGCAGGGTGGCCATTTGGTCCACCGCGGCTTCAATCAAACGGGACGGAATGTGCACACCGCGAAGGTACATCGTGCAGAGGCGGCACGACGCACCCTGACGGACCTTACTTTTGGTCTTTCACCCACGAGATCCATGTCGGCAACCACCGCCCTTTTCACCACCCTCGTCTACGTTGGGGTGCTCATGCTGATCGCCCAACTCTCCTCGCGGAGACGTCCTGGCGGCGAATCCTCGGCCAACCAGCGTTTTTTTGTGGCCAACCAAAGTGCCCCGTGGGCGGTGGTCGCCTTTGGCATGGTGGGTGCCTCGCTCTCCGGTGTGACCTTCTTGAGCATCCCGGGATGGGTGGGCAATCAACAATGGACTTACTTGCAAATGGTTGTTGGCTATACAATTGGTTATCTGATTGTTGCAACAATTCTTCTACCGCTTTACTACAAACTCAAACTCACGAGTATTTACGGGTATTTGGGCGAGCGCTTTGGCCGGGAAGCACACACAACGGGCGCTGCATTCTTCCTGCTCAGCCGCATCATTGGGGCCTCCTTCAGGTTGTTCTTGGTGGCCCTGGTGATTGACGTGTTGATGTTAGAGCCTTGGCATGGCGGAGCGACACCTGGATGGATGTTTGGTCTGACCACGGCAGCCATCCTCGCGGTTATCTACATGTACACCCGCCAGAGTGGCATGGGAACTGTCATTTGGACGGACATGCTCCAAACGGCATGCATGTTGATCGCCGTGGTGCTCACCGTGGGTGGAATTCTGTCGGCAGCCCATGCCGGTTGGGGCGATCTCCCGGCCTTGCTAGGGGATACAGGTCTGACCAAGGTGTGGGTCACCGAGGATTGGAAAATGCCCAACCATGTGGTCAAACACGTGTTGGCCGGCATGTTTGTGACGATCGCCATGACGGGCTTGGACCAAGACATGATGCAAAAAAACCTGGCCTGCCGAAACCTCCGAGAGGCACAGTGGAACATGGGGACTTTCACGGTCATTTTGGTAGGCGCCAACGTGCTCTTCCTCGCGATGGGGGCGCTGCTTTGGATGCATGCAGAAGCCACCGGGATGGACATCCCATCCTCGACGGACAGGCTGTATCCCCTGGTTGCCATGGGTGGAACCTTGGGACCATGGATGGGTGTGGCATTCTTGGTGGGGCTCCTCGCCTCGGCCTTTAGTTCAGCCGACTCCGCGTTAACGGCTTTGACCACCTCGACTTGCGTGGACATCCTTCGAACCAATGAGCTTGCGGCCGAGGATGCCTCGCGCACTCGAAAGCGCGTTCACGCCGCCATGGCCATGGTGCTTCTGGTGGTCATCCTGGCCTTTCGAGCGGTCAATGACACGTCGGTGGTGGCCGCCCTGTTCACGGTCGCCAACTACACCTACGGACCCCTCCTTGGGCTGTTTGTGGCCGGGATGTTCACCTCACTTCGCCCCTCACCCAAGCGAATTCCTTGGGTTTGCGTGGCCGCCCCCATCGTGGGCTACATCCTGGAATCAGTGCTTTCCGCCCAATGGGGCTTCAGTTTTGGGTTTGCGCTGCTGCCTGTCAACGGGCTGCTCACGGTTGTGGGTTTGGCCTTGATTTCCAAACGCCCATAAGACCTCCAATCTCCTTCCGAGGCCTTATTTTCGCACCCCGCAATGCACGGATCGTCTGATCGAATTTCCCCTTGTTCAATGGAACCCACCACCTCTGCACTTCTCCAACGCCTCAGTGAATCGGCCACCATCGCGATGGCAAGGAAGGCGCGCGAATTGAAGGACCAAGGCATTGACGTCATTTCGCTGTCCTTGGGAGAACCCGATTTTGACACCCCTGATGCGATGAAGCAGGCGGGAATCGATGCCATACAAAACAACGAAACCCATTACACCCCCGTTCCAGGCACCCCGCGCATTCGAGAGGCGATTTGCGCCAAGTTCAAGCGCGACAACGGATTGGACTACACACCCGATCAGGTGGTGGTGAGTACAGGGGCCAAGCAGAGTTTGGCCAACGTTGTGTTGTCCTTGGTCGACCCGGGAGATGAGGTCATTCTTCCCGCGCCCTATTGGGTAAGCTACGAGGAGATTGTCAAGGTGGCGGGAGGTACCCCTGTGGTCATCCCCACCCGCATCGAAGACGATTACAAGATTCAACCTTCGGACCTGGAGGCGGCCATCACACCCAAAACGCGGATGGTCATGTATTCCTCGCCGTGCAATCCATCTGGCTCAGTGTACACGGAGTCAGAAACCGCAGCATTGGCTTCGGTGTTGCGTGCCCATGACCGAATTGTAACGGTCAGCGACGAAATCTACGAGCTCATCAACTTCACGGACAAACACGCAAGCATGGCGGCCCAACCCGGGATGTGGGAGCGAACCGTCACCGTCAATGGCGTGTCCAAGGGCTTTGCCATGACAGGTTGGCGCCTCGGTTACATGGGTGCGCCCACCTGGATCGCAGCAGCCTGCAACAAGATCCAAGGCCAATTCACATCGGCGCCATGCAGCATCACCCAAGCGGCTGCGGCTGCGGCTTTGGAAGCCGATCCAGCCATGGTGCAAGGCATGGTCGACGCCTTTCGTCGTCGCCGCGCGTTGATGGTCGAAGGGCTGTCCGGCATTCCAGGATTCAAGGTCAACCAGCCCATGGGTGCGTTTTACGTGTTCCCGGATGTGTCCGACTTGTTTGGCAAAACCTACCAAGGCAACACGCTGCGTGACGCCGACGACGTCGCCCTGTTTTTGCTGGATGCAGCCCAGGTGGCTACCGTGAGTGGAGCGGCCTTTGGCACCCCGGAATGCATCCGACTCAGCTATGCAGCCGCGGACGAAGTCTTGCTCGAGGCCATTGCCCGGATCGAGCGTGCATGCCGACAATTGGCTTGAGTCCCCGACCTTTGCGTCATGGCTGAAGGTTTGAATTTGGCAACCACATCCCACATTCCTTGGTCTCATCCACGCGTTTGCGTGCTCGGAGACGTCATGATTGATGCATACATGTGGGGCAAAGTGCGTCGCATCAGCCCCGAAGCGCCCGTGCCTGTCGTGGAGATCACGCGCCGAGAGCAACGGGTTGGAGGAGCCGCCAACGTGGTCAAGAACCTTCACGCACTGGGTGCACAAGTCGATGTGATCAGCGTGGTCGGAACAGACAATGAAGGCGCATTGCTGGAGCAGCTCTTGGCAACCATGTCCACCCCCCACTTGGAACGAGATGCCAGTCGACCCACCACGGTCAAGACCAGGGTCATCAGCGGAGGACAGCACGTGGTTCGCGTCGATGAAGAAGCCACGCATGCTTTGTCTGCAGACATCCAACGCAAGGTGTTGGAATCCTTGGGAAATCTGATCGGCTCTGACAAACGACCGGACGTGGTGATTTTGGAAGACTACGACAAGGGGTTTTTCTCAGAACCATTGATCGAAGGGATCCTCCGGGCATGCGAAGCGTGCGACATTCCCGTGGCCGTGGACCCGAAGCTCCGCCATTTCAACCATTACCGAGGTGTGGCATTGTTCAAACCCAATTTGAAGGAACTCAACGAGGGCTTGTCACTTCCCAACCCTGTTCATCCTCATTCTCGCGAGGCCATGGAATGCGCCGTCGAAACCCTCATGGATCGACTCACGTGCGAACGGTTGATGGTGACGTTGGGAGAACATGGGACGTGGATTCACGCCCCTGCGGAAGGCGTCAACCATGAACACATCCCAGCCATTCCCAGAGAGGTCATGGATGTGAGCGGCGCAGGAGACACGGTGATTGCAGTGGCTGCCCTGATGTTGGCTTCGCAAACCTCTCCCCTCGCCATGGCATCCCTGGCCAACTTGGCCGGAGGGTGGGTGTGTGAGCGCGTAGGCGTGGTGCCCATTTCCAAAGCGGATCTTGCGCGAGAAGTTCAACGTGTTCCACTCTCCCATTCACCAACGCCTTGACCTGGCAGCAATTTCGCGAGAGGGCCAATGTTTGGCTCTATGACAGCAAGGATGGCGTGCTAGGCACCTTTCAATGGCTGAATCTCGGGGTGAATTTGACCGCCTTGAGCGTCCTGGCCATCTATTTTGGATTTCCCCACGACGAAGGAACATCCGAAGCACTCTTCAATGTGGTGAAGATGAGCTTTGGGTTTTACGTACTGCACTACCTGGTTCGCATTCTGTATCACTTCCAACCGCGCCAATTCTTCCGAGAGACATGGCCTGAAGGAATGCTGATGGTTCTTCTGGTGGTGGAAGGCGCGGGGGACTTGCTGTTTGGCAAACCCTTTGTAGGAGCAGCCCTGTCGAGCATCCCGGGAATCACAGATGCCAGCACGCTTCTCGTGCAGGGTTATCTGTTCATTGCCATCCTGTCGGAATGGATGAGAAAAGGGTCAAGACTTCCCAGGATCAAACTGCATCCAGCGGTCATTTTCATCCTGAGCTTTTTGGCTCTGATTTCAGTGGGTACGTGGTTGTTGACCATGCCAGAAATGTCCACTGTAGCAGGAGGCATGCCCTTGGTTGACGCGTTTTTCACCGCCACCAGTGCCACGTGCGTCACGGGGTTGATGAGTGTGGACGCCATGACGTATTTCACCACCAAAGGCCATTGGGTGCTGTTGATTCTGATTCAGCTCGGCGGATTGAATTTCATTGCATTCGGTTCCTTTTTGGCATTGGTAGCCAAGTTTGGCGTGGCTGTCAAACAACACGACGTCATCGAAGACTTCGTCAACAGCGACAGCTTGTTGGGAAGTACGGGAAGCTTGAGCAAGGTCGTCGTGTGGTGCCTCGGTCTTGAGGCAATTGGCGCGCTGGCGTTGATGGGGCTTTGGTCCCAAGACGTCCACTTTGAACATTGGAGTGACCGCGTGTTTTCATCGGTCTTCCACAGCGTATCCGCCTTCAACAATGCGGGCATCACCCTGTTTACTGATGGTTTGGCACATCCATGGGTTGCCCAGAATTGGCTCGTGCATTGGGTGATTACCTTGCTTGTGTTCGCAGGTGCTTTGGGTATGGTAGCCCTGTTTGATTTGGTCGACGTGTCCAAACTCAAGGAGCGCATGAAGCAACCTTGGAAGACCATCTCGTTCGCCACGAAAATCGCGCTGTATTTTTCATTGGGCTTGGTGGCCATTGGCACGGCGGCTTACGCGGCTTTGGAATGGCACGGCACCCTTGAAGGCATGTCGGGTTTTGGCAAATTCACGACGTCAGTTTTTCAAAGCGTGACCAGGACAAGCGGATTCAACACTGTAGACATTGGGGCTGTGGGCATGCCCATGCTGTTTTTGTTGTTGGTCTTGATGTTCATCGGCGCGTCTTCCAGTTCCACGGGTGGTGGTATCAAAACCTCAACCCTGGCCATCGTGTTGGCTGACGTGGGGCGCACGGTGCGTGGCTCGGATCACGTGCAGATTTTTCAACGAACGGTGGCTCCGATTCTCAGGTCCCGGGCCTACAGCGTCTTGCTTTTCTTCCTGGCGGGAAACATGGTGGGCATCTTTGCCCTGACCTTGACAGAGCACGATTTGCTCACCACAGATCGAGCGACCTTTTTTGACCTCGCTTTTGAGCATGTGAGCGCCATGGGTACCGTGGGATTGAGCACAGGCATCACACCGGATGTGTCGTCAATGGGCAAAATCATTTTGTCCATGGCCATGTTTGTGGGCCGGGTCGGCACGCTCACTGTGGCTTTTGCTGTGGGAGGCCGAACCCTTCAGTCGCACTTCAAATACCCCGAAGGACACACCATGGTGGGCTGAAACCCAAAAGCCACGAAAGTGTTGCATGTTTGTTCTTCAATCAATCCATGGGAACCAAAATTACACCCTACGTTTCTCCCGAAGAGGAAGGCAAAACGGCGCAGGTTGCGCGCATGTTTGACGGCATCGCGCATCGCTACGATTTGTTGAACCACCTTTTTTCGCTAGGGATTGATGTGTTGTGGCGAAAACGCTGCATTCGGATTCTCCGCAAGGAAAAGCCCCAAACGATGCTCGATGTGGCGACGGGAACGGCGGATTTTGCGATTGAAGCGGTTCGCATGGGTTTGGACGTCCATGTCACAGGGGTAGATATCAGTGCAGGCATGCTCGACAGAGGGCGGGAGAAAGTGAAGGCTCGTGGATGGGACGAACGGATCCAATTGATTCAAGGCGATTCAGTGGCGCTGCCATTCGAGGATGGGACCTTTGATGTGTTCACGGTGGCTTTTGGGGTGCGTAATTTTGAGGACTTGGACGGGGGTCTTCGTGACATGTTCCGGGTGCTGCGTCCGGGGGGATTGGGACTGGTTCTCGAATTCAGCAAGCCCCGGCATTTTCCGATCAAGCAGCTTTTTGGCCTGTATTTCAAACGAATCATGCCGACCCTTGGCCGGTGGGTCAGCAAAGACCCTGCCGCCTACACCTATCTTCCTGAGAGTGTCGAAGCTTTTCCAGAAGGCGATGATTTCTTGCAGCACATGGCAAGGGCGGGGTATGCGGATTTGAAGTCCCGGATGCTTACCGGTGGCATTGCCACCATCTACACCGGTCGAAAGCCATGATCCTTCGGGTCCTTCCGAGCACCTTGTCGGTGGATTCCGTGTGGGCGCCTCCGAGCAAGAGTTTGATGCAACGGGTTGTGGCCTTGGCGACCTTGGCCGATGGAACGACCATGATTCGACGACCTTCCGAGTCGGACGATTGCACCCACGCGTTGATGATGGCCGCGCAATTGGGTGCGGAGGTTGAATTGGGAGAGGATGCCATTGCCATTCACGGGACATTTCCGTTGCGGCCTCGCGCTGACGCCCTGACTCCTGGGGAATCTGGTCTCGGATTGCGAATGTTTGGTACGATTGCAGGTCTTCACCACACCCCCTTGGTACTCGAACGCTTGGGGACCCTCCGAGATCGAGACCTGTCTTCTATGAAGGAAATCTTGGCTCCTTTTGGTGTGCAAGTGGAGCATACAAGCGACAACCATCCTCAAATTTCTGGTCCCATGCGCGGTGCAGAAACGAGCATTGATGCCGCCGGAAGCAGCCAATTGTTGACGGGCCTTTTGTGTGCCCTACCCCATGCTGAGGGAAACAGCGTGATCAACCTCCATGGGGTGGTCAGTCGGCCCTACTTGGACATGACCTTGGAAGTCCTCGAGGACATGGGAATCCATGTTCACATCCTTGAAGATGACCCCGACGCGCGACGACTGCTCATCTCCATTCCAGGGGAACAACGCGCAACCCCAGCCGACATCGCCATCGACGGTGACTGGTCGGGAGCGGCCTTTTTGATGGCCCTTGGCGTGTTGACCAGTTCGCATCATTTGGACATTGAAGGGCTTCACAGCGCGTACACGCAAGCCGATGAAGCCATCAAGGGAGCCATGTTGTTTGGTGGATGCAAATTGGCGGGAACCGACGATGGGGTACGCGTCATGAAAGGCCGCCCCTCCTCCTTCCAAATGGATTTGACAGATTGCCCAGACCTCTTTCCTCCCTTGGCAGCCTTGGCTGTGTTTGGGACCAAACCAAGTCATTTGCGCGGTTTGCACCGGCTCTCCAACAAGGAATCCAATCGTGGATTGACCCTTCAACGGGAATGGGCCAAATGTGGCATCAAGGTCGATTTGGACCCAGACCTCGACCGAATGACCATCCATCCTGGACCCGTCCAATCCGCCAGAATTTCAAGTCATGGGGATCATCGCATTGCGATGGCTGCTGCCGTGCTCGGCGCCGCAGGTGCGCCCTTGGAAATTGAAGGTGCTGAATGCGTTGCCAAGAGCTGGCCGTCGTTCTTTGACGACCTCGAGTCATTGGGCGTTCACATTCAAAAAGTTGCTGGCTGATTGTCTGCCGTGAGGGCCGCGGGAATCTCCCCGACTCCCCCTTTCAAGGCTTGCACCGAAGCAACGGTGGCCGACAGCCCCCCCAACATGGGACCCACCGTCCATGCCAAGACGGGCACAGCCATCCACAGGGCAAATGGAATCCCTACACCAAGAGCCACCCCTGGCCGACGTGCGGTCTCGGCCAGGGCCCCGAGCGCTCCCTTTCCTTCGCGCTCCCACACATAATCCATCACCGACGCCCCATACGCCCAGGCTCCCACGAGCCATGCCATTGGAACCATCAGCGGAGACAGAAAAGGCATCCACAAGCCTGCAACAACAAGGCACCCTACGAGCGTCCACTCCACGACCAAAAGGATGCAAGCCGACCGCATCCCTCGGATGGAATCCCTCCACCATCGAGACCACGAGAATGGGAAAGCTTGGCCTGTGATTTGGGCTTCCGCAGCCTCGCTCAACGCGGCAAACAACGGTCCCATTACAATCAAGACGACGTACTTAGTCACCTTCAATTTCACGACAAAAAGAACGAGCCAAATCGACCATTCCACGCCGACAAGAAGCCAGGTTGACTCATTGGCCCACCCACCTTGAGACACCAACCATGTCGAGATTTGTCTTGCCAAGGTTGAAATCCCCCACCAACCCAAGGCTGCCACCCCCAAGGTCATCAACGCTGACGGCAGCATCCAGATCTTCAGTGGGCCTTGAAGCAAGCGCCAAGCCTGACGTTGCGCCTTCCACGTTTGAACAAAGGTTCTCATCCTGCGAATGTGGGAAAATGCTGAGGAAGCCCAGCCACTGGCGCTCCAAAAGATTTGAAATTCACACCATGCGGATTCATTTGATTGCCATCGGCGGAAGCGCGATGCACAACTTTGCCCTGGCCTTGGCAGATTCAGGTCATGACGTGACTGGGTCGGATGACCAAATTTTTGAACCGAGTCGAAGCAGATTGGCTTCAGCCGGCCTGCTGCCGGACATGGATGGTTGGCATCCAAACCGGCTGAGTCCCGAGATCGACATCGTGATCCTTGGTATGCACGCACGCCCCGACAACCCCGAGTTGCTCCGTGCCAAAGAATTGGGACTGACCATCCAATCCTACCCTGAATTTCTTCGCTTTGCCACCCAAGACAAGAAACGCATGGTCGTCGCTGGTAGCCACGGCAAAACGACCGTGACCTCGATGATCCTTCATGCCATGAAAGGTGCTGAACGACCCACCGACCTCATGGTGGGCGCGCAACTCGAGGGGTTTGACCGCATGGTGCACTTGGACCCTGACACCGAATGGGCAGTCATCGAAGGAGACGAATACCTCAGTTCCCCCATCGATCCCAAGCCGAAGTTCCTTTGGTACGGCCCTCATGTCACGGTCATCACAGGCATTGCGTGGGACCATGTCAATGTGTTTCCGACTGAGGAGGACTACATCGCTCAATTTTCGGCCTACCTCCAGACGGTGGAACATGGAGGTACCGTCGTTCACTGCACAGAAGACCAACTCCTTGCCCGTGTCGTCGCTGAGGCCCAACCCCTTCGGCCTGACATTCATTGGATTGGTTATCACACGCCCCCTCATCGCCCCACCTCCAACGGCAGCGAGGTGACCTTGGATGGAACGAACCCCTTGGCTGTTTCGTTGTTGGGAGCGCACAACATGCAAAATCTTGCCGCTGCAAGGGCTTGCTGTATCGCCATGGGCATGGATGCCACCGAATTTGATGCGCACATCACCCATTTCACAGGTGCGGCTCGACGCCTCGAGGTTGCGCATGAATCAGACGATTTTGTGGTGTTTCGAGATTTTGCGCACGCTCCTTCCAAACTCCGGGCCACCCAAGCTTCCGTTGTGGGGCAGTTTCCCAATCGCGGAGTCACCGCTGTGTTTGAATTGCACACCTTCAGCAGTTTGAACAAGGACTTTCTTCCCCAATACCGAGGGTCCATGGATGCCGTGGATCACGCCGTGGTGTACTTTGACCCGGATGTTGTTGCCCACAAACGTTTGCCGGCGCTCGATGCCGAATTTGTTCGTTCGTGTTTTGATCGTCCCACCTTGGAGGTCATCACGGATCCAAGGGAATTGGAGGCCAGATTGCAAGTCGTACCCCAACACAACCACGTGCTCTTGATGATGAGCAGCGGGCGTTTTGGCGGAGTGGAGATTATCCCAAGCCTACGTCAAGTGACATCATCACGATGAAGCCTCCAATGAATCCCAATGTGGCGATGTCGGTGTACTTGTCCCGTTGGGTTTCCGGAATCACTTCCTCAATGACGACGTACATCATGGCTCCGGCCGCGAAGGCCAAAGCGTAAGGCAACAAAGGGCGCATGGTCATCACGGCCATGGCACCTACCACAGCTGCGACAGGCTCGACAACTGCGGACAACTGCCCGTACCACCATGCCTTTGTTCGAGACACACCTTCCCGACGAAGTGGCATGCTGACAGACAACCCCTCCGGGAAATTCTGAATTCCAATGCCCAGTGCCAAGGCCACTGCTCCCGCCGTGGTGGCCCCATCCAATCCCAAGGCCGCCCCACCAAACAAGACCCCCACAGCCAAGCCCTCTGGGATGTTGTGCAAGGTAATCGCCAACACCAACAGTGTGGTTCGACGCCAGTTGGTTTGGACCCCCTCTGCCTCCTCCTTCTTGAAATTGATGTGAAGGTGAGGAATCAAGCGATCAAGCGCGTGAATAAACAACGCGCCCAAGGCAAAACCGAGTGCGGGCGGCCCCACCTTGGCAAAGCCTTCACCCCCACTCATGTCAATGGCTGGTGCCAAAAGAGACCAAAAACTCGCTGCGACCATCACCCCTCCCGTGAAACCAAGCATGCCATCAAACAACTTTCGGTTCATCGTTTTGAACGGAAAGACCAAGGCAGCCCCGGCCGCTGTAAGTCCCCATGTGAACAATGTCGCCACGAAGGCAGATCGAACAGGTCCTTGAACCTCAAACCATGCGATCACGGAGTCCATCATGACGCACCCTGTTTCATGGTTGACACCATCTCCACCAAGAGTTGCTCTCTCAGTTCATGGGGCAAGGCCTGCAATGCCTCGTGTGTCCACTCTGTCCCCATCGCGACTCCGTGGGACTTCAACAGGGACAACAAGGCCGCATCGTCTCGTTGGACCGCGGCAATCCGTCCCACGTCGCCTGCCACCATGTCCGAGGGAGGCCGCAAAGACCGATCATCGCTGAACAACCCCTTGCCGTCGGGAATGGGGTCACCGTGGGGGTCTATTTTGGGACGCCCCAAATAGTCATCCAACCGGTCCACGAGTTTGATACTGTCGATGTGCTCAAGCTGCTCCGCGATGTCATGCACTTCCTCCCAGCCAAACCCCAATCGCTCCACCAAAAACGTCTCCCACAGCCGATGCTTTCGCACCAAGTTCAACGCCAGCCGACGGCCAGCCACGGTCAACCGAGCTCCGCGATACGGGCGATGCTCCACCCATCCGAGCTCCTGCAATACCTGCACCATGCTTGTGACACTCGGTGCCTTCACCCCCAGGTGATCCGCCATGCAATTCGTGGACACCCATGCTTTGGGGCCACCCAACGACTCGCCCAAGGCGTAAAGCGCTTTGATGTGGTCCTCTCGTTGTTTGGATTTTGCCATGGAACAAAGGTAGTCCAACCGATTTAATTTTTAGCCGCATCTAAAAAATAATTTAGGCAAATCTAAAAATGAGAGTCGTCCGTGTTTTTTGCGACCTTCACCCCATGAAGCGCCTCTTCATCGTTCGCCACGGCAAGGCTGAACCCCATGGTTCAAGGCCCGATTTTGAGCGAGATTTGGCCCCCCGAGGCATTCAAGATGTGCAACAGCTCGGTACTTGGTGTGCACCGGCAAGACATCCAGGGGCGCCCATGTGCGTCAGTCCCTCCAATCGAACCTTGCAAACGGGCTTGCTCCTTCTCTCTGCATGGCAGGAACCGGAATCCGCGATGTCGCTTGAACCTGAGGCCTACCTGGCTTCAGACCGTGCTTGGCTGCGTTGGGTGAACGCATGGGATGACCAGGCGGACAGCGGCTGGCTGGTCGGGCACAACCCAGGGTTGAGTGAATTGGTCGATCGACTCACAGACCAAACCATTTGGCTTCCCACCTCTGGCATGGCCGAGATTGAACTTCACGTCCAACGCTGGGCCGAGGTGTTCGCTGGGACGGGGCGTCTCCGAGGATTGTTCACCCCCAAATCCCAGCTCCTCCCATGATTCGTTGGCCATGGTGGTTCGCCGCCCTCATCATCGCTTCCTTGCTCGTTCTGTTTTCCGAATTGGCCATGTACTTTCTAGCTGCTGTGGCCATCAGCTTCATCGGAAGGCCCGTGGTGGCCTGGCTTGCAGCACGACGTGTGGGCCGATGGACCTTGGGCATGACAACTTCATCCGCCTTGACACTTTCCGGCATGTTGTGGATTGCCGCCCTCGTCGTGATGTTGTTTGCACCGCTCGTGCAAGAGCAACTCCAAACCTTGAGCTCCCTGAGGCCCCAAGAGTTGGGGAATCACTGGCTCGAAGCCTTGGCTGCCCTGGACCGTTGGACCTCCTGGGTTGACCTGAGCGGAGAGGGTTTGGCCAACAGCGAGTTCCTGGCCAAACACGTGATGGATGTCTTTCGATTGACCGACGCCGCAGGTTTGTTTTCGGCCTTGTTGGCTTCGATGGGAAACCTGTTGGTGGCCTCTTTTTCCATTCTTTTCATGTCGTTCTTCTTGATGAGAGAACCTGAATTGTTCAGGGATCTGCTCTTGTCATTCACTCCTGAATCACGCCGTGAGGCCATGCTGCGCATCATGAAAACGTCGGGCGAATTGCTCACGCGCTACTTCGGGGGACTCGTGGTGCAAGTCGTCATCATCACGGCGGTGGTGGGTGCAGGATTGACCATTGTGGGCGTGCCCCATGGATGGTTGCTTGGACTCTTTGCGGGGCTGTGCAATCTGATCCCTTACGTCGGCCCATTGTTTGGTGCGGCCTTTGGCATGTTGGTGATGATTTCAAGCGGCCAAACGTGGGGCACCGTGGGTCTCGCCATGGTCATGTATGGTGCGGCACAGGTGGTGGACAACCTGTTTACACAACCGGTTATTTTTGCGAAGAGTGTGCACGCTCATCCCCTCGAAATCTTCGCAGTGATCTCCATTGCTGGAAGTTTGGCAGGACCTGCAGGCATGGTCCTTGCCATTCCGGCGTATACCTTGTTCAGAATCATCATCCGCGAGTTTTTCAACGAATTCCAATGGGTCCAAGCCATGACAAAACGCTTGGACCAGCGCTCCTGAATGTGCTTCTGTTGGACGCCTCGCAACGCTGCGCTCCACGTTCAGGTTGGTGTGGAAAGATTCCTTCTTGATTCGGTGAATGGATGGTGAACAACTTCCCCGCGAACATCGCGGTTCTCATTCGAGGTGTTTGACCTACCTTTGAATCCCGTAAGTACGGGACATGCCTTCACCTTCCTCTTCCTCTCCCATTGAATCGCTTGCCAGCGGTCGCAACAGCCGGTACATTTTTGTCACGGGAGGTGTGAGCAGCAGCTTGGGCAAGGGCATTGTAAGTGCTTCGCTTGCCAAACTCCTGCAGGCTCGAGGCTATCGCGTGACCATCCAAAAACTCGATCCCTACATCAATGTGGATCCTGGCACGCTCAACCCCTATGAGCATGGTGAATGCTACGTCACGGTGGATGGGGCGGAAACCGATTTGGACCTCGGGCATTACGAGCGTTTTTTGAATGTCCAAACAACCCAAGCCAACAACATCACAACGGGTCGCATTTACCAGAGCGTGATCGACAAAGAACGTCGTGGGGAATACCTCGGGAAGACCGTGCAAATCATTCCGCACATCACCGACGAAATCAAGCGGTGCGTTCAAATCTTGGGCTCCAAGACGGATTACGATTTTGTGATCACGGAGATTGGCGGCACCGTGGGTGACATTGAATCCCTTCCGTACATCGAGGCGGTCCGTCAGATGAAGTGGGAATGCCCTGAAGCCACCTTGGTGGTGCACTTAACGTTGGTTCCCTACTTGTCTGCAGCAGGTGAGTTGAAGACCAAACCCACCCAACACTCCGTGAAGCAATTGCTCGAATTTGGGGTGCAACCTGATGTATTGGTGTGCCGAACAGAACATCCACTGCCTCCAAGCGTTCGGACCAAGCTCGCTCGTTTCTGCAATGTGGCACCCAACGCCGTCATTGAGAGCATTGATGCTGACACCATTTATGACGTTCCTTTGCTCATGCAGGAAGAACGGTTTGATGAGGTGGTGTTGCGCAAGCTTGGGATGCAAGCCGATGATACGGAGGCCAACCTGACGCA
This sequence comes from Bacteroidota bacterium, assembly GCA_041163465.1. Lineage (GTDB taxonomy): Bacteria > Bacteroidota > Bacteroidia > Flavobacteriales_D > Sanyastnellaceae > UBA11663. The sequence goes on from JBEARC010000056.1 coordinate 18,751, forward strand.
ATGGAAGGATTTCCTTCGCCGGTATAAGAATCCCAAACGGCATGTCCGCATTGGGTTGGTTGGAAAATACGTCGAATTGAAGGACAGCTACAAAAGCATTGCTGAAGCCTTGGATCATGCTGGTGCCCTGTTGGAAGCACACATTGACGTGGATTGGATTCACAGTGAAACCGTAACGGCTGAGAATGCAGCAACACGACTTGCCGGCCTTCACGGCATTTTGGTGGCGCCTGGATTTGGATCGCGTGGCATTGACGGCAAGCTCGTGGCCATCCGTCATGCCCGAACTGAAGGCATCCCCTTTTTCGGCATCTGCCTTGGCATGCAATGTGCCGTGATTGAATTTGCCCGCAATGTGCTTGGCCTGACCGATGCTCATTCCACGGAAATCAAGGAATACACCACACATCCTGTCATTGACCTGATGGCTGAGCAGAAGTCCATCACCAACATGGGCGGCACCATGCGTTTGGGTGAGTATCCCTGCTCCCTCCAAGAAGGATCCAAAGCGCACGCTGCATACGGCCAACAAAAGGAAGTGGGTGAGCGACACCGCCATCGCTACGAATTCAACAATGCTTATCTCGCTGATTTCGAGTCAGCCGGCATGGTGGCCACGGGCATCAATCCAGACAATGGATTGGTGGAAATTGTGGAAGTCCCCAACCACCCGTATTTCGTAGCCTCCCAATTCCACCCGGAATACGCGTCCACTGTCCTCAATCCGCACCCCCTGTTTGTGTCGTTCGTTCAAGCAGCAATGGACCATGAGGATGCTGATTCCACCCAAGAGGCGGGACATCGAGAGACGTGGAGTCGCCACACGTCACAATCAGCGGACTAAGCTGACTTGGTCTGAACAAGACTCCTTCTCCGGATTGAGCCTTCATTCACGGGACGAGCGCAGCATTTGGATGTGCGGAAGACCATCCTCGAGGTATGGATTGCCTACTGGTTCAAAGCCCAAGCTTTCGTAAAACCCCTGCAAATAGCATTGGGCGGAGATTCGGATGCCGAGGTTGGGCCACGCGTCCGTACACGCTTGGATGGCTCGATTCATGAGCTCGCGTCCCAATCCTTCGCCCCTCCTGTCATGGCGGGTGACTACCCTGCCGATGCTCGGTTCTTGGTAACTCACTCCAGGCGACACAAGCCGGGCGTAAGCTGCCACGGCATGCCCGCGATCCAAGCGACGATCCTCCGCCCACACATGAAGGGAGCGTAGGTCCTTGCCGTCCAAGTCGCCATACACACAATCTTGTTCCAACACAAACACATCGAGCCTCAATCGTTCGATGCCATGAAAGGCATCACGGGTCAACTCAGACCAAGAAGAAAGATGCCATGTCGTTGATTCGGACATGGTCCAAACTTACGTTGAGAAATCGCGTGTTTGGCATCGTCCCTCCTCTCCACCCCGCTACCTTTGGCGCATGGCGCTGACGCGAAATGTCCTTTCCGTGGAAGGACTGACAAAGACCTACGGGGAACGGCTTCTGTTCAAGGACCTCACCTTTGGTGTTCAGGAAGGTGAGCGCGTGGCGTTGGTGGCGCGCAACGGGTCGGGAAAGTCCACGCTTTTGCGCGCCATTTGTGGGAATGAACCCGCGGACAGCGGTCGCGTCGTGTTTGGGAATGGCGTACGGCATGGCCACCTCAGACAGGAACTTGAGCTGCTGCCCGATGCAACCATTCTCGACACCCTCTACATCGGTGACAGTCCCGCCGTGCACGCCCTTCGCAATTACGAGCGTGCACTTGCGGAAGGTTCTGAAGGAGATGCACTTCAACGCGCTTGCGATGCCATGGATGCCACGCAAGCATGGAATTTCGAAGCGAGAGCCCGTGAAATCCTCGGCCAGCTCAACTTGCACCAACTCGACAGGACCATTGGAAAGCTCAGTGGTGGCGAAAAGAGGCGTGTGGCCCTGGCGCAGGTCCTGCTTGAAGCACCCGACTTCATTGTGCTCGACGAGCCCACCAACCACCTCGATCTCGACATGATCTCATGGCTGGAGCAGCGTTTGGCCTCCATGGGAACCACCATCTTGATGGTTACCCACGACCGCTACTTTTTGGAAAATGTCTGCGACCGCATCCTTGAACTTGACGACCATACCCTGCACAGCTACCAGGGAAACTTCAGCTACTTCCTGGAAAAAAGGGAAGAAAGACGTGCCAATGCCTTGGCCGTTCAGGAACGGGCAAGAACCCACATGAAGCGGGAACTCGAATGGGTTCGGGCCACCCCTTCCGCCCGAACCACAAAAAGCAAAAGCCGCTTGGACCGGTTTGAGGACATCAAGGCTGCCGCAGCCAAGCGTCTCCAAGAAGACCCCCTTCACATGACAATCATCCCTGAAAGATTGGGAAGCAAAATCGTCGAACTTCACAAAATCAAGCGCGGTTTCGACGAACGGATCCTGATTGAAGGATTCACGCACCACTTCAAAAGGGGTGAGCGCATCGGTATTGTCGGCAGAAACGGCACGGGAAAATCCACGCTGTTGAAAATGATCCTTGGTCAGGACACACCGGATGCTGGCAAAGTCGTCGTTGGAGAAACCGTGGTGTTTGGTCATTACACCCAAGAGGGAGGTTCGTTCAACGAAGATTGGAAGGTGATTGATGCCGTCCGAGACATCGCCGATTGGATTCCCCTCAAAGGTGGGGCCAAACTCACGGCGGCCCAACTCCTCGAGCGGTTCCTCTTTCCCCACGCCATGCATCACCAACATGTCCGGTTGTTGAGTGGAGGGGAACGGAAGAGGCTGCACCTGCTGCGCATTTTGATGCGCAACCCCAATTTCTTGGTCATGGACGAGCCCACCAACGACCTCGATATTTTCACCCTCTCAGTCCTTGAAGAGTTCTTGATGGATTTCTCAGGATGCCTTGTGGTTGTCTCCCATGACCGGTATTTCATGGACAAACTGGTCGACCACGTTTGGGTTTTGGGTGAATCGGGCCAAAGCACAGTTCGGGACTACCCTGGCAACTACAGCCAATACCGGGCGCAGCGTTCCGAAGAAGTCAAACGCGCCCAAGCCGAGGCGGCAGCAACCAAAGTCGCCTCAACCGCATCCCAAGCAGCCTCCATCAAGGGGGATTACAGCGCGCGATTGAGTTACAAGGAGCGCTTGGAGTACGACGGACTCGAGGCCCAAATCGCTCTCCTTGAGCAAAGACGAGATGAACTCTCCTCCCAGCTCCAAACCGAATCCGATCACGAAAAGTTGCGCAGGCTTGGCGAGGAATTGGGCGCCGTGACATCCGACCTCGATGCTGCGGAAATGCGGTGGCTGGAACTGTCAGAACGCGCCTAATTCCTCGATGCAACCTTTGGAGATGTGAGGTGTTGTAATGTCCAAACACGTATTCAATAAGACACCCATGAATTGTTACACGACACTTGGAGCTTCGCTTCTGATTGCCTTGAGTTTTCTCGGACAAAAGACCGCTGCCCAGGACTGTTCGGTCGAAGCTGTGGCCACCCTGTACACGGCAACGTGGTCCTCAGAGGTGAGTTACACCATCTCCGACGACAACGGCGTGTTGGCCCAAGGCTTCGGGACGGAAGATTACGGGGTGAGCATGAGCTCGTTTTGCTTGGACAACATCTCGGGATGCCTCGTGTTGGACATGGTCGATTCGTTTGGCGACGGATGGAATGGTGCTTTCCTGGAAATTTATCTGCCCTCCACAGGCGTGTACTTGGGGGAATTCAGCCTTGAAGTAGGCGACGCCCAAACCCTTGTTCTCGCGTACGGAGAAGGCTGCGAAGAAACTGTGGTCGACGTGGAAGGGTGCACCGACCCAGGCGCCTTCAACTACAACCCGTCCGCCACGTTGGACGACGGATCGTGCATTGACGACTGCGAGTGCGAAGACATGGACGATCCTGTATGCGCCATCTTGTTCGACGGCACCCTTCTGACCTTCCCCAACCTTTGTGAGGCGTTTTGTGCTCAGGCGTTCCAGATTGTGGGCTTTGGCGACTGCGATGATTTGCCTGTTCATGGTTGCACCGACCCCGAGGCACTCAATTACAATCCTGAAGCTGATACCGACGATGGATCCTGCCTCTACCCGTGCGAGTGCGACGACGTGTATGAACCGGTGTGCGCGTACGACTATGTCACATGGAATTACGTGACGTTCAACAACGCGTGCGAAGCCAACTGCGCCGGCGCTTGGATTGCGTGGGAAGGTGATTGCTCCGAACAGCCTGTGTACGGATGCACGGACTCTGAGGCACTCAATTTCAACCCCGACGCCACCAACGACGACGGTTCATGTGTGATGCTTCCCGAATGCAGCGAGAGCCAATACCTGATCAGCCTGGAAACAGTGTCTCCGGATTCGTTGATTGACTTGGGATTCGGTGCCACGTTGTTTTGGACCTTGTCCTCAGAGACTGGCGCATCCATCAACTTGGTATACGCCTACGACACATACCAGCAGGCCTCTGCCTACGGATGCATTGACCCCGGATGCTACAACTTCATCCTCCACGATTACGGCTGGGCGCCTGGGCTGGGCAGTGTCAACGTCACGGTCGCAGGCACAACCGCCAACTACAGCGTGCCCGAAGGTGAATACTCCGCGGCCTTCGCCTTGGGCGTGGATGCCGAGGGCTGCGAGTTGACGCTTCCAGGATGCACCGACCCCGAGGCTTTGAACTACAATTCCACGGCGACCGTGGACGACGGTTCGTGCCAGTATCCCTTCACATGCGAGGAAGGCACCCCTGGCCAATTGTACGTGTGCACCTTCTCTGGCGGTGAAAACGTGGGGCTTGAAGTGGTCGCTGACGATGGCAGCGTGCTTTACAGCCAAAGCGGATTTGGTGATTTCGCCATCATCTACCTTGACATTTGCTTGCAAGACAGCACGTGCTACACGGCCACCCTCACAGACCTGAGCGGCCAAGGATTGGGATGGAACGGCGGATATTTCTGGGTTTCCAATGGCTACTACGACTTGATTCATGAAGATTTGGACCCAGGCCAAACGATCAACACGGTCGAATTCTCACTCGACGGGACATGCGGTGACAACCCCACAGGGAACGACATCTTCGGTTGCACCGATCCGGGTGCCATCAACTACAACCCGTTCGCCACATACGACGACGGATCCTGTGTTTACGTTGAAAATCCTGGGTTTGGATGCACGGATCCTGCTGCCTTGAACTATGACCCCAACGCCCTCGAAGACGACGGATCCTGCATTTATCCCAGCATATGCGAAGACATGGAGGATGTGCTGCTCATCCTCGATGGAGGAACGTGGCCAAGCGAGGTCGCCTTGTTTGTTCTTAACGACGAGGGAGAAATTCTCATGGAGATGGATGGATTCACGGGTGTCATGCAGGGATGTGTCCCAGCAGGATGCTACACCGTGGAAATGCACGACAGCTTTGGAGATGGATGGAATGGTGCATGGGCGGAGATGTGGGTCAACGGGGAATCTGTCGGGGCCATGACCATGGACACTGGGTCGTTTGAAAGCCAAACCGTGGGCATTGGTGCCTCTTGCGATGGCGAAGACAACTTCGGAGGTCAGCCGGGAGGATATGACGGGACAGTGATGTGGCAACCCTACCCCAACCCAGGAGATGGTGAGGTGAACGTGCTGGGTGATGATTTTGACTTTCACGAACCTGTGGTGGTCCGGATTGTCGATGTGACGGGCAAGGTGGTTCTGGAAACCACCAAGACACGAGGCATTGACACCCCGTTGTGGACGTTTGACGCTTCATCTTGGGCCGACGGCATGTACATCATCCGCGCCACCCAAGGAACGACCCTTAAGCAAGGCATGTGGATGAAGGGGCGCTGAGCCCATCGTTCGACAGGCTTTGCTGCCGAGGACTTCGAGCCAAGAACAAAGAGCCAAGAACAAAGAGCAGAAAACCCTGCTGAACAACAAGGGCCGCGGTTGCGGCTCTTGTGTTTTCGGCACCTCGTGCCGTGGAAGATCAAGGTTACTGTTGGTCGTAATCCAATACGACCGGCTCGTCCCCGACCACATGGGCTTGGCAAGACAGCACAAACCCACGCTCTACTTCCCCAGGTTCGAGGGCGTAATTCACCTTCATGGATGCCTTGCCAGACACCAGTTTGGCCCTGCACGTGCAACAGACACCACCCAAGCAGCTGTAGGGCGCATCCAAGCCCGCGTCCAATGCGGCATCGAGCATGTTCTGATTCCGAGGCAATTCCAACGTCGTGGTCACGCCATCCAGCACCACTTGCATGGGAACGGCATCACTGTTCGATGCTGTTGATTGCTCCTTCACTTGATTGGTGTTGGCATCCCCGGAGGTGGTGAACAATTCAAACCTCACCTCCGACTCGGGCATGCCATGCGCCACCAAGGCGTCCCGACAGGCCAAAATCATGGGCTCAGGACCGCAGAGATACGCTGCATCGGGGGTTTGGCCTTGGAAGAAGGTGGAAAGCAACGACGCACAGCGCTCGCCGTCGAGGCGACCCGACAGCAAGTCCGCATCGACCGGCTCGCGCGTCAGGAGATAGAACAACCGAAGGCGATTCAAATGACGATCCTTCAAGTCCTGGAGTGCCTCCCTGAACATGGTTGAAGCCGCCGTTTTGTTCGCGTAGAACAAGGTGAAGGTGGCCTCGTGATCCTTTGTGAGCACTTCGGTGATTTGGCTCAGAATAGGTGTGATGCCCGATCCTGCAGCAAATCCCACGTGATGCAGCCCTTTCCCCTCTCTTAGAACAAACCTCCCCTGTGGGGTCATCACATCCAGCGACATGCCAGCCCGCAACTCCTCGTTGGCAAATGTCGAAAACACCCCGCCAGGAACCTTTTTGATCCCCACCTTCCATGTTCCATCGGTCGGAGCTGAACAAAGGGAGTAACTCCGACGAATTTCTTGCCCTCCAATGTGGGTTTTCAACGTCAAGTATTGACCCGCTGCAAATTGAAATTCGGAATGCAAGGCGGGGGGGATTTCCAAGGTGACGACCACGCTGTCCGCTGTTTCTTGGTCGACCGCCTGCACTTGCACATTGTGAAATCGTGTCATGGACGCGAAAGTAGTCCACACCTCCGTTTGGGCACATTGTGAGTGTCATCAATCGCAAAGGGCCGGCATCTTCCTAATTTTGAGGAAAATTGCGCGCATGAGTCCTGTAGAAATGAACCTGGAGGCACGCTTTGAGGCCTACGTCGCGGACGAGAAAAAAATCGAGCCCAAGGATTGGATGCCCGATGCGTACCGCAAGACCTTGATTCGACAAATCAGCCAGCACGCCCACAGCGAGATTGTAGGCATGTTGCCTGAGGGCAATTGGATCACGCGTGCCCCCTCGCTGAAGCGTAAGTCCATCCTTTTGGCCAAGGTCCAGGACGAAGCGGGTCATGGCTTGTATCTCTATTCTGCGTGTGAAACTTTGGGCGTTTCTCGGGACGAGCTGTTGGACGATTTGCACACGGGCAAGGCCAAATACAGCTCCATCTTCAATTACCCAACCCTCAACTGGGCCGACATTGGGGCGATTGGTTGGCTTGTGGATGGCGCTGCCATCATGAACCAGGTGCCTTTGTGCAAATGCAGTTACGGCCCCTACGCGAGAGCCATGGTCCGCGTTTGCAAGGAGGAAAGTTTTCACCAGCGTCAAGGCTTTCAGATCATGCTTACCATGGCCCAAGGCACGCAAGACCAGCGAGCCATGGCCCAAGATGCCTTGAATCGATGGTGGTGGCCTTCCTTGATGATGTTTGGACCCAGCGACGCCGATTCTCCCCACTCAGCGCAAAGCATGAAGTGGAACATCAAGCGATTCTCCAACGACGAGTTGCGTCAAAAATTTGTGGACATGACCGTTCCGCAGGCTGAGTTGCTCGGCCTGACGCTCCCCGATCCTGAACTTCGTTGGAACGAAGCGCGAGGGCATTATGATTTTGGACCCATTGACTGGACCGAGTTTCAAGAGGTCATCCAAGGAAACGGCCCATGCAACAAGGAACGTCTCGCGGCCCGTCGCTCGGCCCATGAACGTGGAGCTTGGGTCAGAGAAGCCGCTGCGGCCTACGCTGACAAGCAAGCCCAGCGGAAAGCCTCCTCATCTGAATCACACGCCGCATGAATCCTTCATCCAACGAATGGCCGCTCTGGGAAATCTTTGTTCGCAGCCGTCAAGGGTTGGGACACAAACACGTGGGGTCCCTTCATGCTGCGGATGCCGAGATGGCCATCACCAATGCGCGTGATGTCTACACACGGCGTCAAGAGGGTGTGAGCATTTGGGTGGTTCCTGCTTCCGCCATCACGGCCTCGAGTCCCGACGACAAGGAACCGCTCTTTGATCCTGCCAATGACAAGGTTTACCGTCATCCAACGTTTTACAAATTGCCCGACGAGGTGAACCACATGTAACCCCATGACGACTGAACAGCATGTGCAGGTAGCGTTGCGTTTGGGAGATGATGCCATGATTTTGGGCCAACGTCTCTCGGAATGGTGTGGGCATGGGCCCGTGCTTGAAGAAGACATCGCCCTGTCCAACATTGCCTTGGATCTCCTGGGACAAGCCCGTGGTTACTACACCAGAGCCGGCGTCTTGGAAGGACTTGGTCGAGACGAAGACCAATTGGCTTTTTTCAGAACGGACCGAGAATTTCAGAACCATCTGTTGGTGGAACGCCCCAACGGCCACTTCGGAGACACCATGGTGCGCCAGTTTCTCTTTGATGCCTTCTCGTTGGAGAGAACGCAATTTTTGGCCAACCAAACCGTGGACGAAGACCTGGCAGCAGTGGCTGCCAAGGCTGTCAAAGAGGTGCGGTATCACTTCAGTCATTCGAGTCAATGGATGCTGCGCTTGGGCGATGGCACGGAGGAAAGTCATCGCAAAGTGCAAGAGAGCCTTGATGATTTGTGGCCTTACGCTGGGGAGTTTTTCGTGGAGGACGACATTGACAAAGCAGCGATCCTCGCAGGCTTGCTGCCTGATTTGAGCGTGGTGGCCCAGGCATGGCACGCTCGCGTGTCGAATGTGTTGGCCCAAGCAACCCTTGTGAAGCCCACAAGTTCATGGTCCCAGCGCGGCGGCAAGCAAGGAATTCACAGCGAACATCTCGGTTTCTTGTTGGCGGAAATGCAAGTCCTTCCTCGCACCTACCCCGACGCCTCGTGGTGACATGAACAGCACAGAGAAACGTGTAAATCAAGTGTGGGACCTGATCCGACAGGTCATGGACCCGGAGCTTCCCTTTCTTTCTGTGGATGACATGGGCATGATTCGCGGTGTTCGTCTCGAGCAAGACCAAATCGTCGTTACCCTGACCCCAACCTACTCGGGATGTCCTGCCACCGATGTGATTGCGACCGATGTTCGGTCGGCGTTGCACGCTGTCGAGCCCACAGGTCGACTTGAACTCGCCTTGTCCCCTCCTTGGACGACAGACTGGATTTCAGACCGCGCCCGCCACCTCATGGCTCAGCATGGCATCGCGCCCCCGGAGGGCCCCAGTGCGGACCGTGCTTTTTTGACGGGTCAAGGAAAGACCATCCCATGTCCACGGTGCAAATCGACCCACACAACCATGGTTTCGGCTTTTGGAAGCACAGCATGCAAGGCCCATTTCACATGCGATGCATGCTTGGAGCCTTTTGAGCATTTCAAGTGCATTTGACACTACCTTGAACTCATGAGTCAATCGAAGGTGCATCCCATCGTATCCCTCATGATGGAACGTGATGCCATGAGCCAATGGCTTGGCCTCGAGGTGATTGAAAGCTCACCCGGTCATTGTGTTTGTGGCATGACCGTTCGGGAAGAGATGGTCAATGGGTTTGGCATTGCACACGGGGCCATTACCTACGCCCTGGCCGATAGTACACTGGCCTTTGCCGTCAATGCCATGGGCAGACACACCGTCAGCGTTACGAGTACCATTCAGCACCTCCGTCCGGCGCACGCAGGCGACATGCTGACTGCAACTTCACGGCTACGCTCTGATGGCGGAACCATGGTGCATGTCGATGTAGAGGTCACCAACCAACAAGACCAGCCTGTGGCTCTGTTGACAGCCACAGGATACAAACGATCAGAGTCTTGGGTGTGAAAAATCCCCGGGTTTTGAAACCTCGGGATGTGGCTGTTCGTAAGACGGTCCATGTACCAATTGATTCACCTCAGCGTTCAAACGCTTTCCGGCATTCAAGACCTGTTGATTGTCCTTGCCACCGTCGTATCAGCCTTGATTGGGTTGTACCAAATCGTGACCATGTCCTGGAAAAGGCATGTGAGACGGGCCCACGAGTTCTACGAATCCATGACACTATTCAAACAGGAGTTCCTGAACAACTGGGACCGTGCGAATAGCAACGAAGTCGAAGCACAAGTCCTCCTGGATAACATCGGGCTCGCTGACTTGGAAAGTCTGCGCGATCAAAACCGACTGTCTGATATTTGTCCCCAAGCTCAAGAAGCCACAAGGCGGTTCATTTCGCGAATGAATTGCATCAGACAAAGGGTGTTGAGTGGCACGCAAACGGTCGAATCTTTCAACCGCTATTCCCGCACCCAATTAGGCAGAGCCTTGCGCGAGGCGATGATTCAGGCCGAAGCGGCTCGCAAAATTTCCCTGATGAAATTTGTCTGGATCAGGATCCAATCGATTGCTGGAACTGCATATTGAACAACTTGTGGTAGGCCCCACGCGCAAGGACCAACTCGTCGTGCGATCCCTGTTCGACGATTTGGCCCTTGTCTAGCACCACAATTCGATCCGCATCACGAACCGTGTTCAACCGATGGGCCACCAACACTGAGGTTCGTCCTTCTGTCAAGGCCTGTGTTGCGCGTTGAATCCACTGTTCACTTTCACTGTCAATGCTCGAAGTCGCTTCATCCAGGATCAAAATCTGGGGGTTGCTCAAATAGGCTCTGACAAAGGCGATGAGTTGACGCTGTCCCACGCTCAATGTGATGCCACGTTCCCTGACGTCATGGTCGAGTGCATCGGGCAAGCGCTCGACAAACCTCTCGGCACCGACAGCCCGAATGGCTTGCCACATGAGCTCATCGGTGATCGAGGCGTCATGCAATCGCAAGTTTTCGCGGAGTGAACCGCTGAACAGGAAAACGTCTTGGAGGACCACACCGATGCGCTCGCGCAATTCATCCACTGGAATGGACCGAATGTCAACCCCGTCGAGGGTGATGCTGCCCTGCTGAAATTCATAAAACCGAGAGATCAGGTTGACAATGCTGCTCTTCCCTGCTCCAGTGGCACCCACAAATGCGACGCGTTCACCCGGTCGAATGACAAACGACACATCGCGCAACACCCAATCAGGCGTACCATCTTCTTTGTTGACATAGGCAAACCACACCTGTTCAAACACAATTTCCCCAGACCACGAAGGAATGATGGGATGTGTAGGCTCAGGCATGCGCTCGTCTCGACCCAACAACTTGAACACGCGGTCCGCATTGACAATGCCCATTTGAAGCACATTGAATCGGTCCGCAAGCTGACGAATCGGGCGGTAGAGCATGAAAACGTACAGAATAAACTGCAGGACGATGCCAAGGGTCAAGCCACCTTCGACCACACGACCGATTCCCAGCCACAACAAGAGTCCTACGCTCGTCGCACTGAGCATCTCCACCACCGGAAAGAACACACTGAAGGCCCAGATGGATCGGATGTTGGCGTCGCGATGTGCGCCATTGATGTCATCAAACGCACGAGCCTCTGCCCCTTCTCTGTTGAATGCCTGAACAATGGCCATCCCCGTGACATGTTCTTGCACAAATTCATTGATCCGAGCCACTTGATTTCGAACATCCACAAAGGCGCTCTTGATGTGACGTTGGAAGATTCTTGTGGCCCACAACAACACGGGAATTGGCAGCAACACCACCAACGTGAGTTCCCAGTGAATCCAAAGCATGGCGACCACGACGACACACAATGACAGGAGGTCCCCAATGGCATTCAGGATGCCGTTGCTAAACACGTTGGCAATGCCGTCAATGTCACTCACGTGTCTCGTGACCAGGGTTCCAACGGGGGTTCGATCAAAATACTGCAGACGAAACCGCGAAAGATGACGATACAACTTCGCGCGCAAATCCAAACTCACACTCTGGGCAACCCAGTTGGCCAAATAGGTCACCCTGTACTGCACAATTGCCTCGACCAGGAGCACCCCGACCACGGCCAAAAAAATGCGCAACAAGCCGTGCATGTCACCTTGGGCGATGTGAACATCGACGGCCTGTCGAATCAACGCGGGCCTCACCCAAACCAAGGCTGACAGGAACAACACGAGCAATCCTGTCATGGTGAATCGCCTCCGGTAAGGACCCACCTGCGACAGAATCAGTCGCACTGTTTCCACGTCAAAAATCTTCCCTGCCTTGGACGGTTGCGTCATGATTCAAAGGTACTCTGGACCCCGAGGCTTGAACACGCCAGGGGAATACTTCACATGGTGCAAGTACAAGCCGCATCCTGCGACGCTCTTTCCTGCTGCGCTTCTGTCCTTGGCGGCCATGATCTGAGGGATGTCTTCCGGAGCACGTTTCCCCATGCCGACCTCAAGCAGGGTTCCCACAATGGCGCGCACCATGTTTCGAAGGAATCGATCGGCGACAATGGTGAATCGCCACTGGGATGGACCTGTTTGTTCCCAGCGAGCCTCACGCACATCGCACAAGGTTGTTTTTTGGTCTGA
>JBEARC010000057.1:0-7695 GCA_041163465.1 Bacteroidota bacterium
AGGGATAAGGCTGGCCGTTCATTTGGGTGTTGTCAATGCTGAAGAACGGTTGGTCATCCATGTACCACACGATGGAATTCTGCTGCCATTCAATCGAGAACAAGTGGAATGCCTCACTGAATTTGGCACCGCCGGGCAACGTGATGCTGCTTCCGTTGTATTGGTGGACGCCGAAATTGGCGCCCCAGTGCGCCGTGCCATGGTTGGTGCCTGGCTGGTGCCCCACGAGTTCCATGATGTCGATCTCTCCGCACTGAGGCCACCCCCCTTCTGGGAAGTTGGCGCCGAGCATCCAAAGCGCAGGCCAAATGCCTTGCCCCTCGGGAAGCTTCGCACGGATGTCGATTCGACCGAATTGGAATTCCTGCAAGTCAACGGATTTCATACGAGCCGAGGTGTAGCCCCCGCCCTCCTCGCGCGCCGTGATGGTCAAGAAGCCATCCGCAACCGAACTGTTGTTGGGCGAATTGGTGTAGTTCTGCCACTCATTGTTTCCCCACCCTGAAGCTCCCAAGTCGTAGGTCCAATTGCTCGTGTTGATGGCATTGCCATCGAACTCGTCCGACCAAACCAAGGTCATCCCTGGATAACTGTCCGCTCCCTCGTAACCATCTCCACCGGAGCCTCCTGTCCCATCGTCTACACGGGTGAAGATGTACGTGAAGAACCCACCAGCTGGGTTCACATCACAATTGGCCAAGTCGGTTTGGGTGTGAATGATCAACGTTGTGGACGTCAATTGAACAATGTCATAGGACAATCCGCCGTCGTTTGTTCCCATGAATGGACAGGCACAAGACCCAGCACCCGGAACCAACATGAAAGCATCCTCACCCTAAGTCCCCCCCCCGGGACTGAATGTGATGTCCACTTGGTCACATCCATAGCCTTGTTCGCTGTAATCCAAGAAAGCATCAATGATGGTCCCGTTGTAATCCGTGGTCAACGTACCATCAATGTTGAAGGTGTATACATCGTCATATTGCGCGGGCTGAAGCCCATTGAGCGGACTGACATACCACGAAGTGCTGTAGGGGTCGGGGCCAATGCTGACGGCACCAACAACCGTGCTAAATCGCCAAGACCCAATCAGCAGTTCCGGCAACACTCCCTGACCACCGCAAACCCCAAAGGCATCGAGATACAAGCAATCCTCGCTGGGATTGGCACCGAAATTACACGCATCGAGGTCGAGACATAAATCGTTGCTGTCCCACACACCATCCTGGTCCTGATCAACCTCTCCGAACAAACTGAGAATCCCCAAGATGTCCGAAACCCCAATCATGAAGTCAGACTCCACGTCGGGTTGGTAGCCGCAATCGGTTTGGGCTTGAAGTTGAAACGCGCACAAAAGCGCTGCTGAACAAAGAACTTGCTTCATGGGAAGAATTTACATAGACCACGGGTCACATTCCCCCGATTCTTGTAAATGTAGGGCCAATCAGGCCGCCAAGAATTGATTCAAGTCAAAAAGCGCATCTCAGCCGGCATCGGGAAATACCTTCCCAGGATTCAGGATTCCCTTGGGATCCAAAGCATCTTTGATGCTGCGCATGACGGCAAGCTGCGCTGGATTGCACGCGAGGTCCATGTAGTTTTTTTGGACATAACCTATGCCATGTTCTCCACTCAAGGTGCCCCCCAAACGCACAACCTCCGCGAAAAGTTCTCGAATCGCTTGTGGAAGCCTCTCGTTCCAAATGGCCTCGTCGAGATCGTCTCTGAGAATGTTGATGTGCAGGTTTCCATCTCCCGCGTGACCATAACACACCGAACGGAATCCGTAGGTCTCGCCCAACTGTTTGACCTTTCCTAGAAGTCTCGGCAATTCTCCTCGAGGCACAACCGTGTCTTCTTCCTTGTAGGTGCTAGCCGCCTTGACTGCCTCTCCAACTCTACGACGCAGGAACCAGAGGGCATCCTTTTCCGCGGCAGATTCTGCGAACAACACCTCTCCTGCTCCATGCTTTTCAAGGACTGGCAAAATTCGCTCGCACTGCGGCAACAAATCTTCTGGCACAAAGCCATCCACCTCAACCAAAAGGTGTGCAGCGTCGTCGGGACCCAAGGCCGGTTCCGTAACACCGGTGAATTGCTGGGCGAGCAAGATCGCGTCTCGCTCCATGAATTCGAGGGCACTCGGCATGGCCCCTGCTTGAAAAATCGCTGCCACAGCAGCACATGCGTTCTCCGCGGATGTGAAAGGAACGAGCATCAAGGCTTGATGTCTCGGCAAGGGCAGCAATTTGAGAGTCGCCTTGGTCACGATTCCCAAGGTTCCCTCGCTTCCGACCATCAATTGGGTGAGGTTGTATCCGGTCGAGTTTTTCAGGGTGTTGGCACCTGTTTCGATCACAGTCCCGTCGGCAAGGACGACCTCCAAATTGAGGATCCAATCTTTGGTGACACCGTATTTCACAGCCCGAGGTCCCCCGCTGTTTTCGGCCACGTTACCGCCGATGGTGCACGTCCCGCGGGAGGCAGGATCCACGGCGTACATCAACCCGTGCTGGGCTGCTGCGTTTGAAAGTTCCTCCGTGATGACCCCCGGCTCGACGACAGCCTGGTGATTGAGCGTGTCGATGGCCACAATGCGATTCATGCGAAGCATGGACAATGCGATGCCTCCGAAGACGGGAAGCGCACCGCCGCTCAACCCCGTGCGCGCGCCGGCAGCGGTGACGGGGATGCCGTGGCGATGGGCCCAAGACATCACCGCAGATACCTCCTCGACGTTTTCTGGTTCCACCACAACGTCAGGCATGAAGGCCAAATCCTCTGTTTCATCCGAGGCATGGGCCTGCCTCTTCTGTTCGCTCCAATGAACCCGATGTGCGGGGAGCCATTGCAGCAATTCATCAAAAGGTGCCAAGGTGGGTTCCATGCGCGTTGTTTTATCTTGGGCGCTTGTCAAAAGTAACCTGCACATGAGTGAATCCTTCACACGCATTTGGGCAGCCACGATGGTGGCAACACTTCTCAGCCCGCATCTTGCGCATTCTCAATCCACAACGTTTAGCAACGAGTCCATTTGGGCGAGTCGAACCTTTGCCACTGAATACGTCTGGGGCATACGTTCCATGGCGGATGGGGCGCACTACACAACCCAAGAATTCGACCCAGAGGCAGGTTCTTGCATTGTCAAGTGGTCTTACAACAGCGGTTCTGTGGTCGACACTTTGCTCACCTCTGCCATGGCCTTCGGTGATGCACGGGAGAGCTTTGACGGCTACGAATTCAGCAGTGACGAAAGGTTTGTGGTGTTGACCACCGCCTCGGAGGGACTGTACCGTCATTCGTTCTATGCGAATTTTTTGGTGTTTGACTTCCAAAACCCGGAGGAAGCGCGCCCAATCACGGATTTCTCCAAGGGCAAGCAGCGTCTTGCACAGCTTTCCCCTTCTGGAGATCGCGTCGCCTTTGTCCGAGACAACAACATTTTCATTTCGAATTTGGACAATGGCGAAGAGACCCAAGTAACCCATGACGGCGTGAACAACGAGGTCATCAATGGTGCGACGGATTGGGTGTACGAGGAGGAATTTGGCGATGACAGAGGCCTGTTTTGGAATGGTGATGGCTCGCGTTTGGCCTATTTGAAGTTTGACGAACGCAATGTCCGCGAGTTCCACATGCCCGTGTACGGCCAGCTCTACCCCGACCCTTACACGTTCAAATACCCCAAAGCAGGCGAGGAAAACAGCGATGTGTCGGTCCACATCTATGATTTGGTAGATGCAAAGAGCCGTGCTGTGGCAGTCCCCAAATCGGCCCACTACATCCCGAGAATCAAATGGACCCTAGACCCTGAGGTGCTTTGCATCTTCACGATGAATCGTCATCAAAATGACCTGCGGTTGCTGTTGACCGAAGGCACCTTCCCCAACGACCGCTTGGGAACCAAAGAAGTGTTCAAAGAAACGTGCAACACGTATATCGACATCAACGACAACTTGACATTTTTGGCCGACGGAAAGTCGTTCATCCTGACCTCAGAACGGGATGGCTACAACCATCTGTACAAGTTTGATTTCGAAGGAGGAAGCACGCAGTTGACACGCGGCGAATGGGATGTGGTTGATGTGCTTGGTTTGGATACCAAACGAGGTCAAATCCACTTCACATCGTCGGTTCAAGGGGCCACCCAACAACACGTGAGCTCTGTGGATTTGAAAGGTCGGATGAAGACCTTGGACACTGCGCCAGGCAACCACAGCGACGACTTTTCCAACAGCTTTGACTACAGCATTCACAGCCACAGCACAGCCAATACGCCCCCGGTGTACACGTTACGCGACAACAAAGGCCGCGTGATTCGAACGTTGAAGGACAATGCGAGTTTGAGAGAAACCATGCAGGAGCACGGGGCGGTCGAGAAGGAATTCTTCAGCTTCACCAACGATGCGGGTGTCTCGTTGAATTGTTGGAAGATGCTGCCTCAGGATTTTGACCCAGCGAAAAAGTACCCCGTGTATGTCGCCATTTACGGCGGCCCTGGGGCCAACACAGTGACAGACAGTTGGGGCGGGTCGACGTATTTGTGGCACCAATACCTTGCCCAGGAGGGCTACATCGTGGCCTCGTGCGATCCGCGTGGCACGCAGTTCCGCGGTCGGAAATTTGAGCACAGCACGTACAAGGAACTCGGCAAACTCGAGACCGAAGATTTCATCGACTTTGCCGAGCACCTCGGATCACTGGACTATGTGGATGCCAATCGAATCGGCATTCAAGGGTGGAGCTATGGCGGATTCATGACGCTGTTGTGCATGACCAAAGGGGCCGATGTCTACAGCGCTGGAATCTCGGTGGCTCCTGTCACCAACTGGCGCTACTACGACACCATCTACACCGAGCGATTCATGCAAACACCGCAAGAAAATGCGAGCGGTTATGACGACAACAGCCCTGTGAACCACGCGGACAAACTTCAAGGCCCCTTGCTCCTTGTTCACGGATCTGGCGATGACAATGTGCACTACCAAAATTCCATGGAAATGATCAACGCCTTGGTCGCAGCCAACAAGGATTTTGACTTCTTTGTGTACCCCGACAGGAACCACGGCATCTACGGGGGGAACACCCGCCTTCACCTTTTCAACATGATGATGGACTTTGTCAAGGCACATTTTTGACCTTCGACTTCATCCACTACCCTTGAATCTCAAAACAACCTCAAAACCCTGATCTCATGGCCCAATTGAAACTTGCCTCCGGGCATCCGCAAGGCTTGATGACCCTCTTCTTCTCGGAGATGTGGGAACGATTCTGCTACTACGGCATGCGCGTGCTCTTGACCTTGTACTTGGTAAAGTCACTTCTCAAAGGTGATGCCGAAGCCAGCTTGATTTACGGTGCATACACCGCGCTCATTTACGCCGCTCCAGTGCTGGGTGGCCGCATGGCCGACCAATTCTTGGGATACCGCTACGCCATCCTGTTGGGTGCAGTCCTGATGGCCATTGGTGAGTTTCTCATTCTCGGTGGGTCAGAGCAGTTCATGCTCTTTGGCATGGGGGCTCTCATTGTCGGCAATGGCTATTTTAAAGCCAACATCTCCACCATTGTAGGGAAGCTCTACGAAGATGGTGACCCACGTCGAGACTCCGGTTTCACGATCTTCTACATCGGCATCAACATCGGGGCATTGCTCGCCACGACAGTGGTCGCTTTTGTCGGCGAGACCTATGGCTTTGAATATGGGTTTGGCTTGGCAGGAATTGGCATGCTGGCTGGCTTGTTCATCTTTTGGAATGGCCGGGAAAACTACGCCGCCGCACCAGGCTTGGACATCACCGAAGCTGGCATGAAGCAGGTCGGGCCCCTGAAAATGTACCAACTCATCTCTGTGCTCTCCTTGGCGCTCATTCCCGCCTGCTATTTTCTGATTAGCCAAAACGAATGGATGACCTACTTGTTGACGGGCCTCTTTGTGCTCGTGGCCGCGTCTTTGGTCCGAGCAGGCATTCGGGAAGGGGCCATGTGGCGGGACCGCATGATTGCCCTGGTCATTTTCATGCTAATCAACATCGTGTTTTGGGCCTGCTTCGAGCAGGCAGGAACGTCGCTGACCCTGTTCGCCGACCGCAACGTCAGTCGTGAAATTCTCGGATGGACGATGCCTGCTTCGATGACGCAGTTCTTCAACCCAGCATTCATCATCATCTTCGGATCCATCTTCTCTGTGATGTGGGTCAAACTCGATCAAATCGGCAAAAACCCGAGCATCCCCATGAAGTTTGCCTTGGGCATCTTGCAGTTGGGAGCCGGCTTCTTGATCACCTTGGTGGGACTCCAATTCGCAGATGAAGCTGCCATGGTTCCTTTGCTGACTCTGGTTTTCCTCTATTTGTTTCACACCACAGGTGAATTGTTTCTCTCTCCCATTGGTCTGTCGATGGTGACAAAGCTCTCACCCAAAAACATGGCTGCCACGGCCATGGGTGGATGGTTTCTGAGTTTCGCCATCGCGAACTACGCAGGTGGATTGATTGCCTCGTTGACGGGAGGCCATGGAGACAGTGGGGAGTCGCTTGGAGGTGCGGAGAGTTTGGCCAAATACACAGATGTCTTTTCCAACATCGGCCTGGTGCTCGTGGGATTTGCGATTCTAATCGCGCTCTTGAACAAGCCCTTGAACAAGCTCATGCACGGGGTCAAGTGATGGCAAGTCCTTCATAAGAATGCAAAAAGGCGCCTCCGGGCGCCTTTTTCTTTGCGATATTGCACCATGCGAACGATTTTCTTGACGACGCTCGGCTTGATGTTGGGTGGTATGGTATGGGGCCAAACGGCCCACGTGAATTGGATGTCTCTGGAGGAAGCTTTGGCTGCGCAGAAAAAGGAACCCCGCAAGATCATGATGGACGTGTACACACAATGGTGCGGCCCTTGCAAGCGCATGATGGCCACCACGTTCACAGATGCAAACGTCGTCAACTACCTCAACGAACACTACTACGCCGTCAAATTCGACGCAGAATCCCCAGACCCTGTGTCCTTCCAAGACAAAACCTACACAAACCCTGGGTACAACCCCAACATGGTAGGTCGAAACAGCACACACGAACTTTCAAGGGCACTCGGTGTGTCTGCGTACCCAACCCTTGTGTACCTCGATGAAAAGGCCAAAGTCATCGCCCCAATCAGTGGCATGCGTTCTCCAGGTCAATTGGAGTTGTTCTTGCGGTTTTTTCATGAGTCGTACACGCCTGATGTTCAGCAGGAACAATGGGAAGCTTACCAGAAGAGTTTCACCCCGACCTGGTGAGTACCGCGGTGCGATTTGGCGCGTTTCTCGGTTGATCCATCGGGCTGACGCATATCCTTCTGCTAGGGGGCAGTTCCCCTATCTTTGTCAATTCAGAATCCAAAGCATTCAACTTTTGGGTTCCGAATTGGTTGTCACAACGAACTTACCTCGAACTAGAGTCGCAAAATGAGTGAGACTGCACGCATCATCCTGGAAGGTCAGGAGTATGAATTTCCCGTGTTGACGGGTTCCGAAAACGAGAAAGCCATTGACATCTCCAAACTGAGAGGCACCACAGGTTACATCACCTTGGACCCCGGATTCAAGAACACCGGATCCACCCAAAGTGGAATCACCTACCTCGATGGAGAAAATGGAATTCTTCGGTACCGTGGCTATGCCATCGAGGAACTTGCTGAACGTGCGAGTTTCATGGAAGT
>JBEARC010000058.1:0-27807 GCA_041163465.1 Bacteroidota bacterium
GGTTAGAACAAAATCCATCGATTCAAATCCTCCTGGTGGGACATACGGACAACGTGGGGAGCCAAGCAGCCAACCTGCAATTGAGTCGCGATCGCGCTTCGGAGGTAAGAAGGTTTTTGTCTGAGCGAGGGATCGATGCCAGCCGCATTGATGTCCATGGAAAGGGTGCGGGTGATCCGATCGCGGACAATGCCACCGAGGAAGGACGCGCAATCAATCGGCGGGTCCAGGTGGTTGTTCAGTAACGCGTGGATATGGGGATGGTGATGACTCCGGCAGCGCCAATTTGAGCGAAAGGAAGAACGTTCGGGGTGGTGCTGGGTTCCAGTGTCTTCCGCCAAAGGCATCCAGGACATTCCATGAGGAGTAGGAGGTTTGTGTTGCGTTACGCACGCCCGTCAGAACCTGAAATGGTGCGCGTTGAGGCTCCCAGCTCCATTGAACATCGAGTGTGCCGTAGGAGGGGTGCATGGCATCCGTGTTGAATCCGAGAGGGGTGGGGCCAACGGCGCGAAAAACCCACGACAAGGTGCCGATTCCATCGGTTCGGTGAATCAAGGTCCACCGGTCCTGGCACTGAATCATCCAAGGCGACGATCCGGGGAGGGCTGCTTGGTTGGTACGATGCCGCTGAAGAGCACCACTGACGGCAACTTGGTGCTTTCCGACCTGCTGGGTGAGTATCCACTCCACGCCTTGCATGACATGAGTGGACGATGCGTGAGTGAATGAAGGAACATCATTGACATCCAAGGTTTGGATGATGGGGTTGTCCACAACTTGATGGTAACCAGCCACCTGACCCCAGGGTCCTCGCAGTCCCCCTTCGACCACCCAGGCTGACTCGGCTTGGAGATTCACCAAACTCTCACCATTGGACTCGAAGGTGGTTGATTCAAGATTGGTTGGGTCGCTGTATCCCGTGCTGACATGGACAAAGGCCGTGCTCGACCAGGGGATCGACTTGGAAATGCCCCATTTGGGCAGGAGTTGGGTTTGGACAAAGGGAGAATCATAGTCCCAACCGAGGGCCACTCCCCGTGCGTTGCGTTGCCTGTGTGAAAAAGCGGTTGCCGCCTCCATGCGCCACCCAGCGCCCCATGCGTAAGCCAATGAAGGCGTAACATGAATTCGTGTGCCAGAGAGCGTGACATCACTTCGGAGCATCCCATCGGGACCCGCCAACGCTTGGTCCCACTCCAAAAACTGTCCTTGATCTGCGATGATCAAGGCAGACTCTTCGAGCTGAAGTGATTGATTGCCCCTTTGCCAAGCTCCCCAGCGATGGCGCAGGCGAAGACTCCCCCCAAGCCCGCCTTCTTCCTTGTATCCTTGGTAAAAAGCGGATGTGCCATAGGGATTGAATTTTTGGGTGGCACGCAGGAGGAGCCAAACGTCGATGCTTTGTGGATGACGTGTTTCAAGCCGCGGAATTGAAAGGTGATGCCCTGCCAAGATTCGGCGACGATCGACCATGGCTTCGAAATCGAATCCCGGTGATTGCAGGGGTGTTTGGAGCGATGCCAAGGCCCCGGGCAGTGCCCAACGCATCCAGAGTGCACCCAACCAACCATGGTGAAAGGCTCGTTGGGTTTTCCAACGCATATGAGCCTCCCCATGCATTTTGTTGTTCCACTCCCACGTTCGGTAACCGGGGTTGTTGACATAGACGCCTCTCAATTCCACACGACCCGTCGTCAACCCGAGCCCTGTTTGCCTCATCATTTGTTGGCTTCCCGTGCTTCCGAGGGTGCCACTTCTCCAGGTGCCTTCGCCTCGACGGGCTGTTCTCAGTTCCAAGGCACCGCCATAGGACCCGCCGTGGGTGACAGCTGCAGGACCGGAAATCAACTTCAACTCCCCCAACCAAAGTGGTTCAATCCACTCGATAGGGGTCGTGCCATCGGCTTCTGTCAAAACGAAGCCATCCACCATCATCATGGTATTTCTCACCCCAAACGGAGATCGGAGGGCTGTACCTCGGATGTTGAGTCTGCGACTTCCGCCCGCCCCTCGGGTGTCCATGAACGCCCCTGGCAGTGATTGCAGGGCTTGCGAAGCGTCGAGGTTGCCAAATCCATGAATCAAACAAGAGTCTGCAAGCCAAGAAACAGTGCCTTGTTGTTCGGGTGAAACCAAGGGAAGAAGGGACTCTACTGACGCAGCCTCGAGGATCACAATGGAAGCGGTTTCTGTTGAATCTGAACCAATGGTCAGGGCAAAGGGGGCTGCCTCGCTTTTGGCGCATTGCGCCTCATTTCCCAATGAATGCACAGCCGGCAAGACCCACAATCCGGCCCAAGCGAGCACGTGTAGAATCACTTGACCACGAGCAATCTGGTCAGCACACCAGTTTGACCTGGCGCTTGGACGCGCAACACAAAAGTACCGGAGCCCCAGGATTGACCATGGAGTTGACCAGATTGCTGAACCAAGCCCGATGCGACTTCGCGTCCTTGAACGTCATACACCGCAAAGTGTGCGCCTTGCCAGGTTGGCGAACATGCCCAATGAAACTGATCGGAGGTGGGGTTGGGAAACACATCGATTCCGCGTTCCTCGGACCAAGTGACTCCATCGACGACCTCTTGCGGTCTGAATTCCTTGATGATGTTGGGGCCCGATCCTGGGTATTGGGGGCCATTGAAGGCCAAATAGACAGCCCCGGTGTATGGGTTGATGGCAACGTCTCGAATTCGTTGGTTGAAGGATGCGAAATGCTGATCCTCACTCTCCACAGTGAGTCCATCCTCACTCATGTGGAGGACACTGAGTCTTTCGTATTGCCCACTCAATCCTCCCAAAACGGACATGAGGACAGCTCCTTGCCATTCTGGAATGGCAGGGTGATCGTAAAATTCTATGCCGTTCACGGCGATGCAGGGCGACCATGTTTTCAGAGGTTCCGCCACGTCATTGGTTGCACAAAATGACTGTTCGCTCGGTGTGTTGCATTCGCCTTCCACATGGGGCCAACCGTAGTTGCGACCCGCTTCAATGATGTTGAATTCATCCCAGTTGCTTTGCCCGTGTTCAGAGCTGTAAATCAGTCCATTGGGTCCAAGGCACAACCCTTGGGCGTTGCGGTGGCCCATGCTGTACACAGGGCTTCCCGGGGTGGGATTGTCGGCTGGGATGCTGCCATCGAGATGGAAGCGAAGGACCTTGCCGTTGGGATCGTCGGGGTTTTGAGAACTCGTGCCACCATCTCCGGTGTCGCCCGTGGTCATGAGCAACGTTTGGTCCGGCAAGACGAGCAAACGACTTCCATTGTGAATGCCACCAGCATCCACTGTGTAGAGCACCTGTTCATTGATCAAGGAGGATCCATTCCATTCAAAGACACTGAGTCGCTCTTCAGCGTTTTGCCAAGAACTACCGGCTGTGTACACCAAAAACACCTTGGGCTCAGTGTCCCATTCAGGATGCATGGCCATGCCCAACAAGCCGGGTTCACCGCTTCCGCCGAAGACATTCAAAGAGAGTACCTCGTCGTAGGTCCCTGACAAAGGGTCAATGCGCAACACATCGCCATAACGGGTGGTACACCACAGCATGTCATCGGGTCCCCAAAGGATTTCCCACGGAATCTGAACGCCCGTGACGAGGTCGTATTCCACCAACGTGGTTTCGCCGATTTGCCATTCTGTTTGGGCTGAAAGGACTCCGTGAGTCGCCAGAATGGAGGCTGCGCTCAAGAGGAAGGGAAGAATTGTTTTCATGGGGCAAACAAGGTTGGATGGCAAAGGTCAGCGATTCAAGGCAATGGCAGACAGAGCAGGCACGCGACCCTGGTCATCCATGGAACCGGCCAAGACATCCAAGGGTTGCAAGGACCCGTCCAGAGGCAGGTTGATGGGGTCATGGGTGCGGTTCAAATACACAGCAGTGGTTTCGTCGAGGTAGGTTCGTTCAATGCGAAGGAGTCCCTCGATGGGCTCCGTGACGCTCGTGTTTCCGTACATCAGGCTCATGCGCTCTCGCCTCAAGTTCATCCACGTTGAAGTCCAAGCCCGGGTGGCCATTTCTTGGCTGTTGAGGTGGTCAAACCGCATCATGCGCCGGTTGTCAGGATCGTTTCCGCCGACGTCCGCAATTTCATCCCCGTAGTAGACACACGGAATGCCTGGGATGCTCGCCAAGGTGGCCATCAGGAGTCTCATGCGGTCATAACCCACATCATCACCGTGCTGAATGTTCCTTGTCCATCCTTGAAACTTCATGTCCTCCTCTCGATCAAGCGTGCCATCTGCAAGTGAGGTGAATCGAGGCCGATCCTGGTTGCCCGTGATGTTGCCCATCAAGTGATGAGCCCCGTAGGTCGAGAGGCTTTCGTTCAGGGTCGAGGCAAAATCTTTCCACGACCCATCGTCAAATGCGATCGCACCCACCGCCTTGTCGTAGAGGTTGAAGTCAAACTGGGCATCGAGCATGCCAGTAGACAAGTAGCTGGAAATCAGGGAGGGACTTCCGTAGGTTTCCCCGATTTGAAATAGACGTTTGCCATCAATTTGATGGGCCTCCTTCAAACGTTGCGTCAGCAACCGCCAAAAGGACTCGGGAATGTGCTTGGTGGCATCGTGACGGAAACCGTCGATGTCGCTGTGATAGGCCCACCAGACCGCGCTGTCTGCCATCGCGGAGGCTACTTCGGGGCGCTCGAGGTCGAGGGTTGGCATGAAGGTGTCAAACCACGTGGTCAAACGTTGGTCATCCCACCGTTCTGTGTTCAAGCTTCCGTCGGGCAGGTACAAGGAGGTTTTCCAGTCCGGATGCAAGTCCATGAGGGGATGGTCCTCGTGCACATGGTTCGCCACGTAATCAAGCACGACGTTCATGCCTCGTTCATGCGCCTTCTCTGTGAGTTGTTGGAGAGCCATCCGGGTGCCGAGACGTCGGTCCACGCGGTGGCTGCTGACTGGCCAATAGCCGTGGTAACCGCTGAATTTGCTTGTGATGTCTGTCCGCAAAGAGTCTTGCCAAAAGCCCCATGCACCTTCGGCATTCGCCGTGATGGGTGAAATCCAAACCGTGTTCATGCCCAGAGACTCAAAGTAGCCGCTGTTCACGGCTTCAAGGATGCCTTCGAGGTCCCCACCATGATGGTTGGCCTCGGGGAGAATGGCTGGGTCGTTCACGGGCTCATCGTTGCCAGGGTTTCCATTGACGAAGCGATCCACCATGAGGAAATACATGGTGGACGCATGCCAATCGGTTCGTGACAATTCCCGGGAATCCAAGATGGGCTCGTTTCCATTGGTGGGGATGAGAACGTCTTGTGACACAGAACCATCGCGAGCGGCCCAAGCACGGATGTGGTGCCGACCTTCTTCAAAACCCGCGATGGAAATGGGAAGGTTCACCGCCTGTTGATGGTTGCCATGGTGTACGATTTGGTCATCGAGCATGACCAACAAATCGGACATTCCGTCGGTTGAAATCACCACCCGGTCGTCGCGCCATGAGGCTGAAAGCTCCGGGGCATTGGGTCTTGAGATGTTGACCACAGAATTCCAGCCCCCCATGCCATTGGACATGCGGTTTTCGCAGTGAGGGTCTAGACCTTGGACGCCATTGATCACCAATTGATACGGGTGATTTCCTGGCGTTAAGGTCGCCTCCATGGTGTATACGCCAGACCCTTCTGGAATCTCTACCATGGGACGGGGGGTCCATCCTGAGAGATCCCCTACAAAGGACACCTCTTGAATCCCTGGTTCGCCGGAGAGGTTGGAATTGTAGACGAATGTGTGTTTGATCTCACCTTTGTGCAGCACGGGCACATCCCGAAACGTATTGTGGGAGAGCAGCAAGCGCAACGCACCGATCCCTGAAGGGGGTGGGGCAGGCAAGGCCACAGTGCCCTGAATCACATCCAAGGTGTCACCAGGGTTGGCTGAATCCAGATACACCACCTTGTCGCATGATTCGGAGGGAAAAAGCAAATCTGCGACGGGAAAGGACATCCCGTCGGCACCCACCCTCAGCGGCATGGTTGGGCCCCAAGAGGAACCGGCGTTGCCGGATTCACGATGCGAGGTGGAGGTGCCATCTTGACATCCGGACAAAGCAAAGGCTGTCACCACCAGGGTCACAGCCTTCAAGAAATGATGAGATTCATTCATGGGTTCATTCGCAATCGAGAAGAGGAATGCTCGTTTCGTAGTAAATGCCATTCCAGGGCGTGGTATCCGAAGGATAGGTGAAACCAGGGGTCAGCGGGTAGCAGATGATGCTCAACAAGTCCACGCCTTCAGGCAACACATCTCCATACAAGTCCAGCGGGAGCATGACCAGGCGATAAAAACCCGGCCTGTCTTGGACGGGTTCCATCTTCAATTCAGAGGCATTTGCCAAATCCTCAGGTTCGACGTAGTTGTAGAATACGCCGTCGGTGCCGCGGAATTTCACGAACAAGAACACGTCGTCGTTGCTCAAATCCGTCATCACTGTGTCGAGGTTGTGATTGTAGGTCACACTGACAAAGTCGTCCTTCCTCCTTGATTCGGGGAAGATGCACATGCGGTCCTCGCACAGCTTGGGCAACACACCCACATTGAAATCTTCCGTTTTCGCCTCTCCAAAGTCCTCGAAACCGGGCAGTGTGGCGCCGTTTTTCAGCTTGGCCAGGCAAGAAATACCCGTCGAGAAGAGCTGACCCGCGTTGCTGTAGAACTCAGACGGGACAAAAGTGATGGAGTACTTCAATCCCCCTTCATGCGTCATGAGCATGTCGGGGTCGCTGTCATCCCACGAGCCGTTTCCCCCCGAAGGGTCGCTGGGCTGCCAAGTCCACAAATAGACATCCAAGTCTGGGTTGGCTTCCAAGATGGGCTTCAAACCAAATTGCGTGCTTTGGCCGACATCGATGGTCAATTTCAGGGGTTCTCCCAACGACGTTGGGTTGGGGGTTACGGTGACAATTTGGCCTTGAGCAATCCACGGTGCAATGGCACCAATCGACAGCCAGATCACGCATTGAAAGATGCGTTGAATGTTGCGAGGACGTATCATGGTTGGCGGTTAAAGCTGAAGGTGTATTCCAAGACAGGATCTCCATCACAGGGACGTTCATACACGATGTCCAGCTGGTTGTCGAAGGATCGTACAACCCCTCCCAGGTTGTATTGCAAGGTGTCTGACGCCATGCCGTCGACTTGGGTGTACAGGAGCAAATAGGTGGGATGTGTTTCATCGTCGAGCCCCCAGGTGCCACCCTCCCCGAAATAGTTTCGCCCTTTTTCAATGGCCACACTGTAGGTCCAATCCTCGTTGAGTACGATTTGCAACGGCGTGACCAAACCGTCGATGTAGAGCTGACTCAAGTCGCGCTCTTCTTTGAGGGCATTTTGCAAATCGGTTTGAGAAAAGGAGGCCAACTCCCAGGTGCCAATCATGCCTTCGAGCTTGTCAAAGGGGGTTCCCAATTCTGCTTCAGAGCGTGGCTTGCAGCCTCCAAAAGCACTCCAAATCACGAGGGCTAAGATGAGGAACGCGGTTCGGTTCATGGTGTTCATGTGCTTGCTATTCATCGGTATGGCATCAATTGCATCCCCCCACAGGGTTGAAGGTAAATCCTTCCACGTTGCCTTCTGACGCAGAGAACTGAAGAGCCATGCCATCACAGTCCCAAGGGGCGTTTCGAATTGTGATGTCTTCTCCCATGGTTCCTCGACGTTGGAGTTGTTCCACCCAAAGTCCCATTCCGAGGGTTTCCTTTCGGTATTCCATCCTGGCTGCTTCGATGACATCCTCTGCAGTTGCTGTGGCGTCGAGGAGGTACACATCGGAGACGATGCCAGCTCGCGTGCGAATCGCATTGATGTCGTCAATGGCCGTGGCCAAGTTGCTTCCAAGTTCACCATAAGCTTCGGCGCGAATGAGCATCATCTGGGTGAGGTGAATGAGGGGAACGTTGAAGTAATCGTGCTCTGAAAACCGCTTGAGCCAAAGCTGCCCCTCGGCCGGCCGGTTCTCCAGCCATGCCATGCGTCCGTCTTCCGATGAGCCTGTGGCAATTTGGGTATACCACTGATAGAGGGCTGGATCGAGGGTGATTTCCGGATTTGTGGTGGGCCTCCACCAATCGCTGAATTTGTCCGCTCGGTTGTCGGAAATGTCCGGGTTGCTGAAGGTGCCAAAGATGGTCTCAGTGCTTGTGTTGCCAATGGGTAAGCGGAGTCGCAAAAATTCTTCTGGCGTGGAAGGGGCTTCGAGCGCGTACCGTCCTGAAGCGATCACGTCCGTGGCCAAGGCCGCTGCGCTTTCGAAGTCGAGTTGGAGAAACTTGATTTGGGCGAGCAGCGCCTTGGCGGCATCCTTGGTGGCAAAAACGCCATTTTCCTCCGGCAAGAACTCGATGGCTACAGCCAAATCAGATTCGATTTGAGCGTAGGCTTCTGCAACAGTGGCCCGGGGATAGGTGTTGTCTCCAAATTCGATGGGAAGGGGGATGCCCAGATGGGAGTTGTCGGCAGTGAAACCGTAGGGCTGAGCCCAAATCTTCACGGCTCCCCACAAACAAAAGGCACGGATGAACGAACCCTCGGCGCGCATGCGGTTTTGGGTTTCTGCAGCAATTCCCGGAACAAAGTTGAAGGCATCAAACAACGCGTTGACGCGAAGCACGGGAAAGAAGAACTCGCGGTTCATTCCACCCACGTAGCTGTTCCAACGGATGGTTTCGCGCGCGTGAATGGCCTGAAGTTCTCCATTGGATCTCGGTTCAGCCGTGTGATCCCCACGAAGTTCATTGATCAACTGAACATCGCCGTCATAGATGTTGGCCAGAACGTCATAGCAGGACACGAGCAACGCCTGCAAATCCTCCTCTGTCTCCAGTGCGTCGTCGGCGAGCACCAAATCCTCAGGGGCCGTGTCGAGCCATGTGCACGAGGGAAAGACGAGGCTAGAAATCAAGACAGCCAAGAGGGTGTGAATTCGTAGATTCATGGTTCTCAGAAAGTGGCGTTGATGGAGAAAATAACGGAGCGCTCTTGGGGTGCGGTCAAGTAATTGGCACCACCCGAGAAGTTCCGGTCTTGGGCGTTTTCAAAATCGCGGACCAATTCCGGATCAAGCCCCATGAAATTGGTCAGAGCAAACAAGTTGTTGCCTGAGACGCGCAGGGTGATGTCACCTGATTCCATGGGGATGTTGTATGCAAGGTTCAGGTTGCGAAGACGCACGTAGCTCGCGTCATACATGAACAAGCTGGTGTTCCACCAAGGGAATCCATTGGGAAGCCCGTACGTGGTTTCGTCGAGCGTCAAGCGGGGAAACATGGCTTCGTCTCCTGGTTGACGCCAACGATCGAAGAGCTCGGTTCGCATGTTCCAATCGGTGACGACACCCAGTTGCCGCTTGGCAGAGCTGTCCCAAATCTTGGCGCCAATGGATGCCGTGAACAAGGCACTCAAGGACCAGTTCTTGTAGCGCAGTTCATTCGTCAATCCCGCAATGTGATCGGGCAAGCCATCGCCCACTGCGCGTCGATCTTCAAGATTGTAGTCGAACGTTTCATTGCCATTGATGTCGATGTACACAGGCAAGCCCGTTTCTGCGTCCACGTGGGAGAAAGGAACCAAATAGTAGGTCGTCAATGGGGCTCCGGGCACTGCACGAGAATCGTTGGTGCCACCCGAGATGGCATCGGCGGTGTAACCCCCTGTGGACACCAATTCATTGTAGTTGTAGTTGTAATTCCCGGTGGTTTTCCATTGGAAGTCTCGGCCTGCACTGAGGTTGTTGGATGTGATTGAAAATTCAACGCCTCGGTTCAACACCTCGCCTGCATTGATGAATCGGCCTGCCCATCCGGTGTGAGCTGGCAATTCGGAATTCATCAAGACATCCGAGGCCATCTTGTTGTACAGTCCCAGTTCCACGGAAACTCGGTCCTGAAACAACCCCATTTCAACGGAGGCGTCCACCGTTTGAACGGTTTCCCAACGAAGATTGGGGTTGCCTGGGGACAGGGGATAGATGATGGTGTCACCTGCATAGGTCGAACCCATCGTTTGATCGGCATACCGCTCGTATTGGGCATCGCCTCCAATGTTTGAGTTGCCCGTGCGGCCCCAGCTTGAGCGCACCTTCAAAAAGCTGATTGCGCTTGAACTGAACCACTCTTCGTCGCTCACAACCCACCCAAGCGACACGGATGGGAAGAACCCGAATCGGTAATTTCTCCCAAACTTGCTGGAACCGTCCACCCGCGCAGTGGCTTGCAAAAAATACTTGTCGCGCAACGAGTAATTGAAACGGGCAAATGTGGAAGCGAAGGTGGTCGGGATGTCAATCCACGGGTTGATGCCTTCGATCCATTCAGGGCGAGTGAGTTCCGAATTTTGATAGTAGAGGTCAATGCTGTCCCTGACTTCCGGAACCATGTACGTGGGACCTTCCACATTGCGAATCGACGCCCAATAGCCAGAGGAGGCGAATTTTTGGGCTTCACCACCAACCATCAAACTCATGGAGGACGTGTCGGAATCTTGGATGCGGTAGGTGACGTTTCCACCAAAATTGAAGTTGGGAGAGGTCCGTTCACTCCAATTCAAGCGCGTGTCGGCGTTGTTGTCAAATTGGTTCAACACCTCCCCACGCCAGTTGTCCTCCACCACGATGCTCTGGTCCAAACCTCCGCTCAGGATGACATCGATGCGGGTGGTGGGTGTGTAAGTCAATTGTCCCGTCAAAAAGTTCCGGGTCTCCGTCTCGCGCCAAAGCCGGTTTTGGTTGACAAGGGACACATAGGGGTTGCCCCAGCGATCAAGTTCATAGTCGCGAACCACCTCATCGATGTTGCCCTCGTCATCGTACAACGTGTCGAGCACATAGGGAGCCATGTAGGGCAGGGCCGTGGACATGGCTGCACCGATGCCTCCCGACCACCCACCGTCCACGCGCTGATTGACCCCCTGAGAGGTGTTGGCTTGCACATCCAATTGGAGGCCTTCCAATGGTTTCAAGGTCAAGTTGGTCCTCAACGTGGTGCGGGTGTAGGCATTGCCGACGGCATAACTCTCGTTCTTGTCGTAGCTGATGCCGTTGTACATGGACCACCACTTGCCCCCGCTCCGGAATGAGATGTTTTGTTGGGTTTTTTGCGCCCGCCTTGTCATCAGGTCAAACCAATCCGTGTTGGTTTTCAGCGCATTCTCGTAGGCCAAACGACGGGCTTCGGGAGAATCACTGGCGGTGCTGAGATAAGGCAGCCAGACGTAACCTGTACCACCATCGTTTTCCCATGCCTCTTGTCGAATGGTCAGGTACTCTTCTGTGGTCATCATGGTGGGGCGTGCAGAAGGTTCTCCGTATCCGAGACTCGACGAGTACGACACCTGCACCCCTTGCCGCGTTCCTCGTTTGGTCGTAATCAGGATGACCCCGTTCGCTCCGCGCGAACCGTAGATGCCTGTGGCAGCTGCATCCTTCAAAATTTGAATATCTGCAATGTCATTGGGGTTGAGCGATGCCAGGGGATTGCGATTCATGGCGCCTTGGTTCCCGCCCAAAAAGTAATCCTGCGTGATGGGGATGCCATCAATGACGTACAAGGGATCTCCACCTGCAGAAATGGAACTCAACCCTCGAACCCGAATGATGGATCCACTGCCAGCCATGCCCGACCCCTGAGTGACTTGAACCCCCGCCGCCTGTCCTTGCAAGGCAGCTTCGAAGGAGGGGGTGCGAACCGCTGTGATTTCCTTGGAGTCAATGGTTGAAATGGCTCCCGTGACTTCCTTTTTCCGTTGGACGCCATAGCCAATGACCACCGATTCGTTCAGCATAACGGCGTCCTCATCGAGTCGAACATTCAACGTGGCCGTTTGGCCGTTTTGGATTTGGACTGTCTCCGTTTTGCTGAAGAATCCGATGAATGAGTAGGTGACTTTGTAGGTGGCCGGTGCCAAGGTCAGGGAGTAGTTTCCATCCAAATCGGTGAATGCTCCTTTCCCGCCATCAACCACCACGGTGGCACTTGGCAATCCATTGCCATTTTCGTCTGTCACACGTCCATTCAGCGTTCCTTGGGCCAAGACATGGAGGCTCCAAAGGCTCATCAGGGCCAAGGTTAAGCTCAGTTGTTTCATGGTTGCATTCATGGTTGCATGCATGGGTTTGTCTGGGGTGTTTCTCTGAGAAACAGGGTATAGGTGTCAAATGTACACCAAGCCCGCGATGTCAAGGTTGGATTTTGTACACAGCTGTGGAAAACCTTTGGCCTTGCGCCAAGCCGATGAGTCGATACGTTCCTGGAGCCAAGTTGCTCAGATCGAGTTCCACACGCTCGGTGGACGAAGCACGAATCGACCCTGTCACTCGTCGGCCTCGCATGTCCTCCACCCACAAGGCATCGACCATGCGATGGGGTTGTACCCGCAAGAACGCTGTTGTCGGATTGGGGTACACCTGCCAGAGGGCCGAGGCATTGGAGACACCGCTTGTTCCATCTTGGCCATCGCAATCTTGATCGATGCCATCCCCGATGGGGTCTTCCGCACCTGCATAGATGGTCGCATTGTTGTCATTGCAGTCGCCTTCTGATGCCAATTGCCCATCCATGTCAATGTCGATTTCAGTCAATTCTGGCGTGGGAAGAGGTTGGTCGGTGAAGACGTGCCATTGACCCGGGGCAAAGGACATGCTCGCATTCACATCGTTGACTTCCACTGCTTCTCCGGTCATGTAATTGTACCATGTTCCTGTGTGGGTGAATCCAGGAATCATGTCAATGCCTGTCATTTTGAAGTTGCCAACAACCACGGCATCGCCCTGAGGGTGGCTGTAAATCAGTCGTTTGCCAAAACCTGGGACGTCCACATTGAACCAATTTTCGCCTAGTCCAAAGGCAGGGTAGTCACGCTTCAATCGCCCGAGCGCGGCCGTGACGTCGTAGAGGTGCCGACGTTCAGGGTCCTCAAAATAGTCCCAACGTACAGGCTTGGCCGCGACGCGGCAATCGGGATCGACGGTGACGCCGTCACTGCACGTGTTGATGCTGTAGTCATAACCCAATTCCTCAAACTGCCAGATCAAGCGCGGGCCGGGCATCAACACATTGAAAGCCATGATCATCTGCTGGCGGCGCAACGCTTGGATGGGATCGGACAAGTCGTATTCTCCATTGCTGTTGCCCCAGTTGAGGTTTTTGTACATCAAACGCTCCTCGTCGTGGCTTTCCGCGTACGCTACGGCATGCCTGTCGTTGAAGTTGTGGTTTTGGAAATTCGCCCAGCTCAAATCGTGATCGCTGTAGCCCATGCTCGCTTCTTGGTAGTTGTGGGTGGCGTTGACCCAAAGCATGAATCCGTCATTGGCCAACTCCAATTCCTCGAAATAATCGCACCAATGCTCCAGAATCATGTAGACCCCGGGATCTTGGTTCCACACGTGGTTTCCATATTCGTTGAGCCACCCAATCCGTTGGCTGTTGTAACCTCCGTTGACATTGGGTTGTTGGACAAGTCCTTGGGTGAAATCCCAGCGAAATCCATCGATGTGATAGTTCTCGACCCAATGATCGAGGTTTCGCTTGACAAACTGCCTTGTCAAGGGACTGCTGTGGTTCCAATCGTAGAAAAATGTCAGGTCATGGGGTGCCTCCACATTGAACCATGGATTGTTGGGTAGAACCGTCCAATCCTCCCAGTACATGGTGATGAACGGGTTGGGCTGGTCCGCATGGTTGAACACAACGTCCAAAATCACAGCAATCCCCCGTTCGTGACACGCATTCACCAACGATTTGAGGTCTTCCTTGGTTCCATATGCCTTGTCGACAGCGAAATAGAATGTGGGGTTGTAACCCCAGCTGTCGTTGCCGTTGAATTCATTGACAGGCATCAATTCGATGGCCGTCACGCCCAGGTTTTCCAAGTAATCCAGTGTGTCTTCAATGGCCTTGAACGTTTGGTCTTCGGTAAAGTCTCGGACCAAAATTTCATACACAAACAGGTTTTCTTGGTCCGGACGCTCAAAGTTGTCGTCCGTCCACTCAAACGCCGCTTCGCCAGGAACCATCGCTGAGACGGGGCCTGTGGTGTGGTTGGCAGGATAAGGGGGCAAGTCGGGGTAGGTCGAGGTTGGAATCCACGGGTCGTTCCACTGGTCCAAAATGATCTCGGCGTAGGCATCGGCAAACCTCGCATCGTCGGGAAGGATGTGGTACTGGTAGCGGTAGAGTTGGCCAGGGGTGAGGCCTGTGAGTTCAATCCAATACTTCTGGCCATCGGGTGTCACATTCATCATGGATGAAGCACTCATTGTCCAGTCGTTGAAATCACCCACCACGAACACAAATTCCTTATACGGTGCTGTGAGCTGGAGGATAACATTCCCATTCCCGAGGTCGTTGATTCCATCCATCACGCCCGCAGGCGAGGGGGCCACGGGGGCTGATTCAGGGAGGACCGTGATGGTGGCAGCATCGGTCACCACCGTGGCATCCAAGGTCGCTGAGGCTTCGATGAGGTAATCCCCGGGGACATCGAGGGTCAGTTCATGGGTGATGGCCAAACCCGTGGTCGCATTGACTTGGTCCCCATTGATACTCAGGGAGAGGTCAGCCTCCATGGAAGCCTGGGCTGAAAGTGAAATTGTCGACCCGAGGGACTCGATGCTTGAGGACGTTCCTGGATGGATGAGAGAGATTTCGAAGGATCCATCAGATACGTTGTAAAAGATGTCAGACTCATCTGCCGTTTTGCCTACCACGCTCCCGGTTCCATTCCGGAACACAAAAGCAAGTTGTTCAATGACAATGCCCTCGGGGACGCCGTAGTACTCAGCCAAAGTTTGGCCTCCAAAATCAAACACGTGAACCGTTCCCTCCAAGGGCATCAAGACGTTGCCATTGTTGGCCTGGCTGATGTTGTTGCCATTGGGCCAAGGGTTCTGCACATATTGCCAATCTGATGGACTGGAACTTTCTGAGGTGATGACACCAGTGTGGGCGTAGACAAATGGAGCGCCCTCAAAGGGTGGGTCGACACCGAGCAAGGCTGCATTCCCTTCCGCGATGTCGTAATACAGCATGACTTGGTCGTCCTGCGTGGGAAATGGGGGGTCGGTCCAAATGATTTGGGCTACAAGCGCATTGGCAATTGCCACGGCCCATCCCAACAAGGTCATCAAAGACAATCGCAAGTGCATGCGGGCTGCGAAACGCGGTGGGTTCTTGGTGGAGTGAATCATGATGGGGTGAATTGTCGTGGTGTTGAGTTCAAGGTCGCGAGGTTTGTCTGTGCACGTCAAGATTCAGAGGTCAAGTTGGCATCAAACGTGAAGAGCTGGGCGGGTTTATGCAACACACCTTGTTCCTTTTCATTCAGAGGAACCACGTGGTCCATTCGCTTGACATTCTTTCTGAAGTTTCTCTTATCCAATTTTTTATCTAGCACGATCTCGTGTAATGATTGAAGTTGGCGGAGTGTGAATTTTTTCGGAAGCATCTCGAATCCTATGTGCTTGGACTCCAGTTGTTCTCGCAACGTAGCCAAGGCCAAATCAGCGATGTCGTTGTGGTCAAACGCCAAGTCAGGAAGGTTTCCAACGTCCACCCATTCGGCATGTCCTGCAAATGAGGAAGCCCGAGGCACGTGATCGTGAAGCGACACCAACCCGAAGTAGGCGATGGTGATGACACGGTTTTCTGGCTGGGCTCTGAATGTACGCAACCAAGGTTGATCCTTGAGTCCCTTGACGCGGTCCGGACTGCCAAAGGCATGAAATTGTTTGAGGTAGACATTGTCCAGCCCCGTGAGCTCCTCCAAGACCCGCGCCGCAGCATCCTCCAAGGCTTCGTGTTCCATCACAAAATCTCCCGGAAGCGCCATTTGTAGCTCTTCCTCGGAAAGGGGGCCCTGTTGGTCTGTGCGTTGTTCAATGAGAAGGAGCATGAGGCTCTCCCCATCAAATCCAAACAAAACGCAATCCACACTGATATCCATGGCGGGTTCTCTTAGTTGTTCACAATGGTGTTGTTTCGCCTGCAAGATACGCAGTTGGTGTCATTTGTACACTTACAAAGGACTTCAGAATGCGTTTCAGAATGCGGGAAGGTTGTTCGTTCGTGGACCGAATGCATGGCAGTTTGTGCGTTCTCAGTTCGGAAATCCGACCCGTTTGACGCAAATTTGTCGGCCCCAAGCGTCTTCAACTTCAAGACCACGAGGGAACATTATCCTGATTCATGAAAAAAATTGCGGTCCTTACCTCGGGAGGAGATGCACCAGGCATGAATGCAGCCATTCGCGCTGTCGTTCGTACCGCGGTGTTTCACGACCTAGAAGTCGTGGGGGTTTTTCAAGGTTACCAAGGATTGATCGATGGCGATTTTAAACGCTTGCACGTTCGTTCTGTGGCCAAAATCCTCGGTCGCGGTGGAACCATTCTGAAGTCGGCAAGGTGCGAAGCGTTCAAACATGCGGAAGGCCGCAAGCGAGCTCATGTCAACTTGGTAGAGGCCGGTGTGGACGGGCTCGTGGTGATCGGGGGGAATGGAACCTTCACAGGTGCAATGAAATTTGGTGCAGAGACGGGTTTCCCAGTGGTGGGACTTCCAGGGACCATCGACAACGACCTTAGCGGCACGGACAGCACGATTGGTTTTGATACAGCCATCAATACTGTTGTGGACGCTGTGGACAAAATTCGCGACACTGCGGATAGCCACAACCGCTTGTTTTTTGTGGAAGTGATGGGGCGCGACAGCGGTTTTATTGCCCTGAAAACAGGAATTGCGACGGGTGCTGTTGCGGTCATGACTCCGGAGATGGGGATGAGCATCCAAGATTTGGTGGCCGTGCTTCAGGCAGGTGAACAAAGCAACAAGACGAGTTCAATCGTCATCGTGGCTGAAGGCGATCCTCACGGTGGTGCCTATGAGATTGCTCAAAAAGTTCGGGAAATCACGGACATCTACGAAACCCGTATTACTGTGCTGGGACACCTCCAACGTGGAGGTAGCCCAACATGTTTTGATCGCGTGCTTTCGTCTCGTTTGGGCGTCGCCGCAGTGGAAGCGTTGCGTCAAGGCCACCACGGGGTCATGGCTGGAGTCATCAACGATCGAATTGCACTCACGTCGTTTGAAGAGGCCATCAGCACCAAGAGCCAGATCCTGGAGGATGAGGTGAGAATTGCACGAATCCTCTCCATCTAACCGGTCATCTGTGTTTGAATTATTTTCTTTGCAACCCAAAACAACAATTATCTCTCTACAATGAAGCGTATTGCAATCAACGGTTTCGGCCGAATTGGACGGTTGGCGTTCCGTCAAATGGTCGGACGTTCAGGCATGGAAGTGGTGGCGATCAACGATTTGACCGACGTCGAAACCTTGGCTCACTTGCTGAAATACGATAGCATTCACGGTTTGTTTCCGGGTGATGTGTCCGTATCGGGAGGAAATCTGCGTGTGAATGGTCAGGAGATTCGGATCACTGCAGAGCGAAACCCATCGGATTTGCCATGGGGCGAGATGAATGTGGACCTCGTGGTCGAGAGCACAGGGGTTTTCACGGACGCTGAAAAGGCGGGGTTGCACCTTGCGGCCGGAGCTGGCAAAGTCATCATTTCTGCGCCCGCCAAAGGTGATTTGAAGACGGTGGTCCTCGGCGTGAACGACGACATCTTGACAGACGAAGATCGCATCGTGAGCAATGCTTCATGCACCACCAATTGTTTGGCTCCCATGGCCAAAGTATTGAATGATACATTCGGGTTGGAACGTGGATTCATCACCACTGTGCACGCCTACACTGCAGACCAGCGGTTGCAGGATGCACCGCACAAGGACCTTCGTCGGGCGCGTGCCGCAGCCTTGAGTATGATTCCAACGTCAACAGGCGCGGCCAAGGCTGTGGGTTTGGTACTCCCGGAATTGGCAGGAAAGCTCGACGGCATGGCGGTGCGTGTTCCAACCCCCACGGGTTCAGTCACTGATTTGACAGCCACCTTGAAGCGTGAAGCTTCTGCAGAGGAAGTGAACGCTGCACTGAAGGCTGCGGCTGAGGGCCCCATGAAGGGAATCCTTCAATTTTGTGAGGATCCGATTGTCAGTGTGGACATTGTTGGGAACCCACACAGCTGCATTTTGGACGCCGAATTGACCAAGTGCAGTGGAACCTTGGTGAAGTTGTTCGGGTGGTATGACAATGAAGCGGGTTATGCAACCCGGGTTGTGGATTTGGCCCAAAAATTGGCCTAAACCTGGAGCGTTTTGACCATTCTCATTGCAGATAGCGGGTCCACCAAATGCGATTGGTTGGCCATCACAGAGTCCGGTTCTGAGCTGGGGGAGTTCCACACCATGGGGTTCAATCCTTATTTCCATGACGCCGATTTGGTGGAGCGAGAAATGCTTGCGAATGCCCAGGCGAAGTCCATGGCCAACCAGGTTGACAAGGTGTATTTCTATGGGGCAGGGTCGAGTTCTCCTGCGCTATGTGCAGTGATTCAGGAGGGTTTGCAACGTGTGTTCACCCAAGCGGATGTCCACGTTGGTCACGACCTTGATGGTGCTGCTTACAGCACCTACACGGGTGAGACGGCAGTGACGTGCATCCTGGGAACGGGTTCAAATTCTTGCCGGTTTGACGGCAATGCCGTCACGGAGGAGGTTCCTGCCTTGGCCTACATCTTGGGCGACGAGGGCAGCGGAACGTGGTTTGGAAAGAAGTTGTTGACCGCGTTCCTGTACCGAACCCTGCCCCAAAGCGTTCAAGATGACTTTGAACGTCAATACGGCATGGACAAATTGGAAATCATTCGAAGGGTCTACCAAGAACCCAATGCCAACGTGTTTCTCGCGAGTTTCATGACTTTCCTCGGAAAGCACAGGGACCATCCGACCATCCAAGCATGGTTGGATGAGGGCTTCAAGGCGTTCTTGGACGTACACGTGGCGTGTTATGCTGACGCCCTCCAGATTCCAATCCACTTCGTGGGGAGTGTTGCATACCATTTCCAGGAGGAATTGAAAAAGGCATGTCATGATCGTGGCTACACGGCGGGCAACATCATCAAAAAGCCCATTGACGGGCTTGCCCGTTATCACGTCGAATTCATTCTGAACGAAACCCATTGATCATGCGTCTCCCTGCCGCTTGCTTGTTTGACATGGATGGGGTGATTGTGGATTCCGCAATCCATCATTTTGAGGCTTGGAAGCGTTTGGCAGATGCTTTGAGCATTCCGTTCACCGAACAAGACAACGAAGCGCTAAAGGGAGTGAGCCGGGTGGACAGTTTGGAGTACATCCTTCGTCTTGGTCACATGGAGCTTGATGAGGCGACCAAGGTCAAACTGATGAACCAAAAGAATGCCCACTACCTACAATTGATCGAGGGCATGCGCGCCAAGGATATTCTTCCTGGAGCGAGAGAATTCATCGTGGAATGCAAAGAGGCGGGCGTGGGTGTTGTCTTGGGTTCTTCAAGTCGCAACGCGCAAATGGTCCTCGACAATGTCGGTCTTGCGCCTCTGTTTGACGCCGTGGTCGATGGGAACCATATCACCCTGAGCAAGCCCGACCCAGAGGTCTTTTTGAAAGGAGCTCAAGCTTTGAATGTCGTCCCGGAGAATTGTGTGGTGTTCGAGGATGCCGCTTCGGGTGTTCGGGCAGGAAAGGCGGGGGGATTTTCAGTGGTCGGATTGGGGGATGAGGCCGTGCTGGGTGAGGCTGATTGGGTGTTGCCAACGATGCAAGGCTTGACACTCGAACGACTTTGCACAGCGTTGGGTTGGGTTGATTGAATAAAGCCAAAATCACATGAACAAGTACCTGAAAGCTGAACCCTGGAGGGTCGTGGAAGACGGGTTCAATCCCGACAACGCCCGGAGTTCAGAAAGCATTTTCTCCTTGGGCAACGGCCGTTTTGGCCAGCGTGCCAATTTCGAAGAGTTGTATTCTGGAGACCACATGGTGGGCCATTACGTGGGGGGTGTCTATTACCCCGATCGGACCAAGGTGGGGTGGTGGAAAAATGGATATCCAGAATATTTCGCCAAAGTGCTCAATGCCACCAACTGGTCTCGTATGGCGGTGACAGTGGATGGAGAGGCATTGGATTTGAACGCGGTTGCCAGTGTGGATGGATTTGAGCGCGTGCTTGACATGCGACGGGGCCTGTTGCAACGGCAATTCGAGGTGACCCTGAGGCATGGAAAGCGAATTCGACTCCACACTGAACGCTTCGTGAGCATGGCCCACCCCAACCGGGCTGCCATTCGCCTCACCATTCAAGCCTTGGACGGCTCCTCTGTGATGGTTCAACCTCAATTGGATGGCGGAATCACCAACGAAGACAGCAACTGGGATGACGCGTTTTGGCGCCATGATCACCAATCCAACCAAGCCATCGAAGGGACCTCGGTGCTTGTCAACACCACCATGAAGACGGAATTTACGGTGGCCACAGCACAAGCGCTTGGCGGTTCATCGGGCATGTGGGCTCCAGAGGAGGGGTCTCGGTGGATTGGATTAAGCAAGGAATGGGAATTGCCTGCAGGGGAGGAGGTTGTCATTGAAAAGTTTGTAGGCCTTGTGAGTTCGATGCATACACCTGCAGCTGAATGCAGAGACATGGCATTGAAGGAGGCGAACGAGGGAAGAGCTCGGGGCTATGACCAAGAACGTGAGGATCACATCCAAGCGTGGGCAGGAATTTGGTCTTTGGGTGACATTGAAATCGAGGGTGATGTAGAGGCGCAGCAAGCCATTCGCTTCAACATCTTTCACCTGAACCAAACCTACCGTGGAGACGATGCCAGGTTGAACATTGGCCCGAAGGGATTCACAGGTGAGAAATACGGTGGAGCCTCGTATTGGGATACGGAGGCCTATTGCTTGCCCTTTTTTCTTGGCACCCACCCCCCCCAAGTCTCTGAGAATTTGTTGAGGTATCGCCACAATCAGCTCGGCAAGGCCATTGAAAATGCTGAGAAGCTGGGATTTTCGGGAGGTGCTGCGTTGTACCCCATGGTGACGATGAACGGGGAGGAATGCCACAACGAGTGGGAGATTACCTTCGAGGAGATTCACCGAAATGGGGCCATGGTGCTGGCCTTGCGAAACCACGTGAATCACACAGGCGACGACACCTACCTGTCCAAGGAAGGCGTGGAGGTGGCGACGGCCGTGGCGCGGTTTTGGGCACAAAGGGTCCACTGGTCCACGGACAAGAAGGCTTTCGTCATGCTTGGAGTCACGGGCCCCAACGAATACGAGAACAACGTCAACAACAACTGGTACACCAATGTGTTGGCCGCCTGGTGTCTGCGTTATGCCGCAGATTTGACCGTTCAGTATGGTGGCGATGCGAGTCCCGAGGAATGTGAGTCTTGGCGCCACATTGCAGACCAGATGTATCTTCCGACGACCCAAAGGGGGGTGATCAAGTTGCAGCAGGACGGGTTTTTAGACAAGGAGTTGCTCCCTGCAGCGTCGCTCCAACCTGAAGAACGCCCGATCAACCAACACTGGTCTTGGGACCGAATCCTTCGTTCATGCTTTATCAAACAGGCCGACGTTTTGCAGGGTTTCTATTTCTTCCCTGACGATTTCACCCTTGAGGAGCTCCGTGCCAACTTTGACTTTTACGAGCCCATGACGGTGCATGAAAGCAGCTTGTCTCCCTGTGTTCACGCCATTTTGGCTGCCAAACTTGGCATGGAGGACAAGGCTGTGGAAATGTATTTACGCACGTCGAGACTTGACCTCGACGATTACAATGCAGAAGCTTATCAGGGGCTTCACATCACGTCCATGGCTGGAACGTGGATGTCTGTGGTTGAAGGTTTTGGCGGTTTCAGGGTTGTGGAGGGCGTTCCTCATTTTGACACGATGTTGCCCGCGTCATGGAGCGCGTTTTCCTTCAACATCCAGTTCCGGGGCCGCGTGATCCAAGTACGCGTCGAGGCAGACCAAACCAATGTGACCACCACCCAAGGCGATTCCTTGGAGGTGGTGGTCAATGGGAAGCGAATGCTTGCTTGAACTTCGAGAGGGAGCTTCGAGGGATGGATTCAATCGGCCCACGTGCTGTTTGCACTGCCCGGAGAACCGCCCAAGGCGTTGGATCCCGCCCAGGAGTCAGGTAGACTGTTGTCGTGGCCAATCCCCTTCCATTCGAGGGAGGAACCAAAGCCGTCTGCTTCTTGGGTCCAGCCGTTGGTGTCGCTGTAG
Source organism: Bacteroidota bacterium (assembly GCA_041163465.1). GTDB lineage: Bacteria > Bacteroidota > Bacteroidia > Flavobacteriales_D > Sanyastnellaceae > UBA11663. The sequence goes on from JBEARC010000058.1 coordinate 22,196, forward strand.
GTCACGATGTCGGCTTCACTTCCATCGGGTCGCAGGAGCCGAATGGTTTCCCCGCTGTTGTGCAAGCTTGAAGCCCCGGTCCATTCAAACAAGGGGATGAAGGGGTTCAACAGGGCGGCATAGGTCGCTGTGTCGTTGGCAGTCACCAGAAACCCACCTGCTGGAATCATGGTTCCCTCAGGAAAGGTCACGTCGATGCCATCCGCCAAGGCATAGCCGGAGACAGAAATGGAAAAGGGGTGGGGATTCATGAGTTCGACAAATTCATACTGGCTGTCATTGCCTTGCTGGCTGCTTGGATTGTAATGGATTTCTGAAATCACGGGATCCATGGAGCCGACGTCATCGCATGTCATTCCGTAATTGCTTAATACAATCATCAAGTCTTCATTGTCCACCGATTGATTTCCATTCAAGTCGGCTTCACATTGACCCATGACAGCGTTCACATGGAAGGTCAATCCCATCAGAGCCACCAAGAATGGGCGAGCGTAGTTCAGCGGTAAAGTGTGGTAATTCATCCTTTTTTTGAGGACGAATTGAAGGCACGGGATCCCACGTTGGACGGACCCTTTGTGGACGATCGTTACAGCTTCACGAGCGCCATTCTAGGGACACAGGGCAGTGGTCGCTGCCGTGGATTTCGGTGTGAATCTCAGGAGATGCCACCCGTTCGAGTGCGCGGCTGCTCAACAGCATGTAGTCCAAACGCCATCCGACGTTCTTTTCACGTGCCCCTCCGCGATAGCTCCACCACGAGTATTTCACCACGCCAGGATTCGCCTGTCGCCACGTGTCGACAAAGCCGGCTTCCAACAGCGCGGTCAGCCCATCGATTTCATCTTGCGTGTAACCTGGCGTTTTGTTGTAATTCGCTTCGGGACGGGCCAAGTCGATGGGTGCATGTGCTACGTTCAAATCACCACAACATACCACGGGTTTGTCCTTGTCGAGTTCGGAGAGGTAATCGCGAAAAGCCACATCCCATGTCTTGCGAAAAGGCAGTCGCTTCAGGCCCGAGGAGGAATTTGGGGTGTAGACCGTGACAAAATGGAAGTCCGGAAACTCGGCGCGCAACACGCGGCCCTCCTGGTCCAAATCGTGCACACCGATGCCAGCCTGGACGGACAATGGGGTGGTTTTGGTCAAAATGGCAGTGCCGGAGTAGCCCTTTTTTTCGGCAGAAGACGAAAACACCTCGTAGCCATCCAGCCCAAACAATGCTGCACGGACTTGGTCCTCTTGGGCCTTGGTCTCTTGGAGCCCCAAGACATCGGGCGCCAGCACGGCCAGTGACTGTTCGAAGTCCTTGGTCACGATGGCGCGAAGGCCGTTCACATTCCAACTCGTCAATCGCATGGGCAAAGCATGGCATCGGGGCGTTCCTTCCAACGCTCCACGAGTTGCATCACCTCCTCGAGGTTGCCGTGGGCGAGCAAAGTGTCACCGGTTTGGTACAAATGATTGAGATACACCCGGCTGTTCTTGAATTCCTGAGAGGGTTCCATGTTCAGGAATTGGGAGGCATCTGGACATGGGTGGATGTGCATCATGGTGTAGCCACGAACTTCAGGATCAAACCCCAAAACCACCATGCCTTCTACATCGTGGCCAATTTCAACGGGCATGGGGAGACGAAGAAAGAACGCGCTCCATGGCCCCATGTAACCCATGCTGAAATAGGGATACAACCAAGCGCGGTGGGGAACACCCATTTTCTGGAGCGATTCCTTCAGCGCCTCCGTGGCCTCATGAATCAAACTCGAGGTGGTGCTTGAGGGGTCAAAATTTTCGAGCTTGGCCCATCGCTTGTTCACCGTGTAGTGCTCCATGGGCCCGAGCCGAAGTTTGTAATCGAAATCTGAGGAATGGTCCAAGACGTAGCCGGGATAGAACCACTTTCTGCCGGTTTGAACTCCATATTCGGCTTCTTTCAGCAGGGTGTATGTACCCAAGCTGTAGCGACTGTACGCGTGGTCAAACAGGCCCAACAAACTGGCCATGCTCTGCTCTCCTAAGTCGAAGTAGCTCACAGCAATCAAGCGATCGTCATCGTAGACGCAGACCTCCCTTGTGTCAAAGACAGTACCCTGGAATCCGGCATTCAAATAATCCGTCAAGGAGTTGTGAATGAAACCCTTGAATCTCTGTTTGTGCTGTTGGTACAGCGCCTCTTTGGCAGGGGTGGGGTGGGCATGGGAATAGATGACGTCAAACCTCGATTCCACACGCCGCATAATTTTGCGCTGTCGCGCAGTTGGTTGGTGGGTCGCAAGGTTCAGCCGAATGTTGACCACGCTGAACATGCGCTCCTCCAAGCAGAGGAGGTCCATTTTGTACAGCATCACGGAACCCCTGAACCATCCCGAAGCGAGATACTGGTCGTACCTGCTTCGAGACAAACTTCGGGGGAAGTGGGTCTGGACAAGCATGTCACGAAGGTAAAGTTTGCAAGGGGTGTTTCGACGTCACAACCACTTTTGGACGGTGCGAACAAGCCACAAACTGCGCCCATTAAAAGGAGGGAAGGTCATGGGCAGAATGTTGAATCTCGAGCGCTGAGCGACCACGGATCGTTCGTTGGAAAACTGTCGAAATCCACTCCGCCCACCTGTACGACCCATGCCGCTGTTTTGAATGCCGCCAAAGGGAAGTTCAGGCTGCGCCACTTGAACGATGACTTCATTGATGCCCGTCGTTCCTGCCCGGGTTGATTGCATCAACTCATCGATGGTTTGGGCGTCGTGAGAAAAGATGTAGAGCGCGAGCGGGTGGGGGTGATGGGCCAACAGCGCGTCCCGTTCCTCTCGACTCTTGTACCGGAGAATGGGAAGCACAGGTCCAAAAATTTCTTCCTTCATCACCTTCATGTCAGGCGTACAGCCATCCAAAAGCGTGGGGGCAATGCGCCGCTCCTCGGCATTCCAAGTTCCCCCATGGACGCATTTCGCACCTTGTTCGATGGCATCCTCAATCAGCCCTACCACACGTTGAAAGTGATGATCGTTCACCATTTTGGAACGGTCCTGACTCATCATTTCCTGCTGCCCATCTTCCCCGCCATACATCGCACTCATTCGCTTGGAGAGTTGTTCGATGAAATCATCGGCAACCACGTCATCCACCACCAAGTAATCAGGTGCAATGCATACTTGTCCGTTGTTCAAGCATTTTCCCCAGGCCAAACGCTTGCTTGCATCGCCCACATGCGCGGTCTTGTCCACAATGGCTGGACTTTTGCCTCCCAATTCCAGGGTCAGTGATGCCAAGTGGTCAGCGGCCGCGCGCATGACCATCTTCCCGATGTGGGTGCCTCCCGTGAAGCAGATGTGCTGGAAGGGCAGGGTCGTGAGGCGTGCACTCACGTCGGGTCCGCCCAAAATCACGACAGCAGTCGACGCAGGGAGGGCCTCCTCAACGATGTGTTGGAGCACTTTTGCGGTTTGAGGGGTGTGCTCAGAGGGCTTGACCATCACACGGTTGCCGGCTGCAAGTGCGCTGACCAAGGGACGAAGGGTCAGCATGACCGGAAAATTCCATGGAGAAATGATCAGAACCTGTCCTTTGGGCTCTACATGAATGAAAGACCGCGTTCCAAGCAAGGCCACAGGCGTGCTTGTGGGGCGAGGCGCCATCCAACCACGCAGGTGCTTCAAGGCATGCTTGATTTCAGTTTTGATGGGATAGATCTCATGGAGGTGCACCTCGACCCTCGGTTTGCCCAAATCATCATGAAGTGCCTCAATGAGCGCTTCCTCGTGGTTCAAGATGGAGGACCACAAGTCTTGCAAATGCTGCTTGCGTTGAGCGAATGTGGGGGCAGAGGTGACATGGCCACGCTGAAGTTGGAACAAATCGTGCATGTTGTCCATGAATGCTTCTGTTGATGTGGAAAGGTAAGTCCTCGAGGAGGCCCGAAGTTCAAGCCATGGCCTTTTGCATCATGAGGTCATGCAACTGAAGAACTTGGGCCAGAAGCGGCCGCCCATCGTTTTCAAGGACAACGTCAGCACGCTGTTCACGTTGCTCCCGCGACCATTGGTGTGACATGCGTCGCAGGACATCCTCTTCGTTCATGGATTCAGCTCCCGGTCGATGCAAAGCACGTTGAATCCGAAGGTCTCGAGGGGCCTCGACCGTCGCGATCCAATCACATCCAACATGGGTTCCTGATTCAAACAAAATGGCCGCTTCACGCACCACATAGGGTGCCCTCGGTCCATGGGCACGATGCCAGACATCAAAAGCTTGGGACACGGCGGGATGAACTTGGCGTTCAAGCCAACGTTTGGCCTCTTCGTTGGTGAACACCAGGGCTGCAAGTTTGGCCCTGTCAAGGTCATGCACCCGCCCATCAGCGTCCTTCAACGCCAACTCTTCACCCCATTGATTCAAGACGGAATCTCGGAGCTTGTCGTTGGTCCGGTAGAGCAATTTGGCAGCTGCATCAGCATCCCACACCGGCACACCCAAAGCTCCGAGCATCCTGCCGACCAGGGATTTGCCTGAAGCCATTCCACCTGTCAGCCCGAGGACCAAGGGACGAGTTTCATGCGATTTGGGCATGATGCAAAGGTGCACCTTCTTCACATCTTGCCCACAAGGGTTCGCAAATCTCTGGGAGTTCATGACCTTTGTTTCATGTCACACCTACTTGCTCCTTCGCTCTTGGCGGCTGATTTTGCCAATCTCCAGCGCGACATTGAGATGGTCAACGCCAGTGAAGCGCACTGGTTTCATCTCGACGTCATGGATGGGGTGTTTGTGCCCAACATCAGCTTTGGCATGCCTGTGATTTCATCCATCGCCAAGCACGCCACCAAGCCTCTGGATGTGCATTTGATGATTGTCAATCCCGACCGGTACATCGCGACGTTTGCAGACCTCGGCGCCCATGTTTTGACCGTTCATTTGGAGGCGTGCACCCATGTGCATCGCACCTTGGGTGCCATTCGCGATGCCGGAATGAAAGCTGGCATTGCTTTGAATCCACACACCTCGGTGGAGTTGTTGCGCGATGTGGCCTCAAACATCGACTTGGTGTGCTTGATGAGTGTGAATCCTGGATTTGGGGGACAATCGTTCATCGAACGGACGTTTCAAAAGACAGCGCAACTGAAATCCCTGTTGCGCGAAGAGGGGAGTGATGCGTTGATTGAAATTGATGGTGGGGTGGGGATGGCCAATGCCTTGCCCTTGGTGGAGGCTGGTGCCGATGTTCTTGTCGCAGGTTCTTCGGTGTTTGGAGCCAGCAATCCGATGGCTGCTGCTCACGACTTGGTGCACCTTGAATTCGAGAAAGCTCGCTGAGGGTTTGATCGAAATCAAGCAAACCGCACAGAACACCAAAGGACATGCGTCGGACACTGGCTTCAGCACGACAAGAGATGACAAGATTTAGTCACAAGACGTCCCCATCTGAGGGAGAAGCATGAGCAAGTCGTGGATGCTGGTGACGCCATCGTTGTCCAAGTCCTCGTTGCACGCTTCAAGGCATCCCAAGCTCCCCAGGAGTTGAAGCAAATCGGTTGTGCCGACCGCACCATCTTGGTTAAAATCGGCATCCAAAGGTGTGACCTCGATGACATGGGTGATCGAACACAGGGTTTGGT
>JBEARC010000059.1:0-32943 GCA_041163465.1 Bacteroidota bacterium
GAGGTCCCAATTACACCCATTTCGAGCATCCTGAGTTTGAAGCCTTGTTTCAGGCGGCCCTTCAATCTCAAGACGATGCAAGTCGGCGCTCCCTGTACATCGCCATGGACAGTCTCGTGCACGCTTCGATGCCTGTCATTCCGTTGTTTCACGACCAAGTGACGCATTTTGTTTCCCACCGTGTGGAAGGGTGGACGGTGCACCCGGTCAACCGTTTGGACCTGCGCAGGGTGTCCAAGCATCCCGTCATTGTGGACAAATCCCCTTGAAAGGAGGGACGGAGTTCAAGTATCTTGGCGGAGCATCAAGGAATGCATCTCATGCTCAAAATTGACAGCCACACGCACATTTTGCCGCGCACCATGCCCAATTGGGCAGAGAAATTCGGATACGGCGGATTCATCCAATTGGAAGTCAGCCGACCGGGATTTGCCAACATGATGCGGGATGACGTGTTTTTCCGTGAAATCGCTTCCAACTGTTGGGATGCGGAGGAGAGAATCGAGGAGTATGGCAGGGCAGGCGTCCAGGTTCAGGTCATTTCCACCATCCCGGTGATGTTTTCGTATTGGGCCAAAAGCGAGGATGCTGCCGACCTTGCGCGGTTCCTGAACGCGCACATTGCAGAGATTGTGCGCGATCATCCCAAGCATTACGTGGGGCTTTGTTCCGTGCCCATGCAAGATCCAGACATGGCCATTGAGGTACTCGAAGAAGCATGCAATCAGGGTCATCGAGGGGTTCAGATCGGTTCCAATGTCAATGGGTTGAACCTCGGAGACTCGCGGTTTTTTTCATTCTACGAAGCTTGCCAGCGATTGAACATGTCGCTCTTCATCCACCCTTGGGATATGATGGGAAAGTCGGAGATGGAGCGTTATTGGCTGCCTTGGCTCGTGGGAATGCCTGCTGAGACGAGCCGAGCGGCGTGTTCCATGATTTTTTCAGGCGTACTCGACAAGTTTCCGGCGTTGCGCATCTTGTTCTCGCACGCCGGAGGTTCATTCCTGCCAACCATCGGCCGTATCAAACACGGACATGCCTGCCGTCCAGACCTCGTTGCCGTCGACAACCCGACCCCCCCAGATCATTACTTGGGCAAGTTTTGGGTGGACAGCATCACACACGATCCACGCCTCCTTCGATACATTCTCGAAATGCAAGGTCCGGATCGGATTTGCATGGGAACGGACTATCCGTTTCCCTTGGGGGATCTCGAGTTTGGTCAATTCATGGAAGGGATGGATTTGAACGAAGCCGCCCTGAAGCAACTTTTCGCGGGTTCCACGTTGTCTTGGTTGGGAATGGATTGGTCAGCGTTTGAATGAATCGCAAGTCCTGAATCACCATGGAGGTTGAATTGAAAGAACTCTTGCAGCGATGCCAAAACGCGGATCGATCCGCGCAGTCGTCGTTGTACCAGCGATTTTCATCCAAGGTGTATGCCACGGCTCTTCGGTACACAGACAGTCCAGACGAAGCCGCGGACATCGCTCAAGAGAGCTGGATCAAGGTGTTTCGTCATTTGTCAAAATTTACGGAATTCAACAGTTTTGAAGGCTGGGTGAGGCGAATCACCGTCAACACGGCCATCACACACTACCGACGAAACCTCAAACATCGGTACCACGATGATGCATCCGAATCCTTGGCACTTCCACAAGATTTGGAAGCAGCCAAGGAGGCGGACTTCACGATGGAGGAGATTCAACGCGCCCTTCAGTCGCTCCCTCGCGGCTATCGGACTGTGATTCAACTCTACATCATTGAGGGATTCAGTCACAAGGAAATCGCGGAACAGCTGGCGGTGGATGTCAACACGTCCAAAAGCCAATTGTCCCGCGGACGCAAGCTCCTCCAAGCCACCTTGTCATCCATGGGGCAGCGCGCAAGACCTGTTCCTCCCGAGGAATCGGGGGCTTCATCTTTCCATTCGGATTGATGGAGCCATTTTTTTTTCACGCTTCGAGCAACCTTTCCTTCTTCATCTCGTTTCTCTTGACGAACCCCTGACGGGTGCCACGACTGACATTCTCTCCCAGTGACGACTTCGAACACACATTTCGACAACCAGGCGCATGCCGATTTGACTTCCATGGAATTGACCTTCCGTGAGGCTGCGCTGTCTGAAGAGGTTCCGGCTCCTGCAGGCCTTGAACAAGGAATTTGGGATGCACTGGGTTCGGGAACTGAGCTTCGAGAGACTTCGGGACAGCGCGTGTGGTTGTGGAGTGCGGGGGCCGCAGTCGTCCTTGCTGGATTGGCGTGGTTGGTTGTAAATCCGCCCACCCAAGTCCCCGACAACACGGCCCCAAGGGAAAGCCGCGAGGTGTTGCCGGCCGAAACGGAGGGGGCGTCGCCCGCAATGGGTGCTTCCTTCGAGCGTACCATGGAGCTTTCCGTCTCCGATGCTGGTGTTTCTGTGGAGGGCGCTCTCAACAAAATCGAGGCTGGGTCCGAAGGATCCGAGATGTCTCTCGGAACCTCGGTTTCTCCCAGTTCTTCCGCTGCGAAAGAGGTCACCGACCAAGGCTCATGGGATGTTGCCAAACCTCAACCCATGCGCGCCCTCGGTGGACGTGATGCTCAAGGTGTGGAGCTTCAGACCTCGGGTTCCCATGGGCTCAAGACGGACCAAGGTCAGCCCCAAACAGAGCGCCGTCCCGCGACCATCGAGGTCAAGGAGTAACTTCGGGGCCTGATGGGGCTCTTGTCAAACATGCCGTTCAGGATGTGGAGTGTGTTGGCGTGCTGTGCGTTGTCACCCGCTTTGTGGGCCTCTACCCATGATGTGTCTGCGAGGGACAGTGTCGTGGTCGATGGCCGGCCGTTGACCTACATCGCTGACATTCGCATCGATTCCATTGCCACGTCGACGTTTCCCGTCCGAAAGGATTGGTGGTTTGGAGCGGGCTGGGTGGCGCCTCTCGATTTTCAGTGGGTCCATGCGAATGCATTCAGTGTGGCGCAATTGGCTGAGAATCGACCGGAATTTGTGGTGGAGTATCAACGGACGGATGCCCAATCTGGAGCACGATGGGGTGCCAAACTGATGTACCACCAACCCTGGAAGTTCATGGATGACGAAGTGTTGGAAGGGACCAAGGGGTGGGTTGTTGATGGAACGTCGGGCCCTCTTTCTCATGTTCGTCAGGTGGCCTTGATTCCCGACAGCTTGGCATACGAGAGAGATACATTGGCAGCGCCTCTCGGTGCAGGCCATGGCCTTCGTTTCGGATGTTTGTGGGAGGGGCGTGATTGGCATGGGGTTAGGCCACGTGTGGATGTGAACGTGGGATTGCTTCGGCCCGACGTTTGGTCGTTGTTTTCTCCACCAGACCCTGCAACTTGGCAGATGATCGATGCCGATGACACCATCCGGGAAATGGGTTGGTTGCATGGACGATTGTCCTTCGATGCAGGTGGGGTGGTGGATGTGCGACCGCCGGGAAATGGAGCGCGTTCTGCCTCTCAAATTCGCATGCAGGTCAGGTGGACGCCAGGTGTGGGAACGGGCTTTTGGATTTCCTTCGCGGCCTCTCCCACAAGGCGTTGATTCTGTGCGTCCTTGTGGATGAATGCACGTGCTTTCAAGGCTGTCATTGAGAGGATTTGTTGTACTTTGCCCCAATGATGAAGGCGAACAAACGGGTTCTTCTCCCGCATTTTTCGACCTGGATGGTTTCAGGGCTCCTTGTTTTTGGGGCTTGGGAACCGTCACACGCCCAAAGCGAGGTGGGCGTTGTCAATGCTGGATTTGAGGTGTTTGACGCCTTGCCTAGCGCGTCCGGACAAATTCATTTGGCTCCAGGATGGTCAGGTTGCAATGGAGTTGCAGTTCCAGATTTTTACCATCTCAACGGCAGCAATGGGGGAGATTTGCCCCAAACACCGTTGGCCAAGGTTTCGGCCTATGAGGGTCGAGGGATTGCAGGCTTTGTGGCATGGACGGATGAGGCCAATGCCCACCATGAATACCTCAACGGTCAATTCACCCGCCCACTTGAGGAGGGGGTGAGGTATGCCATGTCGTTTGCCATTACGTCGGGGCGGGTCCACGATTGGGTTCAAGCGGGGATTGGCGTGAGCGGATTGGGTGTCTCCATGGGTCACGGTGTTCCGGAACAAATGGGTCATACCCCACTGAATCTGCACACCCAATTCCAAATCCATCAGGCGGTATACAACAAGACTTGGAAGAAGTTTGAATTCGTGTTCACCGCGACAGAGGCGTTCACTCATTTCACGTTGGGTGTGTTCGACGGTGACGTTCGAAAGAGGCAAGATGTGAACGGAGACAGAACCATGGCGTATTACTTTGTCGATGACTTTCAAGTATCTGTGGTAGATCAGACGTTGTCTGCGGATATGGCAGCAGACCGCGGAACACCCGGGACTCCCTTGCCGGAGGGGGTCTACATTCCCAATGCCTTCACACCCGATGGTGACCAAGTGAATGATTGGTGGTTGCCGGTGTTACCCGAGGGAGTGGCATGGCAATGTGTTGTGTTGAATCGATGGGGACATGAGGTGTGGAGCATGTCCAACGACGGCATGTCGAATGACGGAACGCGGGAGGATGGTTGGGATGGGAAGGATGCTTCAGGTCGCGATTGTCCTGCGGGTGTCTATGTGTGGCGCTTGGTGCTTGACAACCCTGAGGAGCTGGTGGGTGAGTGGAAGGGTTGGTTGAATGTGATGCGCTGATTGGCTGATTCGGAATCCAATGGAATCCCACTGGAAGCGTCTTCCGTTGTCTTCTTGGCCTTCCCCCTTGCCAACTGGTGGTGATGCAGCCTGGCATGGATGGTCTGCGGCACCTCGAAGGCCCATCGAAAGGGCTGTGGCAAGTGTTCATGGAATGGAAGAACCTCAACCTTGGCGGTTGCAGCAGGAGGTGTTTGATGCCGTTTCACGTCAATACACCAAGGCAGGGCTGGACTTGGGTGTTCTGGTGCCTTTGGCGTCTCCCGAGGCCAGGGTGGTGACCGTCGGACACCAATTGGTCTTGGGTGGGGGAGCGGCATTTTTTCATCACAAAATCCTTTCGGCCATTCGCGTGGCACGTCGTTTGTCCGACTTGTGGAACATACCTGTGGTTCCACTTTTTTGGATGGCGAGTGAAGACCATGATTTGGCCGAGATTTCGAAGGTGCATGGTCGCTCGGACGTACATCAATGGCGCCCCACGGAGGAGGAGATCCCTCACCCGGTGGGGCGACGTTCTCTGGAGGGGGCTGAAGAGGTCTTGGGCTCATGGATGGCAGATGGCGTGCATTCGCGCGACGCCGACGTGATTCTTTCGGCTTGTCAGCAAGCCCAACAAGCAGGGGAGTCTTGGGCAGGATTCACGAGACGTTTGATCCATGCGTGGTATGGAAGACATGGGGTCGTGGTCCTGGATGCGGATGACGCTTCATTGAAACGCCTGTGTTTGCCTTTGTGGCAAGCTGAAATGGAAGGGACAGGAGTGGCTAGCGCCCTTCGGGATGCCGGCTTGGATCAGGGTCCAGCGCACGTGCGAGACAACCAATTGTTTTGGTTGGATTCCTTGCAAGGACGGGTGGGCCTGGTGACAGATGGGGCAGGAGGTTGGCGCGCGGGTGGCATGTCTTGGTCTCTTCCACGAGAAGGTTGGTCCTCATGGGTGACCGAGTCGGCACCCCAATGCAGCCCTGGCGTGCTGTTACGGCCATTGTATCAAGAGTGGCTTTTGCAAAGCCTTGCAGTCATTGTGGGCCCCGGTGAATGGGCGTACTGGCATCAGTTGCCACCTGCCTTTGCGGCCCATGGATTGACCTTTCCATCCCTGCGAATGCGGGATCACGGGTTGGTTGTTCCAGCCATGGCTCGCTCCTTGGGTTGGACAAGAGACGTGGGTTTTCTTCACAAGGAGGCTTGGGAGAAGTGGGTTCTTGACGTGTGGGAGAAAGCGCATAAGAGTCAAATCGAGGATCTCGGGCGAGGTCTTGAGATGGCCCTTGCCGAGATTGCCGCATGGGGTGTGTCCCAATCCGATCAAATGGCAGGTGCCACGGGAGCGTTGGGTTCATCAATGGACAAGGCATGGATGCAGTGGCGCAAGAAATTTCGCAATGTCTTGCGCGGGTCCCGTGCAGCGGAATGGGCCTCAGCTGTCGAGGCCGGTCAGTGGCTTTGCTTCAAGAACATGCCCCAGGATCGATTTGCCAATTGGCATGTCATGGCGTGCATCTTGGGTGGAGTTTCTGCGGAGGCATGGTCGGAGGCGTGGTTGAAGGACGTCGATGAAGGATTGACACCTCAAGTTTGGTGGTTGGAGCCCTGAGCTCCTCATTCTCATTCCAAACATTAGGACTCCATCTCTCTGCCCGGTAAATTCGCGGGCTTCTGAGAACACGAGAAAACACAAGAGAATTTCAGGAGATGGGAACGGACAACCACAGCCACCAACTTGAACCTGCGCAGGATGCCCAAGGACACAACGCTTCACCACAACTTCCGCAGGGAGTGAAGAATTACCTGATTGACATCGACGGAACCATCACGGAGGATGTGCCCAACGAAGAGCCTCAACGCATGGCCACGTGCTTGCCTTTTCCCGACGCCTTGGAAACCCTGAACAAGTGGTATGACGAGGGTCACATCATCACCTTTTTTACATCTCGTACGGAAGAGCATCGCGAAGTCACAGAGACGTGGCTGAATCGTCATGGCTTCAATTACCACGGATTGCTCATGGGCAAGCCTCGGGGCGGCAACTACCATTGGGTAGACAACCACATTGTGCGGGCCACCCGCTACGAGGGTCGGTTTACGGATTTGGTAAGGGAGCAGAAGACCGTGGAGGTTTTCAAGTCTTGAGAATTTCGCGCTGAAAGCCAGCGATGAACCCATCAAACCAGACTTCTGCGCGCGTGGTCGTCCGACGGATCTGGGTTACTTTCTCTGCAAGGCACTTGCGTCGAGATGCCGCTGAAGGATGAGTGATGCCGCGATGGCATCGAGGCTTCCTTTGGCTTGTCGTTTGGATTTTTTCATGCCGCCGAGTCGTTGGATGGATGACGCTTCCAAGGAGGTCGAGCTTTCGTCTACTTGATGAATGGGGATACCAGGGAAGGCTTGGGTACAACCATGAATCACACGTCTGATGTGCGGGTGGCTGTCCGTCGTTCCACCAACGATGAGCAAGGGAACACCCACCACGAGTCCGTCGATGGACTCTTTGTCATGCAAGCGCTTCAAGACGTCAATCAATTGGTTCGTCTCGACTGTTTCGAGGGGAGAGGCGATGAGGTGGAGGCTGTCAGTGGTGGCCAAACCTGTGCGTTTGGCACCTACATCAAGACCAATCAATCTTCCCATGCGGGCAAGGTACGACCTACCTTCGCAGCATGATTCACAACGAATGGCGTTCGCTGGTTGAAGCGGCATGGGAGGACAGGACACAACCCGCATCTGAAGACCTGAAATTGGCTGTTGCTGGGGTGATGGCAGCACTCGACTCGGGAACTTTGCGGGTGGCGGAACCTGCTTCACATGGGTGGATTGTGAATGAATGGGTCAAACAAGCTGTGCTGCTCAATTTTTCGTTGCAATCCATGGTGACGATGGAGGTGGGGCCGTTTGAATTCCATGACAAGATGCCTTTGAAGAGGGGGTATGCGGCCGCAGGCGTTCGCGTGGTTCCCCATGCGGTGGTGCGCTATGGAGCGTATGTAGCCAAAGATTGTATCCTGATGCCTTCCTATGTGAATCTTGGGGCATACGTCGGGGAGAGAACCATGGTGGATACGTGGGCAACCGTTGGATCCTGTGCGCAAATAGGGGCAGACGTTCACCTGAGTGGTGGGGTGGGAATCGGCGGCGTACTCGAACCACTTCAGGCCGCTCCCGTCATTGTAGAAGATGGCGCTTTCCTCGGATCTCGTTGCATTGTGGTGGAGGGGGTGAAGGTCGGAAGGGAGGCCGTGTTGGGTGCCAATGTAGTGCTGACTGCCAGCACGCCGATTGTGGATGTCAGGGGGGCGCAACCCGTGGAGATGAGGGGCGCGATTCCACCGCGGGCCGTTGTCATTCCCGGCACCAAGCCCAAGGACTTTCCGGCAGGAACATACCAGGTCCCATGTGCTTTGATCATTGGAGAGCGAAAGGAAAGCACCGACCGAAAGACTTCCTTAAACGATGCGCTTCGCGCGCATGATGTGGCGGTTTGACCTCGTAACTTTCGTACATCATGCGCAAGGTTCTCTTCATCCAAACCGCGTTTCTTGGAGACGTCGTGCTATCCACCTCCGTCATGGAGGCGTGGCACAAGGCTCATCCGGAGGATGCGGTGGATGTCTTGGTTCGAAAGCCCATGCAAACGCTGTTTGAGGGGCATCCTTGGTTGCGTGAGGTGCACGCGTGGGACAAACGACCGAGGGTCAAAGGCAAGGATTGGCGTCGCCTCATCAAGGTGATTCGGTCCCGTCGTTACGATGTCGTGGTCAACTTGCATCGTCATGCTTCTTCAGGCATTTTGACGGCGCTGAGCATGGCGGACGTTCGAATTGGTTACGCCAACAACCCATTGGCTTGGCGGTTCACGCACCGTGTTCCCCACGTTTGGGGGACTGGTATCCATGAGGTGGAGCGTCATGCCTCGTTGGTGGCGCCCTTTGTCAACGGGGCCACGTCCGAACCTCAATTGCATCCCCTTCCTGAGCATGTCGCTGAAGCCGAGGCTGCAGGGGCGCGTGGCGCCATTCTGGTATTCCCAGGATCGCAATGGGCCACCAAAGCTTGGCCTGAAGGTCAATTTTCGAAATTGCTTTCTGAGATGAATGAGGGGGTGTTGTTGCTGGGGTCGCCCTCGGAACGTGCCCTGTGCGCAAGATTGGCCGAGGGGAGACCCCATGTACGGGATGCTTCCGGCACATTGTCCCTGCTGGGAATTGCCGCCGCCATCCGCATGGCCCGGGTTGTCCTGGTTCACGACAGCGCTCCATTGCACATGGCTTCAGCCATGGGAACTCCCACGGTTTCCCTGTTTGTGAGCACCGTTCCACGTTTTGGGTTTGGTCCTCGAAACCAGCCACACAGCGTGGAGGAGGCCCCTGTAGAATTGCCCTGCCGGCCATGCGGAATGCACGGAAGAAAGCGATGCCCTGAAGGACATTTTCGCTGTGGGTGGGAGCTTTCTGTGGCCCAAGTGCTCAAGTCGTTGCGCCGTGTCCCGTCCATCGGCTGATGCACGCCCATCAGGCCTTCCTCTCATGGGGATGAAGTGTGGAAAATTCGACGTCCTTTTCGCGTCATTCGTGGCGATCCGTTGGCATCTTTGACCTTGACTAATTTCTAAATGTGATGCAGTTCATCGTATCCAGCAACCAGCTTCTTCGCCATCTCCAAACGCTCAGCGGTGTTTTGAGCAGCAGCAATACGCTGCCCATTCTCGACCATTTTTTGTTTGATTTGGCCCCTGGTGAATTGGTCATGACGGCGTCTGATTTGGAGACCACCATGTCCACCAAAATGGAAGTGCGCACGGACGACACGGGCACCATTGCGATTCCAGCGCGGATGCTCGTCGACATCTTGAAGGCGTTTCCTGACATTCCGCTCACGGTCAAAGTCGACGCCGCCAGCCACGCTGTGGAATTGACCAGTGATGCAGGCAAATACAAACTCACGGGTGCCAACGGTGACGAATTCCCTCAGAATCCCGCATTGGAAGGAGCATCGGCGGTGGAGCTTTCGGCCCATACGTTGGTGTCGGCCATCAACCGCACGTTGTTTGCGGCCGGCAGTGACGACTTGCGCCCTGTGATGAGCGGCATCTTCTTCGAACTCTATGCCGACAACGTTCGGTTTGTGGCGACGGATGCGCACCGGTTGGTTCGTTATGCACGAACGGACGCATCCGCTCCTGAAACGGCATCGTTCATCGTCCCGAAGAAGCCGCTGAATTTGTTGAAAAATGCGGCTTCTTCAGCCGAGTCTGTGAGCATCACCTTCACGGACAGCAATGCATGTTTCACGTTTGACGATGTGACTATTTCATGCCGTTTGATCGAGGGCAAGTATCCCAACTACGAGGCTGTCATTCCCAAAGACAATCCCAACCGCATGACCATCAACCGGGGTGCCTTTTTGCAGTCCATTCGGCGTGCAGCCATTTTTGCGAACAAAACCACCCATCAGGTACGTTTGCGCATCGCAGGAAGTGAGCTCACAGTGAGTGCTGAGGATTTGGACTTCGCCAATGAAGCGGTCGAGCGCCTGGCTTGCAGCTACCACGGAGAGGACATGGAAATCGGATTCAACAGCAAATTCCTGGTGGACATGCTGAACAACCTCAATGCAGAAGAGGTGAATCTCGAATTGAGCGCCCCCAACCGGGCTGGAATTATTCGCCCAAGCGAACCAGAGGAGCCAGGAGAGGACGTTCTGATGCTCGTCATGCCTGTGATGCTAAACAACGCCTAAGCGTTTCAGGATTTCACAGGCAATCTAGTGCCTGGCGAGCAATCTATTGCCTGACGAGCGATCAAGTGCCTGGCAAGCGATCAAGTGCCTGGCAAGCGATCAAGTGCCAGTGAGGCATTCCGGGGTTCAATGCCTGTGTGTCATCGCCTCACGATTGGTTGCTGGGGCCAAACCTCGGTGGTGGCGTCGAGGTTGTTGTAGTGGGGGCATCTTGTTCTCTGGATTCTCTTTCTCGATGTGCCAACGTGTCGGGATGGTTGGGATGGGCAGCCATCCACCATTCAGGAAGTGTGCCATCCTCCAATTCTTCGCGCTCGAAGTTGTACACGGGGTCTTTGGGCCCCTGCCTCCGGAATGCAAGGGCCAGCAAGGTTCCCGTGACCGCGCCGCTGAGGTGACCCTCCCAGCTGACATGGTCGTCAATGGGAAGCATCCACCACACAATCCCTCCGTACAAGAACGCCACAGCCAAGGAGACACGGAGCAGGAGGCGGTTGTTCCGAATGACTCCGCTGGTGAACAAAAAAGCAGCCAAACCATAAATGATTCCGCTCGCTCCAATGTGGTTTCCATCCACGGCAAGACCCCACAGCATGAGACCACTGAGAAAGAACAACCACAGCCAAACCCTCAGCGCAATGGACCGATAGAAGTAGAACAAAAAACCATTGAGGGTGAAGAAACTCATGGTGTTGTTCCACAAATGTCCCCAATCCCCGTGCAAAAAGGGGTAGGTGAGTATGCCCGTCAGTCCCTGAACTGATCGGGGGTGGACCCCATGCTTTCGCCACCCCAGGTCCAAAACTTCATTCAGCACAAACACCGACCAAATGGCCACCAAGAAGGCCATGGTGAACCAAAGCGCGTAGGTCAACCTCATGGCATCTGAGACATGGGCGGGTCCTAGAGGTGGGGGAGGTGAGGACTTCAGTTTCACATTCCCAAGATAATCCTCGAATTCTCAAGAGGTTGTGATGCGATTAACACAACAGGTGTGAAAACTGCCGAGGATCCCCTCTCAGGAGCCCAAGGGTGTCGGGTAGTTTTGAAATCGTCTGCACTCTTTCAATCGCACGCTCTATGCAACCCAACGAAATTCACGCACTCATTCAATTGCTCGATGATCCCGACGAATCGGTCTACCAACATGTCCGTGAGCAATTGCTCGCCAAGGGCACAGAGGTGTTGCCCGCTCTGATCGAATCCCGCGAGTCCCACGCGTATTGTGAGGAACATGAGCGCCGCATGGATGAGTTGGTGGATGGATTGCACGGATCCTATGTACACACGGGTTTGCGCGATTGGTTTGATTCGGGTGCGGACCGCGTGTTTGAAGGGGCGCTCTGGGTTCACAAGGCGGCGGATCCTTTGCTGGACATGCAGGCGTTGCGCGAGGCCTATGAGGTCTTGAAACGAAATGTGTGGTTGGAGTTGAATGAGGAATTCACGGCCTTGGAGCAAGTGAGGATCTTGAACCACATTCTTTACGACATCGAAGGCTATGTGAATGCCAAAAGCGGACAACCTGACCCCAAGCACGCGTTGCTCGGTGAGGTGCTGTCGGAACGTCGCGGCAATCCCTTGGGGCTGGGCATTTTGTACTTGAGTTTGGCACAAGATCTCAACCTGCCCATCCATGGCGTCAACCTGCCCAACCATTTCATTCTGTGCTACTGCGATGAGCATCACGTGCATCATGAGGCGCACACGGCGGATGACGAAACCCCAGGTGGTGTGCTTTTCTACATCAATCCATTCAGCCAAGGGACAGTCATCAACAAAGCAGAAGTGAGTGAGTTTTTGAGTCATCTCGAGTTGCCGGTCGATGAGAAAAATTGTGGACCCTGCGGAAGTGTAGATATCGTGCGGAGGTTGATCGGCAACGTGGCCTATGGCTACGAGCGCAATGGCTACATCCGCCAGGCTGAAAAGATGCGCGAGCTGCTCATGTTTGTGGAAAGCGGAGCCACCGAAACGCCATCCACCGATTCCTCCGCGCAGGATTCTGAAGGAGAGGAGGGGGGAATGTATTGAGGGGGCGGTTGCTCTGCCGTGTTGACAGGACTTCTGCGTACTTTGGCCTTGCAAAGGCTTGACTCATGTGGACTGAAAAAGACAACAAACTCGTTCGAGAATTTCGCTTCAAGGACTTCCAGGAGGCATTCACGTTCATGACCCGTGTGGCCTTTTTGGCCGAAAGTCATGACCACCATCCAACGTTGGTCAACACCTATTCCTACGTGCGCATCGAATTGCACACGCACGACGCCGGTGGCGTGGTGACCCGGAAGGATCAAGCCCTGGCCGCGGCAATCGATGAGTTGTTGAAGTGATTCTGGCACGTGATGTTGCGCCGAACATCTCGCGCTGGAGCGTGACGTATCGTGGCATCATGGCCTGTTGAGCTCGTCGCAAGACCAGGGTATGGAAACAAAAAAGGCGCCCTTGAAGGGCGCCTTTTTTCGTGGAAAGGGTGGCTTACTTGCCCGCCTCTTCCGCGGGGTTCACGAAGGCCTTGATCTTCAGAATCGTTTGGCCTGGGTCGGTGTTGGCGTTGATTGTCACAGTCTTGGTCTGTGCATTTTTCTTGCCTTTTGAATTGAACTTCACTTCAATTTCACCCTTGGCACCTGGTGCAATGGGCTCCTTGGGGCACTGGGGAACGGTGCATCCGCACGATCCTTTGCAATTGTCGAGAAGAAGAGGCTCAGATCCTGTGTTGGTGAATGAAAAAATGTGAGTCACGGATTCGCCTTCATCGAGCGTTCCAAAATCGTGCTCATAGGTGTCAAACACCATCGAAGTGGTAGGTCCTGCAGGGGCTTGGGCCTCTGATTTGGCAGGATCAAACTTTTCGGGTTTCGCATTCACCGGGGTTTCAGCCGTGGTCGTGCTTCCCTGGATTGCTTTGGCAGTGGTCTCTGTTCCGCCTTCGTTGCATGACGTGAAGCCAGCCATCAGCATGGCCACAGCCATTGTGGTAAGAGTAAAACGCATGGTTGTATGTGTTGATATATGTGACAAAAATACGAGTCGCGCTCAAAATGTTTTGTGAGCGAGGTCCATCTCCTTGAACGTCCCGTCGTTCAAAACGCGAATGGCTGCTTGCAGGCTTTCATTCAGCCCTCCGATGACGCGGTAAAAGGTTCGGCTGTTGTAAATGTTTCTTCCGTAAAAGGCTTTCAAACGAAGTTCAATGGCAGGCAGGGATTGTGTCCACTCTTCTTCGATGATTTCCACTCCTTCGTTGGTGATATAGGACTTGAATTGCTCGAGTTCTTCCGAGGAGAAGACCATGTTGCGAACGAAGTCATCTTCGTTTGAGTGCCGCGACTCCCAAACGGTTCGGTCACGATCAACCTGTTCCAAAGCATACTTGGAACAAAGACCTTTCCGGAGAATGCGCGCAAAGGTTTCAGAGTTGTACGTGGTGTCAAGCGGCACGAAAATGTCTGGCAAAATGCCTCCTCCACCATACACTTCCCTGCCCTGAAGGCGGGTGGTGTACAAGAGGCTGTCAGGCAAATCCAGGCTGTCGAGGGTCATGAATTCTCCCTTGGCGTAGCGTTCAAACTTCTCCTTCCTGTAGGCCTCCACGCCATCATCATAAGGCTTTTGAATGCAACGACCGGAGGGAGTGTAGTACTTCTGGACTGTCAATCGAACGGCACTGCCATCTGGCAGGCGCATGGGGCGCTGAACCAGCCCCTTGCCAAAGCTGCGACGCCCCACAATCAGGCCTCGGTCCCAATCCTGCACAGCGCCAGAAACAATTTCACTGGCGCTGGCCGAGGCCTCGTCAATGAGCACAACCAAGCGTCCCTTTTCAAACAATCCCTTGTACTGCGCGTCGCGATCTTCCCGCTCAAAGGCCCGGCCTTCGGTGTAGACGATGAGTTTGTCCCCACTCAAGAATTCGTCGGACATGTCCACGGCGGTTTGCAACATGCCGCCCCCGTTGCCCTGAAGGTCCAAGATCAAATCCTTCATGCCTTGTCCTTGCAGCTCCACCAAGGCTTCGCGGAATTCGTCCATGGTGGTTTTGGCAAAACGACTCACCTTGATGTAGCCTGTGTGTTCATCCACCATGTGCACGGCGTCGATGCTGTAGATGGGGATTTGGTCTCGGGTGATGTCAAAATCCAACAACCCACGCACGCCCTCCCGCGCTATGCCCACTTGAACGATTGTTCCTTTGGGGCCTTTCAGCAGCCGCATGACGTCCTTGTTGGTGATGCCAATTCCAGCCACGTTTTCCCCATCCACTTCGACGATGCGATCGCCCGCGCGAATGCCCAATCGTTCGCTCGGCCCTCCACTAATCGGTGAAACCACAAGGATGGTGTCACGGAAAATATTGAACTGGACCCCGATCCCTTCGAAGTTGCCGTTCAGCGGCTCATCTGCCTCTTTGAGCTCCTCAGCCGAGAAGTAGACAGAATGTGGGTCGAGTTCTTCCAGCATGTGTACAATCGACGATTCGAGCAAGGCTTCCAAGTCGACAGAATCGACATACAATTGGTCGATGTATCGCATGAGTGTGCCAAACTTTTGGGCCCCATCTTGAGGAGAGATGGTTTGTGCCAGCGAACCCAAGGGACAACTCAAGAAGCAGAGACACAGCAGGACAAGCGTGGAAGAACATTTCATGGGACCGTGAAGGTACGGGCCAAAGGGGAACCGGGGGTAACTTGCGAACCATGAAAGGCAAGAAGATTCAAGGATTTTGGGATTTGGTGGTGGCTTGTGGTTTGACCCTGGTTGCTGTGGTATCCCCAGGGATGATGGGAGGTTCAGGTGCCCTCCATGCGCAGCACGTCGTGGTGTTGGATACCCCAGATTTGGACAAGACCCAACACGCGCTCGAGCGCGCCTCTGACGAGGAGGGGCGAGACAAAGTCGGCATCGTGCTTCCATGGGCTGCGGATGTGTTGGACATGGCGGACCACACAATCACGTCAGAAGGAGAGATGTGGACCCTTCGAATTCAGGCGCCAGGAGCGGAGGCGATGAGCGTCTACTTCGATGCGTTTTACCTCCCCGTGGGTGCCGAGTTGTTTTTTGAGACCCCTCGCGGAGCCTTCGAGGACATTTGGGTTGAGGGTCCTGTGACGTCGTTTGAAAACAACGCCCATGGCCGTTGGACCAATGACGAGGTGCCAGGCGATGACATGGTGATTCGTTTGACCTTGCCACACGGTGCCGTTGAGATGCCTGTGCTTCATACCGCGGGTGTGGGTTTTTTCGCCCGTCACACGCATTTCTTGCCGCCTTTTGATTCCCATCTTGAACGGGGAGGGGCGGAGGCTTGTCAGGTGGATGTCATGTGCCCTGAGGGGGACAGTTGGCAATGCGACCGAGACGCGGTGGTGAAGCTTCGAATCACCCAAAATGGAGGAATCTATTTCTGTTCTGGCTCCATGGTGAACAATGTCGAGCAGGATTGCAGACAACTCATGCTCAGCTCATTTCATTGTGCCGATGGCGTGCAAGACGATGAGTGGCCTTATTTCAAGGTGCAGTTCAATTACGAGTTCTCTTCCTGTGGTGGAACGTCGTCCATCAATTCACGCACCCGAACTGGCGTCATTCACTTGACGGACAGTGATGACATGGTGGGAGGTCAAATCGATGGAAGTGACTTTCTCCTTGTCGAGGTTGAAGATCCGATTGACAGTGCGTGGCATCCCTATTTTGCAGGATGGGATGCCACGGGATTCAATGGACATTCCGGGGTGGGCATCCACCATCCTTCAGGGGACCGCAAAAAGATTTCCACCTATGGCGCGCAATTGACAACTTCGGGTGTGTACGCACCTGGTGCTCATTGGCGTGTCACGTGGATGTCCACGCAAACCAACCACGGGGTGACTGAGACGGGGTCGTCAGGTTCACCCATTTTCAATGAAAACCATCACATCGTGGGGACGTTGTCGGGAGGTTCGTCCTTTTGCGCAAACCCTTCGGGTGCCGACTACTACGGCAAATTGAGCTACCATTGGTCTGGCAACAACCCCATTCCCGACAACATGAAATTGGCGGCATTCTTGGACCCCAATGGCACGGGACAAGAGGTTCAGCATGGGAGTTATATGGTGCCAAACGGGGACGGCACGTTGCGATGCGATGCCTTTTCGACTTGCGAAGCGACGAACGTCGAGCATGAGCTTCTGAGGGGATTGGTCGTCTCGCCCAATCCCGCCAAGGATGTCGTGGTCGTGTCGTTGCCATTAGGATTTTCAATCGCTGGATTGAGGGTGTATGACGGTTTGGGTCGTTTGCAGGAAACGGTGGATGTTTCTGGGCAGCCCCGTGCTTGGAACCTGGATGTTTCAAGCTGGGAATCAGGCATTCATTACCTGACCTTGACGACGGTGCAGGATTGGGTTGTGACCCGCAAGGTGGTTGTCGAGTAAGCGAGTCGAGCCGGGAGGCCGGGTTGAGCCGGGAAGCCGGGTCGCCTTCAGGGCGATCCATGGAGTTCCACGCCGCAAGTTCCAGGCCGCGATGTTACCGCAGCCATGTCAGCCTGTTGCGTTCCACCTTGGTTTTGAAGGACCCAAACATCACCGTGATTTGGTCGCCCTGCACGGCGATGACGTCGCCTCGTTCTTGCCCTGTTCGGAGCCGGACAAGCGAACCTTGGACGATTTTCTCGGATTGGTGATTGGGTCTGCGCTTGGCTGGCTTGGTGCCCTTGGATTTTCCGGATTGGCTTTCCATGCGGGCCTTTTCTTTGGCCAAGTACGTCTTGATTTCTTCGAGAAGTTCCTTGTTGGATTTTCCAGAAACAAACCTGTCGATGAACTGGGTCAATTTGGTGCCGCGCACGCGTGCCACATTCAATGCTTCGACTTGCTCGTTCAAGTTCCGTTCCTTGTCCATGAGCGCGTGTTTCAAACGCTCGGCTTCGGCCGTGGTTTTTTCTGCCTCAAGTTCTGCCCGCAATTGCTTGTTGGTGAGTTTGGCGAGCTTGGACTTTTCCTTGTGCAAATCGGACAAGAGGCCATCCAACTCCACGCGTCGCTTGTCTAGTTTTCCCTTGGCGCGGTTGATCATGGCAGCAGGAATGCCGTTGATTTCTGCGACCTCAAAGGTGAACGACGATCCTGGTTGACCGATTTCCAATTGGTACTTGGGGGCCAGGGATTCGCGGTCGAAGAGCATGCTCCCGTTGAAGGCTTCCGGCAATTGGGCGGCGCGGGTCTTGATGTTGGCGTAATGCGTCGTGACGACGCCAAACACTCCCTTGTCATACAACTCCTCAAAAAACACTTCAGCCAGGGCCCCGCCCAATTCGGGGTCGGAACCCGTCCCAAACTCGTCCAAAAGCAACAGCGTGCGCGGGTGTGCGACGCGAAGAAAATGACGCATTCGTCCGAGGCGGTAGCTGTATGTTGATAATTGGTTTTCAATGCTTTGGTGGTCTCCGATATCGGGTAGGATGGCGTCAAACATGCCCACTTCAGAAGCATTGTGGCAAGGGATGAGGAGCCCGCTTTGGGCCATCAATTGAAGCAGCCCCACGGTCTTCATGGTGATGCTTTTCCCCCCAGCATTGGGTCCGCTGATCACAAGCATGCGCTGGCGGGCATGAAGTTCCACATGTTGGGGGTGGGTGACCTTGCCAGCCTGTTGATGGGCGAGTTGAAGCAAGGGGTGGTACGCTGACAGGAGGTGAAGCCCGGGCTTGCGACGCACTTGCGGCAGGCTTCCTTGAATGTGTGAGGCCAAACGCGCACGCGTCGCGATCCAGTCCAGTTCCGTCAAGCTTCGCTGGTACCCTTTGATTTCGGGTAGATGCCGTCGAATGCTTCGGGTGAGGGAGCGCAAGATGTTTCGAATTTCCTTGCGCTCATCATCCCGAAGCATCTCCAATTCGTGATTAAGAGGGATGCACGGCCCGGGCTCGATAAACGTCACAGACCCCGTGTTGGAACTTCCCAGCACGGCCCCTTGAACCTGCCGCTTGTAGCTGCTGATGACGGCCAGGGCACGGCGTTCCTGAACGAACCCCTCTCGGATGTCCGCAAGTTGTCCTTTCTCTTGCAGCACCTTCATGGAGCGCAAGAATGCGCGGTTGATTTTGCGACGGACCGCTGTCATGTCCCCGCGAATGCTCAAAAGCTCAGGGGAGGCGTCGTCTCGAACCTGTCCTTTGGCGTCAAACACAGCGTCGATGGCGTCAATGAGCTCCGTATTGGGGGTTTGGCCTTCGACCACAGCCTCCATCCTTGGCCATGGCAAATCCGACATACCGAGGACCTCGAGTACCTGGTTCATGATGCGACATGCGGAGGAAATCCGGCGAAATCCAACTTCATCCAACACGCTGTCTCGCACGCTCAGCATGGCAATTTCCCGCGTCAATTCTTCGAATTCAATCAAAGGAAATCCCATCCCCGAGGCGCGGAGACGTTTCATTTCATCGGCCTCCTCCAACCTTGCAACGACCCAATGCCTGTCTTTGCTCGGCACGAGCTTCGCGGCGCGTTCTTCGCTCGTGGGACAACCGGCCAAACCCACAAGCATGCTCCGAATGACATCAAACTCCAGATCTTCACAGACCTGGTCGTCAAAGTGGTCAATGGGTGCGCCCGGTCTCATGGGTTGGATTGTTGGTTTGGGTGGTTCAGGTGGTTCAAGCATGACAAGGACTTCATTTCTCGCATGACGAATTCCACGCATTCCTTCATGGCCTCGCTTTGTGTGCTTTGCGTACCTCCGCCAAAAGGGAACCACGTCGTGGTTGAATCCCGTTTGAACCAAGTCAGTTGGCGCTTGGCAAATTGCTGCGTGTGAATGATGATGCGTTCCACGGCCTCCTCCAACGTACAAGTTCCTTCCACATGCATGAACAACTCCTTGTAGCCCACTGTGTTCAATGCGTTCTCATGTCGCAGTGGCCACAACGCGCGAACCTCATCCAGCCACCCCTCGGCCATCATGTCATGCGTGCGTTTTGCAATGCGGGATCGCATGGTATCTCGGTCGGGCAAGAGTCCCACCTGAAGAAGGTGCCAGGGGCGTTGTTTGGCCTGATGGGCGTGAAAGCTGGAGAAGGGCTTGCCTGAGGCCAAACAAACCTCCAAGGCCCTCACCACACGTTGAGGATTGTGAATGTCCATGTGTTCCACGTGGTCGGGGTCCAAGTCCCTGAGCTGTTGAACCAAGGCTGGAAGGCCACGGGCCTTCAGAGCCTCTGTCAGTTCTGCCCGGATGGAAAGGTCCGCAGGCAGGTCATCGAGGCCTTCGAGCGCAGCTTTGACGTACATCCCTGATCCGCCCGCCAGCACGGCGCATCCCCGGGATGCGCACAGGGAGGTTAACAAAGGCACCGCATCGGCTTCGAACATGCCTGCGCTGTACAATTCCGTGGGGTCCAAACAATCCACCAAGTGGTGCCTCACAGCCTCCCGCTCGGATGCAGTGGGTTGGGCTGTTCCAATGGCCATGCCGCGGTAAACCTGGCGTGCGTCGGCGCTTACGATGTCCGTTCCAAGGGTTTGAGCCAATTGGATGGCCAAGGACGTTTTTCCCGCAGCCGTGGGTCCAACCACGCTGATCACCACGCCCTTCCGACGCATGTCTGCCTCGGCTCCGGCCATCAATACAAATCGTCCAAATCGTCAATGGACATGTGCCCATCCCCACCGTAGTCATCCTCGTCATCGTCGCCATCGAGGTAGGCATCCAATTCTGGGTCTCCCGTTCTGTAGGGACCATCATCCTCGTCATTTTCCACCAAATCAAGGTCCATGCCCATCAAGAGGTCCACGTCCTTGCTGTCAAAGGCTGGGGGGGTCCCAAACTCGTGGCAAAGCAGGGGATAGGTGGCCTCAGGATCAGCCTGTCCGTCCTGGAGGGGCTCAACGTAAAAACACCACATGCGCAAGAAATCGTACACATAGATGGCCCGTGCCCCGAGACCCGGGATGAGGTCACCCACCGTGTGCTGGGTCATTTGGCGATCCTTGTGCGATGCATCACCTGTGTTGTCATCATCGTTTTCGACATCCATCATGGGGTCACTCATGTCGAGGATCGAAAATTCTCGCCCACGGCTCCAGGACTCATCGCTTTGAAAGAACGATGCCAATTCTCCCGCCTCCCAGCCGAAGGCATCCAACACCGCAAAGTGCAGGTGCATCAAGGGCGCGCCCACGGCAATTTCAATGTCCCGGAAGACATCCTCTTCCGTATCGAGGATAACGCGCAAACGCATGATTTGACTCATGAAACGAAGGTACACCGCCTGTGGAGTAGTTTTGCGCTCGGTTCAGCCCAAAAAATCAACCCATGCTCACCCGCCTCCTGAAAATTTTGATTGCCGCCGCTTCCTTGGCAACCACCATCAATTTGTACGCCCAGGGGAGCTGGGGTGCGGCCATTGGCATGACCTTGCTCACCGCGGTCCTTGTCTTGGTCAATCTGCGTAGCGTTCGTCTCGTTGTGGCATTTGCCAACCTTCGCATGCAACGCATGGAGGAGGCCATCAAGTGGCTTGGTCGAATTTCGCCTGACCAATTGTGGCCTCGCCAACGCGGATACTACCATTTTTTGCTCGGCAGTGTCACCATGCAAAACAACCTCGTCGAAGCCGAGTCCCACCTGAGGAAGGCCTTGTCATTGGGCTTGCGCCAAGATCATGACAAGGCCGCTGTCAAACTCAACCTGGCGGTTTGTCTGAGCGCCAAGCAGGATCGAAAAAAGGCCTTGGTGATGATTCAAGAAGCCAAAAGGCTCGACACCAAGGGCATGCTCAAGAAGGATATCAAACAAGTGGAGTCCTTGATTAAAAATCCGCGCGTCGTCCAACGCGCCCGTCGCTGAGCATGGCCTGCGGCGTCGCCGAAAATTCTCCGCGACGTTGTCGAGAATTCTCCGCGACGCTACCAAACATCAGTCGCGTCGTCGATGAGCATCGAACATTGCTGAAAATCAGTGCGTCAACAAGCGCGTCAAGTCCGCCTCGAGGCGAGCATTGGCCATGAAGTTGCGCTCCAAATCAGCTGCAAAAGGAAAGGCAGTGTCGAGGCTGGCCGTGCGAGCCACCGGAGCATCAAGGGCTTCAAAGCACTGCTCGTGGATGCGGGCGCTGATCTCCGCTCCGATTCCCCCCGTCATGGTGTCTTCATGCAGAACAAGGGCCTTCCCCGTTTTTCGGACGCTGGCCATCACCAGCGCCTCATCCCAAGGCAGGAGCGTCCGCAAATCGATGAGCTCCACGCTCCATTCCGGATGGGCGTCGAGTACTTGTTCAGCCCACTGGACGCCCAAACCATAGGTGATGACCGTCGCATCACGTCCTTCTCGCACGATGCGTCCCACCCCAAATTCGAGGAGGTAATCCTCCTCAGGTACAGGGCCCGTCAGGCTGCGGTACAGGTATTTGTGCTCGAAGAACAGCACGGGGTTGGGGTCGTCGATGGCCATGCGTAACAGCCCCTTGGCGTCTGCAGGCGTGGACGGATAGGCAATTTTCAAACCTGGGACGTGAAAGAACCACGCTTCCGTGCTCTGGCTGTGGTACGGCCCAGCACCCACACCGCCTCCTGTTGGCATCCTCACCACCACATCTGCCGCCTGTCCCCAACGCCAATGAATTTTGGCCAGGTTGTTCACGATTTGATTGAAGCCACAGGTCACGAAATCGCTGAACTGCATCTCCACCATCGCTTTCTTGCCGGCAATGGACAAACCCAATCCCGCGCCCACAATCGCTGATTCACAGAGAGGCGTGTTCCGAACGCGGTCTTCCCCAAATTCACCCACAAAGCCTTCCGTCACTTTGAACACACCGCCATAGGCTCCGATGTCTTGTCCCATGAGGACCAATCCGTCATGGATGCGCATGCTTTCACGCAACCCTTCTTGAATGGCGTCGATGAACCGAAGCTCTCGGCTGGCGGAGGGAGCCTCCTTCAATCCCGCAGGGGTTCCAGGCGCGAAGCGATCGGTCAATTCTTCGGCCGTGGATGCTTCAATGGCTGGCTCCGATGCCGCATCCCGAAGGCCTTCTTCAATCTGTGATTTGATGGTCGCTCTCAGGTCCTCTTCCTGGCCATCAGTGAGCACCCCGGTGCTGTACAGATGAGCGCGCAACCGGTCCACAGGATCCACTTGGGCCCATGTGTCAATCAATCCTTCGGGATAGTACTTGGTGCCCGAAGCTTCTTCGTGCCCTCGCATCCTAAATGTCTTGAATTCCAGTATGATAGGGCGAGGTCTTTCGCGTAGAGATTCAACACATTGGCGCACCTTGTGATACACGTCAAACAGGTCGTTTCCATCCACCTGAATGGCATCTTCTTCCGGGATACCATACCCGATGGCCTTGTCAGTGAAGTGCGCGCATCGAAACTGCTGGTCACTTGGTGTGGACAACCCCCACGCATTGTTTTCAATGCCGATCAGCACGGGCAATTGCCACACAGCAGCCACGTTGACGGCTTCGTGGAAATCGCCTTCAGAGGCACCACCGTCTCCGGTGAAGACAAACGAACATCCCCCCGTTTTGTCCAGTTTTTCAGCCAGTGCCACGCCATCAGCCAGGCCAAGTTGCGGGCCCAGATGGCTGATCATGCCCACGATGTGATGCTCCCTGCTTCCGAAGTGAAAACTGCGGTCCCTTCCCTTGGTGAAGCCAGCATCTTTGCCCTGAAACTGGGCAAACAAGCGGGCGAGGGGAATGCCCCGGGTGGTGAAAATCCCGAGGTTCCGGTGCATGGGAAAAATGAATTTGTCGCTGGGCATGGCGGCCGCTACACCGACAGAAATGGCTTCTTGCCCCATGCCGCTGAACCACTTGCTGATTTTCCCCTGGCGAAGTTGGGACATCATTTTCTCCTCAATCATTCGGGGGAGCAACAATTGACCAAACAATTGGCGCTGGGCTTCCTCGCTCAGGCCTTGGGCATCGAAGCGAAGGGGGTTGTGCGGGAACATTTCCGACATGGCGTACGAAGGTAGGATGTGCAGGTATCTTCGCACCACCGCCATGGTCGCTTCTTCTTCACAAATTCAGGTTCGTGTCCTTCCTGAGGTTCTCAAGAACCCTGAGGCCTTGCGAGAGGCTGTGATGCGGCAGTTGGCCCGCGAGGGGCGCTCGGCCTTGCCCATGGAGGCTCGGCTTGAGGTGCTTCGGCACAGTTGGGATGCCCGGAAATCACCGGTCATGGCCCAAGTGGTTGTGTCGTGGGGACCGTCCGAGGCTCCGAAGCCATGGGTTTGGCCCCCCGTCCCTGAACATGCGCCCAAGGCCCTCATCGTGGGGGCCGGTCCTGCCGGGTTGTTCGCGGCCCTTGAATTCCTGCGCCAAGGGGTTCGCCCGATCGTGCTGGAGCGCGGGAAGGATGTGCGGGCGAGGCGCAGGGATTTGGCCTTGCTTAACAAACAACACGTGGTGCACCCCGATTCCAACTATTGCTTCGGTGAAGGAGGGGCAGGTACCTACAGCGACGGCAAACTCTACACGAGGAGCAAGAAACGTGGAGACATCCGCGAGGCGTTGCAATGGCTTGTCGCGCATGGGGCAGATCCTGGCATTCTCGTGGAGGCACACCCGCACATTGGAACCAACCGACTTCCACAGGTGGTTACGGCCATGCGCGAGACCCTGGAGCGGGCCGGCGGCAAAGTCCTTTTCAACCATCGGGTGGTGGACATTCAAAGCCCCGATGGGCGATTCAAGGGGTGTTTGGTGGTGAATACCAGCACAGGTGAGCACATGGAGTTCCAAGCTGAGGTGTGTGTGCTTGCGACGGGACACAGTGCGCGCGATGTGTTTGAGATGCTTCACGCCCGCGGTCACGCCTTGGAGGCCAAACCCTTTGCCATGGGCCTTCGTGTCGAGCATCCCCAGGCATGGGTGGACCACGTCCAATACCACGGCGAAGTGGTGGAAGGACGGCTTCCACCCGCCAGTTACAACCTTGTTTGTCAGGTCGATGGACGTGGAGTCCACAGCTTTTGCATGTGTCCAGGAGGCATCATTGCGCCGTGTGCAACATCACCTGAAGAGGTGGTGACCAATGGCTGGTCTCCTTCCAAACGAAACAATCCGTACGCCAACTCTGGCATGGTCGTTCAGCTTGGTCCCGAAGATTGGGAGCCCCTGGGGTTTGAGGGACCGCTCGGTGGGTTGCGGTTTCAGCAATCCGTGGAAAGGGCATGTTGGGAAGCCGCAGGGTCGACACAAGCCGCGCCTGCCCAAAGGCTGGTCGATTTCGTGCATGGACGTGCCTCCAAGGATCTCCCGCAGACGTCGTACGTCCCAGGTGTGGTTCCTGTGCGCCTCGATGAGGTTCTCCCAGGTGTCATGGTGCGCAGTTTGCGGGAGGGCTTCAGGGCGTTTGGCCACAAGATGAGAGGATTTCTACATCCCGAGGCCGTGGTTGTGGGCCCAGAATCGCGCACGAGCAGCCCGGTGCGCATTCCACGAGATCCCGAGACTTTGCAGCATCCGGAGATCCAGGGCATGTTTCCCACGGGAGAGGGCGGTGGCTATGCCGGGGGCATTTTGTCTGCTGCCATGGATGGTCGACGCGTCGCCCAATGGGCTTCCGTCCACATGTTGTCCTCGGGCCCTCGTTCGTAAGTTCGGACCCCCAAGTCTTGGGTGTTGCGTTGATGTCAGATCGGCCCAAAATCTGCGGCGCAGCCGTCCATCCGGAGGTCAGTCTTCAGCCACGGATTTCCAATCGGTCGACTGCCCCATGGTGCGGGCCTCCGCAATGCTGCACGTTTTGCCGTTGGCTTCGGCCACCAAAAAGGCATCCACAAATCCCCTCGAAATGGCTTCTGCCAGATGGCGTCGCGCTTCGTCTTCGTTGTCGAATCCACGGGTGATGTAGCGGTGGGTACCGTCTGATTCAAGACGCTGCTCGACATGTCCCATGCGGAGGAAGCTGTTCAGGACATCCACCGGAACACCCGCACTGTAGCGACCGAGCTGAACATGGAAACGAATGGACGGTGCGTCAAACAGCGCCGCAGCTTCGGCGACCCTCTCTTGGCGCAGTTTCTCAAATTGGTCTGCCTCCTCCAATGAAATGCGCTTGCCGTTTCGGTATGCCGTGATGAAGGCATCTTGGTGGTCCGCAGATTTGGCCTTTTCCAATGCTTGTCTGACCTCAGACAGACGCATGTATTCACCACCAACGTGGAGCGTCAGGCCATGTTCCCCTCGGATCGATTCAACATCCTCGGATCCGTAGGTGGATACAGAGGGCTCAAAATCGGCCAGATAGGCGCCGTACTGGATGCGGTACGTGATGCTTGGGTTGTACACTTTTTCGCGTAGTTCGAGCAACATTTTGGCTTCGGTGTTGGCGGCGGTGTTGCCCACGTGACCGAGCATCTGGGCCATTTGCGCAGCGTTCAATTCGGCCACAATCACGGCGCTGTCCTGCGCAAAGAGGGCGGGGTTGCCGCGTTCGGGGGCCCACAAGGCCTGCCATTCTTCCAAACTCACACTCACGCCATCTGCGTTGACGAGCATGTCGGTGCTGTTCAATTCGAGGTCCCTGTGGTCAGGCACACCATCGCCATCGGTGTCTATGGCACAGCCGAATCGATCCACGATCGCTCCGGGCTCCGTTCCTCCGCACAAGTCCTTTACGTCTTTGACCCCGTCGCCATCGGCATCATCCCCAAGTGCCAAAAACTCCTCGGGGAACAAGGTGCGAATGCTCGGCGCACGTTTGCCAAAGGTCATACCCAGCCCAGCTTGAAGGCCTGGGCTTGAGGTGCCAGGAACCATCCATGCAGCCACAGAGGCATGCACGCGCGGCGTCAATTGAAGATCCACACCAAGTTTCAAGGGCACAACCGCGCGGTTGGCTTGTGAGAGTTGCGTTTCATAGACATTGTCCCGCTGAAGGGCCGTCGGGAGGTCAGCGTCTGGCATGGGAACGGGTTGGTCAAATCCGTACAACAACCCGTCATCCCAGAGGTGATAGGTTTGGCCGTCCGCACTTTGGGCATCCGCCATCACCGTGGCTTGTTGCCAAGCCATGCCTGCACTGACAAAGGGTCGAACGGCCTTTTGTTGGGCTGACCAAGGGGAATAACGCAACCCCACCCCAAGGTTGTGCGAGGTGGAACGAAGTGCCTGCACCCCCGAGTCTTCATCTCGCTGAAGGGATAGAAATGCGACTTCCAAGGTCCACGTTGAAGCCAGGGGTTGACCCAAGGTCAAACCGCGCATGTGGAATGGCATGGCCTGAACGGACTGGCCCACAAACACCTCGACACATGGGGCGGACTTTGGGTTGTCAACGACGGTTGACAGGTCCTGGGTCCATGCCAAGGAGGAAGATAGAAGGGCGGCCACGGAGAAGGTGGCTGCGTACAGTGGGGTGCTCAAGAAGCGCATGGTCATCAGAAATGGGGTTGTGCGAGCGTACGTCCGCAGCCCCCAAAAGGTTTCACTCCCCCAAGGCGAGCTCAGCGAGCTGACGGCCCACCAAACCACCAATGGCCACGCCCATGCCTCCCATCCGAACGCCCACATGGAGTCCTCGCGCAGGCGTGTTCACGATGGGCCAACGTTCTTGACCGACGCCCAACGTTCCAACCCAATGGTGGGCCGGCGTAAACTGCGCGTGCAGGTGGGTTTGGGCCCATGCTGTCAAGGCCTCCACCACACCTTGGGCATCCAGTCCCCACTGGCGGCCACCCCCGATGAGCAATCGATTCTCAACCCTTCGTGCATAGACATACCCTCGGTCGTGATGAACCGTGTGCGTCAAGGTGAGATCGGGGAGAGGAGCGGACACCAAGACGTGGTTGTCCACCGGATGAACGTCGAGGTCCAACCATTGGGCTGCCAAGGCGTTGGTGGCCAGGAGCACCTGCCGGCTTTCCACCACGCCTGCGGGCGTTCCAATCCGCCAACC
The DNA here is from genome assembly GCA_041163465.1 of Bacteroidota bacterium. GTDB lineage: Bacteria > Bacteroidota > Bacteroidia > Flavobacteriales_D > Sanyastnellaceae > UBA11663. The sequence goes on from JBEARC010000059.1 coordinate 27,351, forward strand.
ACGCCCGCCCGTTTCGAGGGATGTCATGGGGAGGCCTGGCAGGAAGGGGATGTCACGTTCCATCAGGGCGCGACGCATGGTTTGGATGGTTTGTGCCGTGTCGAGCAGCCCTTCAAGGGGACTGGCCACCATCCCTGTATCTTTTCGGATTCCCGGGAGGGACCCGGACGCCACGAGGTGAAAAGGCGGCTCGCCCAACACAGGTGCCAACATCGCGTTGAGGCGAGGCAACCACGCCTCGACATGCTTGAGGTGATCCGCATGGGTGAACAATTCGACACTGCCGCTCTCTTTGTAGCCCAACGCCTCATCGCCCCACGCTTGTCGCAGCTCTTGCAAGCCTCGCCAACGCATGGCCACCAATTGTGCGGTTCGCGCCTCGCCGAGGGTTTGGACGTCCTCTGCGAGTTCCGATGGGCTTCCAAAGCATGCAAAACCAGCATTTCGGGTGGATCCGCCCCCTCCCAAGGGTTGCCTGTCGATGATGGCAATCCGCGCTTCAGGCCTTTGTGCCTTCATGTGCATGGCGGCCGTCATGCCCACCAATCCTCCACCGACGACCAAAGCATCCAAATCACCGAACCAACCTCGAAGCTCCCACCAACTGAATCCAGGGCTCGGGTCGAGTCTGTTTGAGCGGAAATCCTTATTTTTCGGCGAACTTGCCATGACACAAACCTACGAGAGAACCATGCCTTCATCGCGTTTTGTCAACCTTGTGGAGCGGACAACCCACGGGTCTCGAGCCGTCCGTTGGCGCCTTGCGCTTTGGTTTTTCGTTTTGGGGATGATTTCAGGGGCGTTGCATGCCCAAAGCGATATGCTCGTGGTCAATGGCACCTTGCGTCACGAGGATTCCAATGCCAAACTGGTCGATATCACGGTCTCGGTTTTGCAGAACGGGGAGGCTTTCGATCAAATCCTCTCAGACAGGAACGGACAATACTTCGTGGAACTCCCTTTGAATCAGAACTACACGATTGAATTCATTGGGGATGGTATGGTGACCAAGCGTGTCCAAATCAATGCGGGCGACTCTTCCACCCCGCTCGAAAGCGATGGCTACACTTTCGATCTTGACATGACGTTGTTTGACATGGTGGAGGGTTTTGATCTCAGCATCATGGACAGCCCCATCGGCATCGCGAATGTGGACGACCGGGGAAAGTTGCAATTTGACATGGCACACACCCAGGAGATGAGGCGGGCCATTGACAGGGAATTGGATCGGTTGGCCAACATGGAGGAGGACTTGGCGCGTGCCCGCATGAGGTATGACAACGCCATGGAGGATGGTGAGCGGGCAGAGGCGAGGGAACGTTGGGAGGAAGCCCAAACCGAATACCAGAAGGCCCTCAATTTCATCCCTGGCGATGACCTTGCCCAGGCAGGATTGGATCGGGCGAATGCAGCCTTGGACGCCATCCAACGGGCGGAAAGGGAAGCTCTGGAAGCTGAACAAGCCGCAGCAGAAGCGGAACGGGCGGAGGAGCGCGCGGCAGCGGAGGCGCAAGAGGCCAACCGTCGAGCCGAGGAGCAGGCAGCACGTGAAGCGACCCAAGCTGAAGAGGCTGCGGCCCAAGCTGAAGAAGCTGCGGCCCGCGCTGAAGAAGCAGCCCGTCGTTCAGCAGAATCGCAAGACGCGGAACGACGTGCCGCCGAAAAGCAAGCGGCAGCCGATGCACAAGCCCAAGAGCGTGCCCAAGGAGATGCGGCACGAGAGGCCAGACGTTTGGCGGAAGAGGAACGCGCGAAGGAATCGGAAGAGGCTGCTTCACAACAAGATGCGCGGCTGGATGCCAACCGCGCGGCCCTCGAAGCCAAGGAGCGTGAGTTGCAAGAGCGGCTGAAGGCCCAAGAAGAGGCCCGCGCTCAACGCAAGTCGGAATCCCAGAGTCGGTCCAACGCAGCAGGCCTGAAGAACGGGGCAGCAGAAGATGAGGCCGAGTTGTACTACCGTCAAGCCTTGGAGTCTGAGCGGCGTGCGGCCGCTGCGGCCGTGATGGAAAAAAAGCAGGACGTGCAGATGGCAACGGATCGATGGCAGGCGGAATCGGCCATGCGTTCGGAGCGTGCGCGACTCGACGCGACCTCCCAAGATCGGGGACATGGTACCACAGGACGTGAGGTCCAGGACGGATACGCAGGTCGTTCAGCGGAACATCGCGAGCACATCATCCAAACCCAAGGCCGCCTCGAGGATGACAAAGCGCGTTGGGCGGACGAGGAGAGCAGTCTCGCTGAATTGACCAAGAATCGTGGCACCCTCGCCCAAATGGAGTTGGACTTCATCGAAGAGGCATCCAAGCATCCGCAGGGCGAGGTCATCGTGGCTGCTGAGGACCGGGACATTCCACAGGGCGTCCAGGAAACGAGCTACGACATCCAAAATGGCATCGTGATCCAACGAACGGTGCGTGACGGAGATGTGGTGACCCGCTACAGGAAGGTGGTGACCAAGACCGGGGTTTATTACTTCCGTGGCGATCAGAGCATCACCAAGGCCATTTGGGATTTGCAAACCAATCCCTCGTACGACTGATTCATGGGGATTGCGCGACGGGCTGTACTTTTCACCCTGTTGGCCCACGTGGTGGTCTTGGGAGCCATGGTGTGGATCCCCGTCCGCGACGGAGGATCCCCAAGTGAAACATACACGGAGGTTTGGATGGGAGAGGAACCTCCAGCGCCACAACCCTCCCAGAGCTTCGAGGATCGCATGCGAGAGGCCATCGCCGCTCGGGTGGCCAACCTTCGTGCTGATGCCCAAGCCCAAACCTCGTCAGAAGCTCGATCCACCCAACTCTCGGCCAAAGAACAGGCCGCGCTTGAAGCCCAAGTCGACGCAGAGCTGCGGGCCATGGAATCGGATGAATTTGCGCGGTTGTCAGCCGAGCAGAAGGAGTTCAAGACGGCAGGGCAGGCCGATGTGACGCATCAGCACGTGGGCAACACCTATGAGTCGTGGGATGCCCAATACGACGGCCTTGTGACGGTCAAGTACAGTTTGACCAACCGTCGTGGATTGGATCTCGACGTCCCAGGTTATTCCTGTCACGGTGGGGCGCAGTTGGAGGTGGCGATCGAGGTGGACCCCAACGGTCGGGTCGTGAGCGCCTCATTGATGTCAGGTGATCCTGCAAGTTGCTTCGGGGAAGCGGCCCTTCGAAGTGCCCGACGTGCGCGATTCAATGCTTCCGCCGACGCCCCCAGGCGGCAAGAAGGTCGCCTGACCTACGTGTTCGTCGCTCAATAGACGAAGCCTATGATCCAGGCGACAGGGGTGGCCAACCTCAGCGTCAGGCGCGGTCCATCTCAGCGTCAGGCGCGGTCAATGTAATCTTGGAGGTAGCGGTACTTGGGTGCCAATGTCCCCTCCAGCGTTGTCTCCGTGGCGTTGGTCAGCATGTTGTCGCGGTCGCCACCGATGAGCAGTGGAATCACGTGGGCCATGAGTTCTTTCCCAAATCCATGGCTTGCATCGCGAGGCAGCTCACATGGAAGGTTGTCCACGGCCATGACCGTCAATCCCGAAGGGTCATCGAAGGCACATTCTCGCTCTTCACGTGGGTTGTATCCATAGAGTGGATCCGCGATGGTACTCGGACGGATGGTGCACGCCACAGGCCCATCGATGTCGCAACTGACGTCAGCGACTACGCGCACTCGCCATTGGGGATCTCTCATGTCCTCACGTGTGAAGATGAAAGGGGAGCCCTCTGCCCAAAAATGGCCCGCGATGTACAAATCTGCGACCCGCGCATAGGGCAGGAATGAACTCTTGAAATCCAGGGGCTCATCCACAAAATCCTTCATGACAAATGGCTTGCCATCTCGCCGCGCGTTGTAGTCTTCAACATCCAATCGGGTGAACACCGCTTCTTCAAATCGCTCCTTCAGAAAGGCCTCTTTGTGAACCTCCCGAAGTCCCAGATTGGTCAACAATTCGTGTGCGCCCATGCCCACGCGACCTCCTCCCGTGAGCACAATTTTCATGCGCGATGGCAAATCCACACCCTTGCCGTGCTCGATCATTTCTTTCATGTCGCGACAATCCATGGCGCGGGGCAAGTCGTAGGATCCTTCGCGTAGCCCCCAAGCCCTCAAGGCGTTGTAGGCCCCGACAATGCCGGCCCATCGCCCAAAACCGATGACACGTTTGCCGTTGGTTCGTTTGATCAATTCATAGTCAATCAGCCGAATACGCTTCTCAACAATGGCTTTGAGGAGTTTGGCGTTGTAGGGCTGCAACTTGTACGTGTGACTGAAGAACAAATAGGTGGTGTCGGGAATCAATTCGCGCTCTGGCACCTCTTTGACGCCCAAAAGCACGTCGCATGCCTGATCTTGAAGTGAAGGCACCACGGTGACACCCTCGGCGCGGTATTCATCGTCCGTAATCCTGCGCACTTCGCTCGCCTCGACCACAAGGTCCACCTCGGGGTAAAGCCTCTTCAATTCCGCACATTGGGCAGGGGTGAGGGGCACCCGCTGATCCGGGGGAACCTTTCCTTCGCGCACGACTCCAATCTTCATGCATCAAATGTAATTGAGGTGAACTTGGTTTGGACAACCCAAGTCACAGACCCGTCAACGCTCCTCGACGCACTTCTTGCCTTTGGCCAGGGACTTCCAATATTTTTTGCGCAGCCGTTGATGTTCTGCACGTTCCATGAGCCGTGACATCTGTTTGGTCACACTTTTGCGCCCTGTCACGATGCCGTATGAAATGGACCCTGCGGTCGCCACGGCAATCAACGCAATCCACATCCAGTCAAAAATTGATATCCCCATGTCTCTCTCGTTTGGTTTTCAATAAGATACAAAAAACTCCGGTGCCCTTCCAAATCCCTTGACCCTCCGTAGCTTTGCAAGTCCTGTCTTGGACGCTCAGGCGATGAATCTGGCAGGGCGTTGTTCTTTGATTTTTGGGGCCGATTTTGGATTTGACAGCAAGATGACCAAATCGGGGAAGCATGTCGAGCTCTTGGAGATGTCGCTCGTGAATCTCAAATCTTCAGTCAGAAATGACAACACTTCCTACGCGCTCGCGGCATAATCGACTCAGTCGATTCGCCTAATTCCAGTCACCAGGTGGCGGAACGAGCTGCCCTGTTGCGGCGTACGGACCCTTCCGTCGCAACGTAGGGCATCAGGTAAATGGGACTAGCTAAGGGTGTGTCCGACGCCCGGCGCGAACCTTACTGGACTACGCTGTTTGGTGGGCTGCTCGTGGTCAGCCTTCAGCCGACAATCAATCGCGAGATAAACATGTAGAAACTCCGGTGTGGCCTTGTTTGGACGGGGGTTCGACTCCCCCCGGCTCCACGAAGTGACCAGTTAGCTCGAGAACTGCGAAGCAGTTCAGCCCCTCTGACGAGCGCTGGTTTCAAGCTCGCTTGGAAACGAGCGATCGAGGAGGGGCAAGCGCGTCAGCGCTCGAGCCTGGTTCCCTCTGAGTGAAAGGGTGGAACAATGACCGTAGGTCAGAAACTCCCCTGTGCTCCACCCAGAGGGATTTTTTCAAGATTTCCCCTTGTTTCCCGGCGAAGACCGCCTCGCAATCGTTGTCTACAAGCAGGCTGTAGCGCTT